>CAYXQR010000062.1:0-24369 GCA_964466955.1 uncultured Nitrosospira sp.
CAGCCGTGGCGGAGGCGCGTACCTGAACGATCACCGGCTGCGTGTCAGCAAGCGGACTCACCTGGCCGATTCCCTGATCGGGACGGGCTTCCCCTTCCGGGAATTTACACACGCTGAAGCCTACCTTGCCATATTCAAGGACCTCATGCCGAGAGTGGCAGGGATTCGCCGCCCCGGCTCCGCTGCGCTCGATCTCGCGTACGTTGCCGCGGGACGTTACGACGGCTTCTGGGAATTCGGCCTGTCTGCGTGGGACATGGCCGCCGGATGCCTGCTCATCACCGAAGCGGGAGGACTCGTCGGCGACATGGAAGGCAACGATACCTATCTGCAAAGCGGCAACGTCATGGCCGGTAACCCGAGAATATTCGGCCAACTCCTGCAAGTCATCGCACCGCATCTGACCCCGGAACTCAAGACAAGCTGACCGCTGGCAGAAGAGGCAATATCTGTCGCCTTGCGAGCGGCCACAAGATCGCGCGCAGAAGGCTATTGCACAGAAGGCGCCGGAGAGGCTGACCCGGCACCGAACAAGGAATGACATCGATGCCCATCCAACAGAATTCCGAATGGCAACGGCTGGAGAACCAGCGTCGGGGAGGGGAGGACTGGCAGTTGTGGGGGCCTTACCTGGCCGAGCGCGCCTGGGGCACCGTTCGGGAGGATTACAGCCCCGATGGGACCGCCTGGGAGTATTTTGATCATGACCAGTCTCGTTCGCGGGTATATCGATGGAACGAGGATGGGCTGGGCGGCATCTCGGACAAGGCACAGCGTCTCTGCCTGGCTTTGGCGCTGTGGAATGGCAAAGACACCATTCTTAAGGAACGGGCGTTCGGACTCACAGGACATCAGGGCAATCGGGGTGAAGATGTCAAGGAATGCTATTTCTATCTGGACGCCACTCCTACGCACTCCTGGCTGCACTACCTCTATAAGTACCCCCAGTCCCCCTTTCCCTATAAGCAACTCGTCGAGGAAAACGCGCGTCGTTCGCGCCAGGATCCGCCTTATGGCCTGAGCGACAGCGGGGCGTTTGCAGATGGATACTGGGATATCGAAGTACTCTACGCAAAGTCGTCGCCCGAAGGATTGCATCTACGCATTCTGGCAAGCAATCGCGCCAAAACAAAGGCAACACTGTGGCTGCTGCCGCAGCTCTGGTTTCGCAACACCTGGTCCTGGCAAAAGGAGAATCACAGTAAACCGCTCCTTTACGCGACTTTCCCGCCTGCCGGTGCTGCCTGGGGCGTGGCGGCGGAACACCCCACGCTGGGAACATACCATCTCTACGGCCGGCAGGACGCTGACCTGCTCTACACAGAAAACGAATCCAACAATTCGCGTCTGTGGGGAGAGAGGAACACTGCTCCCTTCGTGAAGGATGCATTCCACCGCTACTTGATCGAGGGAGAAAGCACGGCGGTCAATCCGGCGCGGCGGGGAACCAAATTCGGGGCTGTACATGAGTTGACGGTCGACCCCGGCCAGAGCGGCATGATCGATCTTGTGCTGTCCGTCGCGCCCCGGACTGAGGCTTTTGACCGTCATGAACAGATACTGGGCCTGCGCCGGGCGGAAGCTGACGCTTTTTTTCAGGCGTTACGGCCGGAAGCGACTCCGCAGGATCATCGCATCATGCGCCAGGCACTGGCAGGCATGATGTGGAACAAACAGTTTTTTCATTACGACGTGGAGGCCTGGCTGAAAGGCGACCATGCAACACCGCCCCCGTCCAGAAAAGTCGGCCGCAATCGTAACTGGCGCCATTTAAAGGCAGAGCATGTCATTTCGATGCCGGATAACTGGGAATACCCATGGTTTGCAGCCTGGGATCTTGCTTTTCACTGCGCAGCCCTGGCACTGGTCGACGTCGATTTTGCCAAGAGCCAGATCGAACTGCTGCTGAATGAAAACTATCTGCATCCCAATGGGCAGATTCCTGCTTACGAATGGGAATTCAGCAACGTCAATCCGCCCGTGCATGCGATGGGAGCACTCAAGGTTTTCCGGGCGGAACGCGTGCAGCGCGGCAAAAGCGATATCCCTTTTATGAAACGCGTACTGCACAAGCTTTTGCTGAATCACACCTGGTGGATCAATCGAAAGGATGCCACTGGCATGAACGTGTTCGAGGGTGGCTTCCTCGGCATGGACAATATCTCCGTCTACAACCGGTCCGAACCGCTCCCCGGGGGCTACGCACTGAAACAGGCGGATGCGACAGGGTGGATGGCCATGTTTTCATTGCAATTGACTGTCATGGCACTGGAAATCGCAGTGGAGGATCCGGCTTATGAGGATATCGCCATCCAGTCCTACAGCCAGTTCCTGGCGATCGCCAATACGCTTTCCGGGCATACCGGTGCGGGTGTCTCACTGTGGGACGATAGCGACGGGTTCTTCAAGGATATTGTTGTCCATCCGGATGGCAGCGCGCACCGTATCGATGTTTTTTCCTGGGTGGGCATTGTCCCGCTCTTTGCCTGCGAAGTGATCGATGCCCGCTTGCTGGAACATCGGACGCGCTTCAAGGCCCTTCTCTGGAAGCACAAAGGCGGCCTGCTCGATGGCAGCGTGGTTTGCGCCTGTCCGTTGCATACAAACGAGCGCGGCGAGCATTTACTGTCGCTGGTAAGCGCATCCATGCTGATTAAAATGCTGCCGCGGATTTTCAATGAAGCCGAATTCCTGTCGCCTTTCGGCGTTCGCAGCGTCTCCAGGTGGCATGCGACCGAGCGAAACCTGGGCTATATCCCGGGTATCGGCAATGCGGTCATTCATTATGTTCCCGGAGAAGCCGAATCCGGACTGTTTGGCGGAAATTCCAACTGGCGCGGCCCGGTATGGATGCCTACCAACTACCTGCTCGTGCAGGCTATCGAAAAAATGCATCGCTATCTGGGGGATGCCTTCACTTTTCCTGCTCCCTGCCTGAATGGTTATGAGATCAGCCTCAAGTATGCGGCCAATCTGCTTGCCGAACGGCTGGTGGATATTTTCCGTCGCGATGAATCGGGTCTGATTCCGGCCTTTCCCGGAGACAGTCCGCACCAGACTGATCCGCATTGGCGAGACCTGTTGCTGTTCCATGAATATTTTCATGGCGAAACGGGCCAAGGGCTGGGCGCTGCTCACCAGACCGGCTGGTCCGGCCTGGTTGCGAATCTGATCATGCGCCGCTACCGGGCTGATATTCCCGAATATTGGAGGCAACGGGCATACTGGGCAGCCGAGCGGATTCCTGGCAGCTGATCTTTCAGGAGTCGGTGTATTCCGGACGATTTAGCTACGGATACAAGCAGTGCCGCGTATTTACCTTATGTCATGAAACGAGAAGAACTATCGAAACATACCCCCATGATGCAGCAATACTTGCGCATCAAGGCGCAGCATCCGGACATGTTGATGTTTTATCGCATGGGCGATTTTTACGAACTGTTTTTTGACGATGCGGAGAAAGCGGCGAGGCTGCTGGATATCACACTGACCCGGCGCGGCACTTCTGCGGGAGAGCCGATCAGGATGGCCGGCGTACCCTATCACGCCGCAGAGCAGTATCTTGCGAGGCTCGTGAAGCTGGGCGAGTCGGTGGCTATCTGCGAGCAGACGGGAGACCCTGCCACCACCCGGGGGCCGGTGGAACGCCAGGTCACGCGCATTATCACCCCTGGAACACTGACTGACGCCGCGCTACTGGAAGAAAAACGCGACAGCATTCTGCTGGCCCTGCTGATACGGGAATCTACCCTGGGCCTGGCGTGGCTGAATCTGGCAGCGGGAAAATTCAGCATAATGGAAACATTGCCTGCGAATCTTCCAGCCGAGCTTGAGCGACTCAAACCGGCAGAGGTGATCGTGCCGGACTCGCTGGATCATTCCACCCTCAAGGGATGGGCTGTACAGAAGAAAATAACCCTGAAACAGTTGCCGGATTGGCAGTTCGATACCAAAGCGGCGGTACGCAACCTCTCGCGGCAATTCGGCACGCATGATCTTTCAGGGTTCGGCTGCGAGGATATGGACATATCCCTGGGGGCGGCGAGCGCCCTGCTGGATTATGCACGGCTTACGCAAGGCACAGCCATTACACATCTGAAGGCGCTGCACGTGGAACGGGATGACAGCCACGTGCGCATGGACGCCGCCACGCGCCGTAACCTGGAAATCTCGGAAACGATACTTGGCGAGGCTTCTCCGACGCTCCTGTCGCTGCTCGATACCTGCTCGACCAACATGGGAAGCCGTTTGCTGCGACACTGGCTCCATCACCCTCTGCGCGACAGGGAAATGATTCGGGAACGGCTTGACGCGGTCTCCTTTCTGGTCAGCGAGACAGGATTGACGGGACTGCCTCCCTATCTTTCGTCCCGCGACAGCCTGAAACGGATCGCGGACATCGAGCGGATCACTGCCCGCATTGCGTTGAAATCCGCGCGGCCGCGTGACTTGTCCGGCCTGCGCGACAGCCTCGGGCGTTTGCCGGATGCAATTGCAGCGATCACCCCCGCCCCTGCCGCTTCACCTGCAACGTTTACGAGCAGGCGTATTGCCTCGTTGGCGCAAGCGATAGCGCCCGATGCCGGCCTTGTCATGCTTCTGAACAGATCCTTGCGAGAAGAACCGGAGGTCTTATTGCGAGCAGGAGGGGTAATTGCGGATGGTTATGATGCTGAGCTGGATGAACTGCGGGCCATACACGAAAATTGTGGTACGTTTCTTCTGGAACTGGAGACCCGGGAAAAAGCGCGTACGGGTATCGCCAGCCTCAAGGTGGAATACAATCGACTGCATGGCTTTTACATAGAAGTGACGCACGCTCACAACGAAAAGGTTCCGGATGACTATCGCAGGCGCCAGACGCTGAAAAATGCCGAGCGCTATATCACGCCCGAACTCAAGACCTTCGAGGAAAAAGCGCTCTCCGCCCAGGATAGCGCGTTGGTGCGGGAAAAGTTTCTATATGGCGAACTCCTGGAGAGCCTGGCCCATTACGTCGCGCACCTGCAGCAGGTCGCCCGGAGCGTTGCGGAACTGGACGTTCTGACCGCCTTTGCCGAGCGCGCATTCACGCTCGGCTACGTTTCGCCGGTCTTTACCGATGAAGAAGTCATCCATATCGATGCAGCACGTCATCCGGTTGTGGAAAATCAGGTAGAAAACTTCATTGCCAATGACGTTCGCCTGGGCGCCTGTAATCCTTCCAGGCGGCAAATGCTCATCATTACGGGCCCGAACATGGGCGGCAAGTCCACTTATATGCGCCAGATCGGCCTCATTGCCCTGCTCGCCCACTGCGGAAGCTTCGTTCCCGCAACGCGGGCGCGTATCGGGCCGCTGGATCAGATTTTTACCCGGATCGGTGCCTCAGACGACCTCGCCGGAGGGCGATCGACATTCATGATGGAAATGACCGAAGCGGCCAATATTCTGCATAACGCAAACGAGCGAAGCCTGGTGCTGGTGGATGAAATAGGCCGGGGCACCTCCACATTCGACGGACTGGCGCTGGCCTTTGCAATCGCTCGCCATCTGCTGGAACATAACCGCAGCTATACGCTCTTTGCCACGCATTATTTCGAGCTTACCAGGCTTGCAGAGGAGTTTCCCCTGGTCGCCAATGTTCATCTGCGTGCAGTGGAACACAAGAATCAAATCGTCTTTCTCCACGCGGTCAACGACGGGCCAGCCAGCCAGAGCTACGGCCTCCAGGTGGCGGCACTGGCCGGCGTGCCCGAGTCGGTGATCCTGAAAGCGCGAGAGTATCTGGTGAGGCTCGAACAGGAGGCATCGGCCAGCCCGCGCCAGCAGGATCTGTTTTACCAGGAAATTCCGTGCCCAGGAAAGAACTCATTTCCGGGTCAGGATAGTACAGGCAAAGCTCGGCAGCATACCGTCCTTGCGCTGCTGAGCGCGATTGCTCCGGATGACCTCAGCCCGAGACAGGCGCTGGAGCAGCTCTATGCGCTGAAGAAGGCAATGGAAGAATAAACCCTGGTTGACCTTGGCTAACGGCTGCGGCGACTGCGGCAAATGACAGCCCGGGCCATCAATGGTGATGGTGTCCGTGATGCTCATGTCCGTGAGGTCCATGGACATGGCCATGCGCCAGTTCTTCTGCTGTGGCGGGACGCACTTCGATGACCTTACAATCGAAACGCACCGTCTTTCCCGCCAGCGGATGATTGCCATCCACCGCTATTTTATCGTCAGCAATATCGGTCACGGTGTAGATCAGCAATTCACCGGATTCTTCCTCGCGCCCTTCAAACTTCATACCCACGGACACATCCTCGGGGAAGAGATCGCGAGATTCCACCCGCACCAGTTCCGCATCATATTCGCCGAATGCATTCTCCGGCTCCAGCAGAACGGAGCATTGATGCCCGATCTCCTTGTGCTCCAGCTCCTCTTCCACCTTTGCAAACATTTCATCGCCATAACCGCCATGGAGATAGCTGACAGGAAAGGTGGACTTCTCAAGGATCTCGCCTTCCAGATCGGATAATTCGTAGCTGATGGATACCACCATGTCTTTTTCAATACGCATATTGTCGATCCAGTTCAGAAAGGACGGAAAAAATCCTGCACGTTCAGAAAACGCCGGAAATTCGCGCTTCTTCCATTGCGGGCCCACTGGGTAGCGCTGACTCGCTGACACTAGCCAGGATTTCCCTGACTGGCGCAAAACTGCGTCTATGAACTGCCGAAACGCCATGTGCCCGCAGCGCCGCGAGATGTTGCTCCGTGGAATACCCCTTATGCTGCTTGAATCCGTAACGCGGATAGCGTCTGTGCAGCGCAACCATTACCGCGTCGCGCGCGGTCTTGGCCAGTATGGAAGCAGCGGATATCTCCGGTACGAGACTATCACCCCTGACAATGGTTGTCACGGGATACCTCACACGCGGGCTGTGGTTGCCGTCTACCAGCACGCGGCCCGGAGTCACCGACAGATTTGCCACCGCTCGCTTCATGGCGAGGAGACTCGCCTGCAGGATATTGATCCGGTCAATTTCGCGGACAGAAGCGGAACCGATGGCCCAGGCAATCGCATGAGTTTTTATGGCAAGGGTAAGGTAATTGCGTTTCTCTTCGCTGAGTATTTTTGAATCCGCCAGACCTTCTATCGGCCGGCAGGGATCGAGTACCACACAGGCTGCGAACACCGGTCCTGCCAAGGGACCGCGACCGGATTCATCCACTCCGCAGATCCAGCCAGCCTCGTCATTCCGTGCTTCCACCGCATTCCTTCTCCGAAAATCCTTCGCAGCGACAACCATACCTCTGCCGTAATTCCGCTATTGTCTGGCCCGCACCGTACACATCAGTTCAGCCTCGGTAACGGTTTTTCCATCTACTTCCGCCTTGACGGCGTAACGCCAGATTCCGATGCGCTCCCGCAGGATCACCGCTTTGAGTATCAGCTGATCTCCGGGCACGACCGGCTTCTTGAAACGCGCATTATCGATTCCGACAAAAAAATAGACCGAATCCTCATCGGCTTCCCTGTTCGCCGTCTTGAGCGTAAGAAGGGCAGCCGCCTGTGCCAGCGCTTCGATGATCAAAACCCCGGGCATGACCGGATAATGCGGAAAATGGCCATTGAAGAACGGCTCATTCATCGTTACATTCTTCAGCGCGGCGATACTCTTGCCCGGGTCCAGCTCGAGAACGCGGTCGACAAGCAGGAACGGGTAGCGGTGAGGCAGATATTTCAGAACTTCATGGATATCCATGATGACACCCTCGGATTCTTGATAGCGTAAACAGATATGCAGAGCCAGGGACGCAGCATCATCTGGAGCGAAGAGATGAATGCTGAGGCTATTTGTCCGCCAGAGCCTTGATGACCTTTTCGGTGATGTCGACTCTCTGGCTTCGGTAGACGAGATCGCGCAAGGGAAGTATCAGATCGAATTTCTCTGTTTCCGCGATGTTCTGGATGGCCTTGGTGGCGGTCAACTGGAGCGCGGCGACCTCATCATTCTGACGCAGGCTCAAGTCTTCGCGCATCTGCCGCTGGGCGCGCTGATACTCGCGATTGAGGCTGGCAAGCTCGCGCTCCGTGCTGCGCCGCTCCGCTTCCGGTATGGTCTTCCCTTCCTTTTCCAGGAAATCCTGGAGTTCTTTTGCCTGAACCGCCATCTTCTTCAATTCCTGGTCACGGGGCAGAAATTCCCTTTCGATCTTTTTCAGGGCGCGAAGCGCAGGCGCCGATTCAGCCAGAATTTTCTCGGTATCGACTACCCCGATCTTGACGTCTTCTGCCGGGGCGCTTCCGGACCCGAACGCGGACATGAAGATCATGCACGCCGCCGCGGCCAGCGTCCTTCCGTGTGTCTGGTCACTCAATTTTACCTTCGTATTGCCCATAAGGAACCTCTACCAGCCCGCCGCTTCTATCGATAAAAAAACGCAGTTTATGTTTCGTGCGCTACTGCATGCAGCAATCGACACACTATATGATTCATGCTGCCCGCATGACAAATGCGACTCTAGCAGCAACATCGTCCATTTGAACTTCTGGCGATTTCCCCGGCTAAAACTGTTGGCCGAACTGAAACTGGAATCGCTGGAGATTATCGCCAGGCTTGTTGTTCAAAGGTTGCGCCACGCTTATTTTCAAGGGTCCCATCGGAGAAATCCATGTCACCGCAATTCCGGCGGAATAACGCAGCCCTTCCTGCTCCGGTCTCACTCCATCTGGACCCCATACCGTACCGCCATCCAGAAACGCGCTCAGCCGCACCGTTCGGTCGTTTCTCATGCCCGGCATCGGAAACAGCACTTCCACGTTGCCCACCAAGCGCTTGTTGCCGCCGAGGGTCCGGTTGTTGGCGTCACGGGGGCCCAGCGAACTGATATTGTAGCCGCGAACGGAAGTATTTCCTCCGGCGAAGAAATTCTTGAAGAAAGGCAGATCCTTGCCATTGTACCCGTCTCCGTACCCGAATTCTCCTTTCAGCATCAGCGTAAAGATTTCCGTGATAGGATAATACCAACTGAGGTCATAGCTCAATTTGTAATAGGTAAGATCGCCTCCCGGCATTCCTACCTCGGCAAATACGCGTTGCGTGGTTCCAGAAGTCGTCCAGATGGCGCTGTCGCGCCCGTCCCGCCGCCAGCTGAGGGTTGCTGGTATGTTGATGGTCGTGCGTCCGAATTTTCGCACGAAATCGATATTGCGCTGCGGACTGTTGGGCCCCAGGTCGATCTCGGTGCTTTCCGCTCCCAAGCCTGCAAGGATGCTGTCAAATTCGTTCAGCGGAAGGCCAAAGCGCAGTCCTGCACCCGTGGTATCGGTATTGAAATTGGCGACCGATACCAGCGTACGCGTGTTCAACGTGCGCTTGTAAAGATCGAATCCTGCCGTAACGCCATCCCGCGTGAAATAAGGATCTGTATAGGACAGGGAATAGGTCTTGTTGACGCTCCCGGTATTGACCGTGAGATTCACGAATTTACCGGTACCGAATATATTGTCCTGCGCTACGGAGCCACTCAGTATCAGCCCTTCCATATTGGAATAACCGGCACCGAACATGATTGCCCCGGTCGGCTTCTCCTTGACCTCGACATTCAGATCGATCTGATCGGTTGTACCCGGAACAGCCGGGGTTTCAACATTGACGGCGGTGAAGTAATTCAGCTTGTCCACCCGCTGTTTCGAGCGGTTGATCTTGCTGGTCGAATACCAGCCCCCCTCGAACTGGCGCATTTCACGCCGTATCACTTCGTCCCGGGTACGACTGTTCCCGCTTATATTAATGCGCCTGACATAGACGCGGCGCCCGGGGTCGATAAAAAAGGTAAAAGCGACCTGCTGTTTTTCCTTTTCCAGTTGGGGAGAGGCGTTTATATTGGCAAACGCGTAGCCGTCGTCACCGAGCCGGTCAGTGATGAGCTTGATTGATTCCGTCAGCTTCTCACGGGAAAAGACATCGCCGGCGGAAAGCTTGATCAGTTTGCGCAGCTCATCTTCCGGCACGAGCAGTTCGCCAGCAAGCTTGATGTCGGAAACCGTGTACTTGGGACCTTCGGAGATATTCACCGTGATGTAGATATCCTGCATATCCGGCGTGATCGAAACCTGCGTGGATTCTATGCTGAACTCGAGATACCCCCGGTTGAGATAATATGAGCGCAGCGATTCCAGGTCCGCTGAAAGTTTCTGTTTCGAATACTGATCTTCCTTTGTGAACCAGGTGAGCAAACCAGGCGTGCGCAAAACGAAGGTGCTCAGCAGATCTTTTTCCTTGAATGACTTGTTTCCGACGATGTTGATCTTGCGTATCTTTGCCGTCCTCCCCTCCTCCACATGGAAATTGATGCCGACGCGATTACGGTCAAGGGGAGTGGTGGTAGTGGTGATCTTTACTGCATATTTGCCGCGGCTGATATACTGCTGCTTGAGTTCCTGCTCGGCCTTTTCCAGCACCGAGCGATCAAAAATGCGCGACTCTGCCAGTCCGGCCTGCTTGAGGCCTTCTTTCAGCTTGTCTTTCTCGAATTCCTTGGCACCGATAATGCTGATCTGCGCGATTGCGGGACGTTCCTCTATGACCACAACCAATATGCCATTCTCGGATTCCAGCCGCACATCCTTGAAAAAGCCGGTCGCGTAAAGTGCCTTGATCGCCGCAGCCGCCTTTTCATCGTCCAGTGTATCGCCCACCTTGACGGGAAGGTAACTGAATACGGTGCCCGCCTCGGTTCGCTGTATACCCTCCACCCGTATGTCCCGGACTACGAATGGCTCGCGCGCCCATGCTGCCGAAGCGCAGATGGCTGATACAAGCGCGACGAGATACCTGACTTTCATATTCTAGCTGGGGATGAAGCGGCTGATATCGTTATAAATGGCGAATGCCATCAGGGCAAATAATAGCGCCACCCCCACCTGCTGGCCTATTTCAATGGTTTTGACAGAAAGCGGACTGCCCTTTACGATTTCGACGACATAATACATTAAATGCCCCCCATCCAGTACGGGAATAGGCAGCAGGTTGAGCACGCCCAGACTGATACTGATAAGCGCCAGGAAACTGAGATAGGGCGTAAGCCCCATCTGGGCAGACTTGCCCGCATAGTCTGCAATGGTGATAGGGCCGCTCACATTCCTCCAGGAAACCTCTCCCACCACCATTTTCCATAGCATCTGCAACGTAAACACGGAGGTCTCCCAAGTCTTGAATATCGCCTTCACTACTGCCTCTCCCGGAGGATAGCTAACCTCCATCATCACCTTTTCCAGTTCTTCCTGGTCGATTTGTGGACCGATTCCGAGTTTTCCGATTTTTCCCCCGCTTTCGGTGACAACATCAGGAGTGACTTTCACTTCCATCGCTCTCCCGTCGCGGCGTATTTCAAGCGTCAAGACGATGCCCGGACTGGTTCGTATCTGCTGGACGAGGTCTTCCCAAAGGTGAATTTCCCTGCCGTTCACGGCGAGGATTTCGTCCCCCGCCCGTAAGCCCGCTTCGCGCGCTGCGCTACCCGGGATCACCTGGGAAATGATGGGCTTGAATTCAGGTTGATAACTCCTCAATCCGATTTTTTTCAGAAAATCTCCATCCAGGTCATCCGCGTCGATGTTGTTCAGATTCAGTTCACGATGGGCAGTTACTCCACGCACATCAAGGGTCTCTATGGTAATCCGGGATTTCTCCACCGCGTGCTTCAACAGCAGCCAGCGTACATCCTGCCAGCTGGCAACCGCCTCGCCCTGGATTTCAAGAACAGTGTCGCCTTTCTCGAATCCTGCCAGAGCGGCCGGCGTCGCGGGTGCCACAGGACCAAGGATAGGTTTTATGGTACTAACGCCAGCCATGAACAGCAGCCAGTAAAGAACAATGGCCAGCAGAAAATTAGCTACAGGCCCGGCCGCGACAATCGCAAAACGCTGGGAAACCGGTTTGCGGTTGAAAGAGCGCGATAACTCCTCCGGGGCGACTATACTTTCGCGTTCATCCAGCATCTTGACATAACCGCCCAAAGGAAAAGCGGCGACAACCCATTCGGTCTGATCCTTTCCGAGGCGCTTTCGTACCAGAGGATAGCCGAAGCCGATTGAAAAACGCAGTACCTTGACTCCGCACCAGCGCGCGACCAAAAAATGACCGAACTCATGGAAAACGATCAGTGTTCCCAGCGCGACAATAAAAGCGCCGATCGTAAGAAAAAAAGTCATGCTGAAGTGCGCGACAAAAAAAATTGGGGAAAGAACGCCTGCAACGGCGCAGGTACCTGACAGGAAAAAGCGACTTTATGGGAGAAAACAGGAGGAAGGCAGCGTGCGGCCAGGCATGCAGGTTGCGCATGGCGCCTGTATGTCGCACGCACTATATCGAGAAGCGAGTCACTTTCCGCCTCGGCTTTCCGGCGTCGCTCAGGGCAACGAGAAATCCGAAACGGGCAAACCTGGGACGTACGACGTGGTTCGTTCGCAGGGAAGAAGCCCGGCGACTTTACGCCATGCACGCCAGCCACTCATGTGCGGCTTCACGCGCCTGGCTGTCCACTTCCAGCACATCATGCAAGGTTGCAATATCCTTGCGGTCAACCGATCGCATGACGTCTTCTATCATGGCGGGGATTGCGGTGAAAGGCATGCGGCACCGAAGAAAGGATTCCACCGCCACTTCATTTGCAGCATTGAGAACAGCCGGAGTGCTGCCCGCGCTTGCCAATGCCTGATAGGCAAGTCCCAGGCAGGGAAAGCGTTTCAGATCGGGCGCCTCGAAATCCAGCCTTCCCACTTTGAACATGTCGAGGGGCGCAACGCCCGTTTCGATACGTTCCGGAAAACCCAGCGCATGCGCGATAGGCGTCCGCATGTCCGGATTGCCAAGCTGGGCCAGCACCGAGCCATCCACATATTCCACCATGGAATGGATGATGCTTTGCGGATGAATCACCACCTCGATCCGCTCGGGCGCAGCGTCAAATAGCCAGCGCGCTTCGATGACCTCCAGACCCTTGTTCATCATGGTCGCGGAATCAACCGAAATTTTCCGCCCCATCACCCAGTTGGGATGAGCGCAGGCTTGTCCAGGCGTAACCGATTCCAGCGCGCTCAGCGGTAACTGTCGGAAAGGTCCGCCCGAAGCGGTCAGCAGTATGCGCCTCACTCCAGCCGCATCCAAGTCTCCAGTGAAATGCTGGGGCAGAGACTGGAAGATGGCATTATGCTCGCTATCGATCGGAAGCAGGCTGGCGCCATTTTCCTTGACCTTATCCGTGAAAATCCGCCCGGCCATGACGAGGGTTTCCTTGTTCGCGAGCAATATCTGTTTACCGGCAGATGCGGCCGCAAACGCAGGGCGTATACCGGCGGCCCCGACAATCGCCGCCATGACGACATCCACCTCCGGCAGCGAGGCCACCTTTTCCAGCGACTCAACACCAAAAAACACTTGGGTATCGAGGCCGGCAGCCCGGACTTCGGCCAAGAGCCATTGCGCGCTGCCTTCGTCCAACAACACCGCATAACGTGGCTTGAAACGGCGGCACTGCTCAAGGATTTTCCTGGCGTCTTTATTTGCTGTTAGCGCGACGACGCGAAAGCGGTCGGGGTGGCGTGCAACTACATCCAGCGTGTTCACGCCGATGCTGCCGGTCGAGCCGAGAATGGTGAGATGACGAACAGCAGTCATGATCAGGATTGTAATAGGAGGACTGACAGGGCCGCTATGGGCAGGGTCGAAGTAAGGGCATCGATGCGGTCAAGTATACCACCATGGCCCGGTAAAATAGTCCCGCTATCCTTGACTCCGGCATGACGTTTCATCAAGGATTCAAACAAATCCCCGATAATCCCCAGCACAGCGAGAATAAGCAGCAATGGCACCAGCAGTTTGATCTGGTCTCCGCTCCCGGTTGCGAAACGCCATATCAGCGCGTAAATGAGAACCGCTGCCAGCGCTCCCGCCACCCCTTCCCATGTCTTTCCAGGACTGATATTGGGTGCCAGCTTGTGTTTGCCCCAGGTTCGTCCAGAGAAATAGGCCGCCGTATCGGATATCCAGATGGTACACATGAATCCGAGCAGCAGAAACGGATCGATGGCTCGCAGTTGAAGCAGGGCAAGACAAGTTGGCAGCAACAGCAGCCAGCCCATCAGCGCGAGCAATGATCGATTTCTGACGGGACGTTTTGTTTTCAGAAGGAATGGAACCGCGAGTATCCAGAACACTGAAGATGACGCGTAAATCCACAAAAACGAGGTAGCAAAAGGATCGGCCCGTAACGCGTTGTCCAACAGAAAGAGAAGTTCCCCTCCCAGCAGAACCGTAATCAAAAGGTAAGCAAAGGACTGATTAAGCGAAAACCCCGCCAGTCGAGTCCACTCCCAAGAACCGGTTGCCGTCAGAGCGAGCAACAATACCATCCAGAAAATGGAGGGAAGAAAGAAAAGCGCTGCCAGAAACAGGCATAATACAGTGACGGCAGTGACAATTCGAGCCTTAAGCATTACGGATAGGAGGAGAAAGCACGAATTGAAAAATGGGAAAGTTATGCCGTTCGTTTGATGACTGCCCCTCGTTCTCCATGAACCGCTGACGCTGCCTGAAGCTGTTCGCTGGTGCGTCCAAACCGGCGCTCCCGTTGCTGATAGGATTCGATGGCGAAATCCAGTGCGCGCGCATCAAAATCCGGCCAGAGGGTGTCGGTGAAATACAGTTCCGTATACGCCAGTTGCCATAGCAGGAAATTACTGATGCGTTGTTCGCCACCCGTGCGAATGAAAAGATCGGGTTCAGGCGCATAGTTCAGGGCGAAATACGGAGTGATATCCTGTTCTTCAAACTCCGATGCCAGCAGGGGGCGCTGCTCCAGCATCTTCTGAACGGCCTGCATCACATCCCAGCGTCCGCCATAATTGGCTGCAATCGTTAGTGTAAACCGGTCATTCGCGGCAGTGAGTGCCTCGCCATTCCGAATGAATTCCACTATTTTTGGCTCGAATTTGGACAAATCGCCGATGACTTTGAAGCGAATGCCGTTCTCGTGCAGTTTTGTTACTTCCTGTTCCAGCACACTGATGAACAGCTGCATGAGAAACGCGACTTCCTCTGGCGGCCTGCGCCAGTTTTCGCTGCTGAAAGCAAACAGGGTAAGGTATTCGACGCCGCGCTCCATGCAAGCCTTGATCGCGCCACGCACCGTCTCCACCCCCCGTTTGTGACCCGCCATACGCGGCATGAAACGCTTCTTCGCCCAGCGACCGTTACCATCCATGATGATGGCGATATGCCGCGGAATCGAGCCGGTTTCCGGTATCTCCCGGGTTGAACTGATAGAAGGCATGGAGTACGTCGATCCAGAGGATGCTTCAGGGATACTAGGATATTATAAAATCCAGCCGTCGCGACCGTCATTTCCGCAAATCTTGCGAATGACGGCTAGATGGCCATGAGCTCAGCTTCTTTGGTCTGCAATACTTTGTCAATCTCCGCGATATAACGATCGGTGAGTTTCTGTATATCGTCCTGGCCGCGGCGTTCCTCGTCTTCCGCGATTTTTTTTTCCTTCAGCAATTCCTTCATATGCGCGTTTGCGTCCCGGCGGATATTCCGCATCGCTACCCGCGCGCCTTCGCATTCGTTCTTCACAACTTTGGTAAGATCGCGTCGGCGCTCCTCGGTAAGGGCTGGCATGGGTACGCGAATGAGTTCACCTACGGTGACGGGATTCAATCCCAGATCGGAATTACGGATCGCTTTCTCGATGGACGTCAGCATTTTCTTTTCCCACGGCGCGATGGTTATCGTGCGTGCGTCCGCGAGGCTGACGCTGGCTACCTGATTGATGAGGGTGGGAGAACCGTAATAGTCGACTGTAATGTGATCCAGCAAGCCAGTGTGCGCCCGTCCGGTTCGGACCTTGCTCAGATCCATCTTCAGGGATTCCAGACTTTTTTGCATTTTCTGTTCAGCGGATGTTTTTATGTCTGTGATCATGATATTCAGTCCCGAAAGGATGACGAAGTTGAATGACCTGAAGCCCGGCTCCAGGCATCGGAATCAGGGATGGAATATTTCATGAAACGAAGAGCAGGTGCAGATTGAGAAATTCAAACCCGTACCAGCGTTCCTTCATTCTCACCCATCACGACCCGCTTCAACGCTCCCGCCTTGAAAATACTGAATACATTGAGCAGCATTTTCTGATCCCGGCACAACGTCAGCGCGGTCGCATCCATCACCTTGAGATTGTCCGCGATGGCCATGTCGAAAGACAGTTTCTCATACCGCACCGCAGCCGGGTCGGTTTTTGGATCCGCGGTATAGACCCCGTCGACCTTGGTGGCCTTGAGCACGATATCCACGTTCATTTCCATGCCCCGTAAGGCGGCAGCCGTATCGGTAGTAAAAAAAGGATTGCCCGTCCCTGCAGCGAAGATGACGACCTTCCCCGACTCCAGGTAACGTATCGCCTTGCCTCGAATATAAGGCTCCACAACCTGATCAATACGCAACGCCGACTGAACACGGCTCACCACCCCGGCCCGGCGCATTTCATCCTGCAGCGCCAGCGCATTCATCACCGTCGCAAGCATACCCATATAATCCGCTGTGGCCCGGTCCATTCCCCCCTCCGCAGAGGTCATGCCACGAAAGATATTGCCTCCGCCAATTACCACTGCCACCTGAATACCCGAATGACTCACGTCGGCAATCTCGGCCACGATACGCCCGATGACTTCGCGATTGATGCCGTAGTTGTCGTCGCCCATGAGGGCTTCACCGGAGAGCTTGAGCAGAATCCGCTTGTAAGCAGCAGTCGTCATGGAATGAGCCCGCCCCTACGAAGCCTTGTCTTCTTTTGCCTGGCTCACCTGAGCCATTACCTCGGCGGCAAAATCACCGGCTTTCTTCTCAATGCCTTCCCCAACGACATACAAGGTAAAATTATTGACCTTCGCCTTCTTTCCCGTCAGAAGCCCTTCCACCGTCTGGTCCGGGTCCTTGACAAATGGCTGACCAAGAAGCGTCACTTCCGCCAGATATTTAGTGAGCCGTCCTTCGACCATTCTGGCAATGATATCCGCAGACTTACCGCTTTCCGCGGCCTGCGCGGCATAGATTTGACGTTCCCTGGCCAGCAACTCTGACGAAACCTGAGCCTCCGACACACAGATCGGCTTGCTGGCTGCGATATGCATCGCCAGATCCTTGCCCAGCGTGTCATCCCCCCCGGTGTAATCCACCATGACACCGATTTTTGCACCGTGCAGATAGGAAGCAAGGCGACCCTGTGCATCGTGCCGCGCAAAACGGCGCACACTGATATTCTCGCCGAGCTTCATTACCAGTGCCTTGCGGCATTCTTCCACGCTTTCGCCGTTCACGAGTTTCGCGTTTGCCAAGGCCCCGACATCATTTACATTCTCGCTGCTCAGCAGTTGCGCGAGGTCACGCGTAAATTTGATGAAGTCTTCATTTCTGGCGACAAAATCCGTTTCGCAGTTGACCTCCACCAGCGCACCGCGCTTGCCGTCCGACGAGATACAGGCTGCCACCATTCCTTCCGCGGCAGTACGGCCCGCCGCCTTGCTCGCCTTTGCGCCGCTCTTGATTCTCAGCAGATCCTCCGCAGCCTTCAAATCTCCATCCGTCTCGGTCAAAGCCTTTTTGCATTCCATCATGCCCAGACCGGTTGTCTCACGCAGTTCCTTCACCATTTGTGCGGTGATATCCGCCATTATCCACTCCAACTATAATTTGTTGAAAAACCGTACGCCCAGTTCAAGCCTTTATTCTTCAGCCATCGCCTCATTCATCTCGGTGAAATCGCCTTTGACGATCTCCTGCACAGCCTGATTGCGTCCTTCGAGGATCGCATCGGCCACGCCACGCGCATACAGACGTATCGCCTGGCTGGAGTCGTCATTTCCAGGAATGACATAATCCAGTCCTGCGGGGCTATGGTTGGTATCAACCACTCCAACGATTGGAATGCCGAGTTTCTTGGCTTCGGTAATTGCGCCTTTCTGGTATCCGACATCGATTACGAACATAGCGTCGGGAAGTCCTTTCATATCCTTGATGCCGCCCAGGCTGCGGTTGAGCTTCTCCAGTTCACGCTGCAGATCGAGCGCTTCCTTCTTCGAAAGCTTGTCGAGGGTGCCGTCACCCATCATTGTCTCCATGTCATGGAGGCGCTTGACGGACTGCTTTATGGTCTGGAAATTGGTCAGCATGCCGCCAAGCCACCGCTGATCGACATAAGGGGCGCCACATCGGAGCGCTTCCTCTCGCACGATGTCCCGCGCCTGACGCTTGGTGCCCACGAACAGAATATTGCCTTTGTTCGCTGCCAGTTGCCGCACATAATTCATCGCCTCCTGGTACATCGCCAGGGTTTTTTCGAGATTGATGATATGGATCTTGTTGCGATGGCCAAATATATATTGCGCCATTCTCGGGTTCCAGAAACGGGTCTGGTGTCCAAAATGCACGCCCGCTTCCAGCATTTGCCGCATCGTTACCGACATGAGTTTTCTCCTTCAGGGTTGAGCCTCCATCCGCCTTTTCCGCTCTGTCCGAGCACCCTTTTGAACGACGGATGTGTGAATTTATAAGATGGAATCCAGCCCGGCCAGAAAAGATGCAAGAGAATGAGCCATCCGGGCTGGGCTGGCGCGAGATTATAGCATTTTTGCCCTCACTCGCTCAATTGAACTCCTTTGAATATGATGTCTCGTCAAGCCAGACTCCAGCCATGGAAGAACATCGAGGATATCCGGGGAACCTCGGAATTAATCGCCTCGTCCGTTTTATGGGTGTCCGGGGAGAATATCCAAATGTGCGTCAACGAACAGACCGCATTCTTCCGCGCGCGCAATACTGGTTACCAGCTTGTTTCCGACGGCAACGACGGCAACACTGCCGTCTTCTTTTTCTATCAATAACAAAGGAGCAATCAATGGAACAGGATACTTCCACCAATAATATGGACGACCTGCAAGCCGCGGGGAAAAATGCCGCAAAACGCGCAGGCGCGGCGGCGCAACGGGTGGGAAATGCAGCGAAATCGGCAGGAAGGGAGGTAGGGGAAGTCGCGAGCGACGAGCTTTCAAATCTCAGAGCTGATCTCGATGATCTGATTTCCCGCCTTCCCAGCTTATCGGATATCGACCTGGAACACGCCAAGGAGAAGCTGATGGACAAGATTGCGGATACGCGGGAAGCAGCGAAGGATCTGGCCTATGACGCTCGCGAGCAATTCGACTACAGCGTGGAATGCACGCGGGATTGCATCAAGGAGCATCCGTTGCAGTCGGTAGGCTATGCCGCTGGGTTGGGTTTTCTTCTTGGATTGCTCCTGACTCGCCGTTGATCAGGTTCGCCCCGTCAAAATCAGTCGAGATACCTGCCATGTTTGAGAGCATCAATAAAGCCCGACAACTCGGCGCACTTGTTTTGGAACGCGTGGGCGATTACCTGGAGTTGTTGAAGATATCCGCGGCGATCCAGGGTCAGAATCTCAGGAAACGAATCATCAGCTATGCGATGGTAGCTCTGTTTGCCGTCCTGAGTCTGGTTTTCGCGGGAGTGGCTGTCATCGTCACTTGTTGGGACACACCGTACCGGGTGATCTCTGCCTGGGGGGTCGTCGCCTTCTACGCTCTGGGCACGTTCCTGTTTTTTCTGACAGCCCCCAATCAGGCAGATTCCGTTTCCGCATTTGACTCGGTTCGGGAAGAATTGCAGCAGGACATCAAGCTGATGAAAGACATCATATGAGCAACTCTCTCGAAAATGAAAAAAATGCGCTGCTGGCGCGCATGGATGTGAGCCGGAGCGCCTATCGATCAAGGTACGCGAAAGCGGAAGAATACCCAACGACGGACGACGTAGGCGCATTTCCCCGCAGTCGGACATTCAGATTCATCTTACGCCATCCGTATTATGCGTCTCTAGGGGTTGCGGCCGCATTGGCACTGGTCCCGCGCAAGCCTCTTGGCAAAGTGCTGAGAGGCAGCGTCGCCCTTACGGCGGGGGTATTGGGAAGCAGCGCGCGAACATTGATGATGCGCCAGGTTCTGCCCTCGGTACTGAGCTCACTGGGTTCGCGCAGACGTCGCCTGTGACGCCATCCCGTTGACGTTCCGCATGCTGCCTGTTTGAGCGAAGAAATAACCATGAAAGCGCTTTGCCCGCTTATTCCCATTCTTACCCTTTCCTGCTCGCTTCACGCGGCGGAACACCTCGAGCAAAAGCCAGGAGCGATGGCGCCACCATGGGAGTTGTACGACACTGATGAGGATGGTTATATCAGCTTCGAGGAAGCCGTCGCTCAAAAGATGCCGAAACAGGTATTCGAAAGCCTCGATATCGATCGGGATGGCAGACTGAACAAGGAAGAGTTTGGCAAGATGCCGCCTGTTCCGGTTGACTATTGACCCGGCGAGCAAAGAGTATAATTAATTTGTCGAGTAAGCAGTACAAAGCACACCATTTGGTTTACCGGATTCCGGGGACAATCTGGGAATGACGAGATTCATAATATTTTCTGGCTGGATCAATAGAGCCTGCTAACGTCGGGAGAATCCAGTTGACAGGCTCATCTGCGTAAGTAGGCCCTTCATTTGGACATGCGCGCGTTCGGGTTATTCCGCTACAATTCGCGAATGAATCCCACAAACGCAACCCTCCTCAATATTTCAGGCAAGTCTGGCGCCAACCCTGTCAGCACAAAGCAGAATGTGTTTCTGATAGGAATGATGGGTGCTGGAAAAACCACGGTGGGAAAGCTTCTGGCGCACTTCCTGGATAAAACCTTCTATGATTCGGACCGTGAAATTCAGAAGCGCACGGGGGTCGCAATACCGGTTATTTTTGAAATTGAGGGAGAATCCGGATTTCGCAAGCGAGAGGCAGAAATGCTCGTGGAACTGGTGAAAATAGATAATATTATTCTTGCGACCGGTGGCGGAGCAATTCTGGCAAGGGAAAACCGCACCCTGCTGAGAGATAGCGGTACGGTAATCTACCTGCGTGCTCCGGTAGACGATTTGTGGCGGCGCACGCGCCAGGACAGGAACCGCCCTCTGTTGCGAACCGACGATCCGCGCGCAAAGCTGGCCGAACTCTACGCACAGCGCGATCCGTTATACCGACAGACGGCGCATATCGTCGTCGAAAGCGGTAAACGCAGTGCTCGCCATCTTGCTCAATTGCTGGCTCAGCAACTAGCCTGTTCGGATTTCCGGGCGGATGGAATCAGCACAGGTTGAACATACCGCCGCTTTGTCTTATTCATCCATTGGCGCCAGGTCAGGGAACAGGACATCGGTAAATCCGAACGTGCGAAAATCCGTGATACGCATGGGATAGAGGATCCCCTGCAGATGGTCGCATTCATGCTGTACAACGCGTGCATGGAAACCCTCGACGCTGCGGTCCAAGGGTTTGCCAGACTGGTCCTGCCCCTGGTAGCGAATTCTGGAAAAACGTGGAACGATGCCGCGCATGCCTGGAACGCTCAAACAGCCTTCCCACCCTTCTTCTGTATCCTGGGTAAGCGGAGTCAGGACCGGATTGACCAGAACGGTATAAGGGACCTCCTCCGCCCCGGGATAACGCGGATTACGTTTCACACCAAAAATCACGACTTGCAGCCCGACCCCGATCTGGGGCGCGGCCAGTCCTGCGCCACTCATCGCGTCCATGGTATCGTGCATATCCTGAATCAGCGCGTGTAGTTCCGGCTTATCGAATTCCTGCACTGGCCGCGCCACTTCCAGCAATCGAGGATCCCCCATTCTGAGCACCGGCCTAATCGACATCGAATTCCACCACACGCTCAAGGATATTCCTGACCCCTACCATTGCTTCTTCGAGAACGGCATGCGCCTCATCCAGCCGGATGACATGCATGCTCGTCACACGACCCGCCGCATGATTCGCCACCACGGCAATAGCCGCATAGCAAAGGCCCAGTTCCTTCGCCAGTGCCGCTTCCGGCATTCCCGTCATCCCCACCATATCTGCGCCGTCACGCTCCATGCGGCGGATCTCTGCGGCGGTTTCCAATCGCGGACCCTGGGTCGCGCCATAGACACCACCGTCGATCACCGTCTCACCGGCGTGCTTCGCCGCGTCCAGTAGCCGTTTGCGTGTCAGCTGGCAATACGGCTCCGTAAAATCGGTGTGGACGATGGATCTGTCCAGGCCATCGTAATAGGTATGCTTGCGACCATGCGTGTAATCAATGATCTGGTCTGGAATCGCAACCGTGCCGGGTTTCAAGTCAGCCCGTATTCCTCCTACCGAGGCAACTGCTATGACCCGGGACAGATTGAGTGAACGCAAAGCCCAGATATTGGCCCGGTAATTCACCTCATGAGGCGGGATCGTATGGCCGTAACCGTGACGGGCAAGAAAGACTACTTCGTTGCCTCCGATCTTTCCAAAAGTCAAAGGGCCGGATGGCTCGCCATAAGGCGTTGTCATAACCTTGCGGTGTGAAATCTGAAGACACGCCAGCTGTGCCATGCCGGTGCCACCGATAATTGCAAGCATACGATTCAGCAATCAGACAAAATAGTGAGAAAAATGCGAGACATGCGATCCTTGGATCCCATGATGCGCGCAACTCGCCCTGTTACCGGCACTTTCCCGTCACGTCAGTCTTTCAGAGCATAAATGGCGGGCAGGTTTCGCCAAGCCCCGTGTATATCCATGCCAAAGCCGAATACATAACGATCCGGCACCGTGAGCCCGACGAAATCGGGATCGATGGGCTTCGATCTGCCGATATCCTTGTCCGCCAGTACGGCGCTGTAGAACGCTGTTGCTCCATGGCTCATCACGCGCTCGCGGATTGCCGCAAGCGTAACCCCTTCATCCAGTATATCGTCCAGCACCAGCACCACTCTGTCACGAACATTTTCCTGGGGCTTCACCTTCCAGTTGATGTCCCCCCCGCGGGTATCGTTATGGTAACGGCTGACATGGAGGTAATCAAAATTGAGCGGAAACCGCAGCAACGGCAATAGTTGCCCCGAAAAAACCACCGCGCCCCCCATGATGCTCAATACCAGCGGATAGCACTGAGACAGTTTAGCCTCGATATCGGCCGCCATGCGCTCCACAGCTTGTGCCACTACATCGGCTGAAAACAACTCCTCGGCTGCGCCGAGTACCTTTGTTGCGTCGTCAAAAGAAAACATTGCGCGATGCGCCAACGGAGGAAAAAATCAAAAGAAAGGCTACTTAGCGGAGAGTCTGGAACGGCACCTCGCGTCCAGATAGGCCGTAAATTCCTCACCCACTTCGGGATGATCCTGCGCCAGCGCGATCGTCGCCTTGAGATAACCTATCTTGCTGCCGCAATCGTAACGAGTACCGGAAAATTCATAAGCCAGCGCCCTTTCTTCACGCAATAGCGAGGCAATTCCGTCGGTCAGCTGAATTTCGCCACCTGCACCTGCCGTAACCTTTTCCAGATGATCAAAAATTTTGGGTGTAAGAATGTAACGTCCCACCACCCCCAATGTCGAAGGCGCATTCTCGGGCTCGGGTTTTTCAACGATGCCCGTCAGGGGATGCAGCCTGTTCATTCCCGGCCCGCACCTGACCATGCCATAATTGATCGTGTCTTGCGGCTCCACGTGCTGCACGGCCAGTATCGAGCAGCCGTTCTGCTCGTATACCCCGCACAACTGCTGCATGATCGGCTCTTCTCCCACCAGCAAGTCGTCTGCCAATAGCACGGCAAAGGGCTCGTTTCCCACTGCAGGACGGGCGCACAATATGGCATGCCCCAGGCCCAGCGCTTCCGACTGGCGGATATAAATGCAGGATATATTTTTAGGGAGTACGCTGCGCAATACTTCGAGGGTTTCCATCTTGCCCCGTGCTTCCAGCTCGGTCTCCATTTCGTAAGCCTTGTCGAAATGATCCTCGATCGCACGCTTGTGGCGCCCGGTAATGAAGATCAGTTCGGTGATCCCCCCCGCAATTGCCTCCTCCACTGCATATTGGATCAGCGGCTTGTCTACAACCGGCATCATCTCCTTGGGGCTAGCCTTGGTTGCAGGAAGAAAGCGGGTGCCCATGCCCGCCACGGGGAAAACAGCTTTAGTAATTCTCGGCATGAATGAACTCGTTCAGTTATGGGAAAGTGGAATCGGATTGTACCCGGGATCGTGCAGCAATCTCAGCAATGAAGCCTCATCAAGGACCGGCACACCCAGTTCGACCGCCTTGTCGTACTTGCTGCCCGCGTCCGCTCCCGCGATTACGTAATCTGTCTTGATCGAAACGCTTCCCGTCACTTTCCCCCCCAGCGCTTCAATTTTTTCACGGGCTTCTTCGCGTGACAGTCCTGATAACGTTCCGGTCAAAACGAAGG
>CAYXQR010000063.1:0-14581 GCA_964466955.1 uncultured Nitrosospira sp.
AGACACGCAGGTAGACCAGATCAACCAGCACGGAAGGAAGGCCGCTTTGCATGACGTAGCCGTACACGCCGCCGAGGGCTTTCATGCCCGCAGGCGCGACCCGGGTGTAATCGATGCGCTGGCTCATTCGATCAGGTCCCAGCCAGTTGTTGTGATTGATCTGGCCGGGATCGTCAACGCTTTTTCTTCCGTATCCGCTACGAAAACCGCCAGCAGCTTTGCCGGCTCGGTCTGGCTGGCATTGCGGCTGACGGGATGGCTGGAGCCGGGCGGCTCGAACCAGCTTTCGCCCGCGCGGTACACGCGCTTTGCCCCGTCGTTGACCTGGGATTCGATTGCGCCGGAAACGACGTAGGCATAGATGACCGCGGATTTCGCATGCACGTGCGGGACGGAGGCGCCTCCTGGCGGGTAATCCACTTCTACGGCGATCAGCGACTTGCCGGGGATGTTGGGAATCGCCTGCTCCAGGTTGGGGGTGACCTTGCCGCCCGGACTGTCCGCGGCAGCAGTGGTGGCGGTAGCGGCAGAAACAGCCCACCCAAACGCAATGGCGGCGGCGAGCGCCCGAAGGGAATGGAGAATACGGAGGGTGGCTGGCATGGAACGGATACTCATATCGGGATTCTCCCTTTTCATTTCTGTGTCACGGAAAATGGATCGCATGGTTTCCTTGATTCCGGAAACGCGAAGGCGGCAATTCCGGAAATTCCGGGGTACGCTGTCTGCATCCCTGTCATGTTTCATGGCGTTATTCCGCCCCGGCCTGGAGGGCTATGCCTCGCCGCACGGTCCAGTCGACGATCTCCGCGGCGAGCCGGTTGGCGCTCAGGCCGAAAGCCGCGATGATTTCCGCCGTGCCCCGGCTTCGCACGGGTTCGCTGATTTCGAAGCTGCGCGCCGCCACGATGCGATTGCGCAGCGGCTGTGACAGGGTGGCGTAAAAGCGGATGGTGGCCTTCGGCCCGCCATCCATGTATTCCACCTGGAATGCGCTCAGGTCGCCGCCGAGCTCCAGGTGAGCGAGCGTGCTGCCGCCGTTGCTGACGGAACCGAACCGGCCATCCGCCCGGAAAGCCGCTGCCAGCCGATTGCGCAGCAGAACCGGGGGGGAATCGCTCCAGCGGATGCCTTTGTACGAGCTGAGCTGGCCGCCCTGGCGCAGCGCCAGAATACGCGGGCTGTCCGTCATGTGGCTGCTGTTCGGTGTGGCGAGGCGCAGGGTCCAGGGCAGCGGGTCGCCGCCGGATGGGTGGCCGGACAGACCGGGAGCCGGCCCGGTGGGCAGCGGATAGACTTCCAGATTTTCGGTGGCAGGCAATATCGAGCACGCGGACAGCAGGAGAAGCGCCGCCGCCATGCCGAAGCAGCGGAACATGCGCGCGCGGGCGTGGCCTGCACGCCGGGTCGGGTTCATGGCTCAAGCTCCTCGAATTTTTCCCGCCCGGTGAGATAGGCCGCGGGATTTTCGTCGAGCCGGCGCACCGTTCTCGCCACCGCGGCCATGGTGCTGCGCAGCTCCTGCAGGGCGGGTCCCAGTTCGTTCATACCCTGCATGCCTCCGGCCAGCGCCGCCTGGTTTTCCAGCAGCAGTCGATCCACCGACGCGCTGACTTTCGCCAGGGAAGCCGTGGCTTGGTCGAGATTGCCAAGGGCGGGGGCGCCCTTCTCGTGCACGAGGCTGTTCGTTGCCGCCACCAGTTGCGTGGCTTCCCGTAGCGCGACGTTCGCTTGGGCGCTGGCGGCGGCCAGTTCGGTCACGATTCCCTGGACGTTATCCTGCTGGTCAGCGATCACACCAGTCGTCTGCTCCAGGTTTTTCAGGGTGCTGCTCAGCCGCTGCGCATTTTCCTGCGAGAGAACCTCCTTGGCGCGCATGATCAGTCCGGTGATGTCGGCCATCATGTTGTCGCTGCTCTCCAGCAGCTTGGCGATGGGCGAAGGCGTGGCCACGATGACCGGGTCCTCGTCCTCGTCCTCCGCCACGAGGTCGGGGCTGCCGGGCGAGCCGCCGCTGAATTCGATCACCGAATTGCCGGTGATGCCGGTGAGGGCGAGGCGCGCCTCGGTGTCCTGCTTGATCGGCGTGCTGCCCTGCACGCGCACCCGGGCGATCACCCTGCGTGGATCGCGCGGGTCCAGCGCGAGCTTGACCACGTCGCCCACGGTGATGCCGTTGTACTGCACGGCGCTGCCGATGGAGAGGCCCCTGACCGCCTCGTTGAAGATTACGGTGTAGTAGCGCTGCACGGCATCGCCCGGGGCCTTGCTCAGCCACAGGGTGAACAGCAGCGCGGCCGTCACCGCCATGACGGTAAAAAACCCGATCAGTACATGATGCGCGCGCGGTTCCATCGGCTATCTCCCTGTTTCCTCTGTCATAATGCCGCTCATGCGCACCGCATGGCTGGCGGCGCGCCCGCGCGGCCCGTGAAAGTATTCCTGCACCCATTCATCCTCGACAGCCTCGACTGTCCCGATCGGGCCAGCCACGAGGACGCGCTTCTGCGACAGCACCGCGATGCGGTCGCAGATGGTATAGAGCGTATCGAGGTCGTGGGTCACGATGAAGACCGTGAGGCCCAGCGCATCGCGCAGCGTGAGGATGAGCTGGTCGAATTCCGCCGCGCCGATCGGATCGAGTCCCGCGGTGGGCTCGTCGAGAAAAAGGATGTCGGGATCCAGCGCCAGCGCGCGCGCCAGCGCCGCCCGCTTGATCATGCCGCCCGACAGGGAGGACGGATATTTCGCGGCCGCGCTGGCCGGCAGGCCCGAGAGCGCCAGCTTCACGATCGCAAGGTGCTCGGCATCGTCCCGGGTGAGGCCGGCATTCTCGATGAGCGGGAGCGCGATGTTTTCCACGACGGTCAGGGAGGAAAACAGCGCCCCGCGCTGGAAAAGCACGCCGAAGCGCTGTTCCAGCGACGGGCGCTGCTCGGGCGCAAGCGCCAGCAGGTCCGTGCCGAGAATGCGCACGCTGCCCGCGGCAGGCGTTTGCAGGCCGACGATGGAGCGCAGCAGCACCGACTTGCCCGAGCCGGACCCGCCGATGACGCCGAGGATTTCGCCGCGATGGACGTCGAGGTCCAGCCTGTCGTGCACGAGCTGTTTGCCGAAACGGTTGGTCAGGCCCCGCACCTCGATGACCGCTTCACGCTCGCGCGCCCGGTCGTGGGGCGAGACGCCGGCTGCGAAGCCATCCGTGGCCGCGTGGCTGGCTTCCTGCGAAAACAGTGCCTCATCCGTCACCATCCCATCTCCATGAAGAACAGGGCCGCCATAGCGTCCAGAAAAATGACGACGAATATGCAATGTACCACACTGGCGGTCGTATGCTTTCCCACCGACAGGGCGCTGCCGCTGACCTTGAGTCCTTCGAGGCACCCGATGACCCCGATCACGAAAGCGAACACGGGTGTCTTGGACATGCCTACCAGAAAATGCCGCAGCTCGACCTGCTCATGGAAGACGGCGAGAAACATGGCCGGTGAAATATCCAGTTCCAGGGCGCAGACCACGGCGCCGCCCAGGATGCCGGAAATCATCCCCACGAAGGTGAGAATGGGCAGGGATACCAGCAACGCCAGCACGCGCGGGAGCACGAGCAGGTGGACTGGATCCAGGCCCAGCACGCGGGTCGCGTCGATCTCTTCGTTGATCTTCATGGAGCCGAGCTGGGCGGTGAACGTGCTCGCGGTGCGGCCGGCCATGAGAATGGCGGTGAGCAGGACGCCCAGTTCCCGCAGGAAGGAAAAGGTCACGAGGTTGACCGTATAGATGCTGGCGCCGAAGCTGGCCAGCACTGTCGCCCCCAGGAAGGCAATCACCGCACCCACCATGAAATTGAGCAGGGCGATGATGGGCACCGCATTCAGGCCGGTCTCGTGGATTTGCGCCACGATCGGGGTGATGCGCCAGCGCGCCGGTCGCAGCAGGCCGTGCGCCAGCGCGTCCAGCGTGAAGCCCATGAAGCCCAGCAGCGCCAGCATCTGCCGCCGGAAGATTTCCAGCGCAAGCCCGGCGCGGCCGAATATTTCGACAAAGGCACTGCGCTGCTGCTTGCGGGAGACCTTCCCGGCAGCCCCCATCGCATCGACCACCGTCTGTAGCAGCGCGCCCCGTTCACGCGGCAGCGCCGGGTCAGCGGCGAGCTTTCTGGCGAGTTCCGCGCCGAGCAGTTCGTACAGGCGCGCGGCGCCCGCGGTATCCAGCGCCGCAAGCCCGCCCAGGTCCACGTTGCGCCGCGCCGCGGCCAGTCCGCCCGAGCGGTGCCGGAGCTGGGCGATCTGCTCGCCCAGCGCGGCATAGTTGGCCAGCGTCCAGTCGCCGCGCACGTTCAGCCGCGGGGGAGTCTCAGCAGCATCCCAACGGAGGAGGTCCGATTCGGCGCCAGTCGTCATCGAGTCGCAGGAAGTCGCAGTTTTTTTGCATGAAAAGCGACGGCCTCAAAGTGGCGCTGTCGCGAAAGGATCGGCCGGACCCTGCGACTTCGCGCAGGGTGCCCATTGACCCCGCCGGTGCGGCAGCAGTGCCCCCGCCGTCTCGCTGCTTCCGCCACGGACGATGCGGAAAACAGGAGCCACCGACGCTCGCCCCGTCCGGCTCCCGTGACCGAGAATGGCTGGCAACGGAGCGCAATAAAACGGCAACCGGCTGAAAGTATGATCGAAACGCTAGTCGTTTATATCACCGCTGTCAAGCCCGTCGGCAGTTCCGCCCTGGTCCGGGGGGCGGGCGCCGCCGTTTCGTTGCGCGCCCTGCCTTTCCATGTGAAGATAGCGGAAAGGACAGCCGGTCCCGGCAACGGGCGTCGGAGCGGCAGATGAACCTGTCCGGCCGTTCCGGACGGAGCGGCCGGACATCACGCGGAATCTTACAGGAGGGGTGTCATGGCTGACCAGGCATCGAACCACAAGCCGCTGTACCGCCTTCACTCCACTTGGAATATCGATGGGTACGATTCGCTGGCGCGGCTGGCCCTGGATATGCGAACAGGGTGGGACCACAGCGGCGATCATCTGTGGGAGCGGCTCGATCCGTCGCTGTGGGACCTGACCCGCAATCCCTGGGTGGTCCTGCAGACCGTCTCCCGGAAAAAACTGCAGGACGCTTTCGCCGACCCTGCGTTCTGCCGGGATGTCACCGATCTCGCGCAGGAAATGCGGCACGAGGCGGAGGCGCCCGGCTGGTTTCAGCAGGCCCATGCGGACTCGTCCCTGAGCTGTATCGCCTATTTCTGCATGGAATTCATGCTGAACGAAGCGCTCCCCATCTATTCCGGCGGGCTGGGCAATGTGGCCGGCGACCAGCTCAAGGCCGCCAGCGAACTGGGCGTTCCCGTCGTGGGAGTGGGGCTGCTTTATCAGCAGGGCTATTTCCGCCAGATCATCGACCGCAACGGGACGCAGCAGGCGCTGTTTCCTTACAACGATCCCGGGCAGCTGCCCATCACGCCGCTACGCCGCGAGAACGGGGAATGGCTGCGGCTGGAGGTGGAACTGCCAGGGTATTCGATATGGCTGCGCGCCTGGCAGGTGCAGGTGGGCAGGCTGAAGCTGTACCTGCTGGACAGCAACGACGCGGCGAATTATCCCGCCTACCGCGGGATCACCAGCGAGCTATACGGCGGGGGCGCGGAACTGCGGCTCGAACAGGAGATTCTGCTGGGCATCGGCGGTTGGCGGCTGCTGGCCGAGCTCGGGCTCAGGCCGGAAGTCTGCCATCTGAACGAGGGCCACGCTGCCTTTGCCGTGCTGGAGCGCGCGCGCCACTGCATGCGCGAGACCGGGCAGGATTTTGCCACCGCGCTGTCGATCACACGGGTGGGCAATCTTTTTACTACCCACACCGCGGTTGCGGCCGGCTTCGACCGCTTCGACGCGGACCTGATCGAGCGGTATTTCGCGGACTACGCCGAAAAGAGGCTGGGCATCCGCTGCCACGAGTTGCTGGCGCTGGGGCGCCTGGACCCGCATGACGCGGCCGAGCCGTTCAACATGGCCTATCTGGCCATTCGCGGGAGCGGGGCGGTGAATGGTGTGAGCCGCCTGCACGGAAAGGTGAGCCGGCATCTGTTCGGGCCGATGTTTCCGCGCTGGCCGATTGCGGAGGTGCCGGTCGATCATGTGACCAACGGCATCCACGTGCCCACCTGGGATTCGGTGGTGGCGGCCCGGCTATGGACAGAGACCTGCGGCCGCGACCGCTGGGCGGGCACGACAGAAATGCTGGAACAGAAGATACTCGGGGTGCCGGACACCGAGCTCTGGCGGCTGCGCGAAACCGTGAGCAAGGCGCTGGTCGAGCATGTCCGCAAGCGGTATTCCCGTCAGCTCGCGGTCGCGGGCGAGCCGCCCGAAGCGGTCGAAGCGGCCAGGTGTCTTCTCGATCCCGAAGCACTGACCCTGGGATTCGCGCGCCGGTTCGCTACTTATAAGCGGCCTGACCTGCTGCTGCACGACCCGGCGCGCCTCCTGCGCCTGATGAACAACCCCCAGCGCCCGGTGCAACTCATCATGGCCGGCAAGGCGCATCCTGGCGACGAACCGGGCAAGGCGCTGATCCAGGCTTGGACGCGCTTCATCCGCCGTGCCGGCCCACGCGCACCCGTGGTTTTTCTCAGCGACTACGACATGCACCTGACCGAACAGCTGGTGCAGGGCGTGGATGTCTGGCTCAACACCCCGCGGCGGCCGTGGGAGGCAAGCGGAACCAGCGGAATGAAGGTGCTCGCCAATGGCGGCATCAACCTCTCGGTGCTGGATGGCTGGTGGGCGGAAGCCTATACTCCGGACGTAGGCTGGGCGCTGGGCGATGGCAAGGAGCATGGCGACGATCCGGCGCAGGATGCCGCCGAAGCCGAAGCGCTCTACGATCTTCTCGAACACCAGGTCATTCCCGAATTCTACGCGCGGGACCGGCAGGGCGTCCCTACCGCGTGGGTGACGCGCATGCGCAGGAGCATGGCGCAGCTGACGCCGCGCTTTTCCACCAACCGCGTGGTGCGCGAATATGTGGAGCAGCACTATCTTCCGGCAGCGGCGGCCTACCGACAGCGAAGCGCCGATCATGGCGCGCTGGGGGCGCAGGTGCCGTCGGATCGCCCCGCGAAGGACTACACTGTCCGGCTCGTCCCGTATCACGAGCAGGCGAGCGTGCCGCTGGAGGCGCCCCATATCCTGTGGCAGCGCTGAGGCCGAGGGGTCCCGTTGTTTCAGTTTCAGCTTCGGCGTGAGGCAGAAGCAGGGAAGGGAGCAATACTGCGGTACTGCGATGGAGAAGAACCGATGAGCCAGCGGAACATGCCCAGTCAGACGGACTCAGGACTTTTCCGCCTCGAACAGGATAGCCTGCATCGGGTGGCGCATGGGATGAAGGCCAGTAACGAACAGCTTGCCAAAATGTGCGCGCTTTGCTTGCGTTAAATCTCGTTCCCTATCAAGGGAAGTATGGTAATTCCGTTGGAAGAGATGCCGCTCCTGCCTGATACCGCGGAACGGGCGACGCAAGCAAAACTCTTGATCGAGTGTATGCAAATTCTCGCTGGGGGTGCTGGGCAACGTATAGGGGACTGGTTGAGGTCAGGCATTGAGCGTTCGCTTGCTAATGGGCAAGCTGAATGCTGCTCGCCATGTTTATGGCACGATTTGACAGCTACCGACGCTGCCAAATCCTCGCGCAGCATTAAGTTCCATATTCTGCTCTATGCTTTCCGGGCCTTTTACCATGGCATAAAAAAAGACGGCAAAATAGCTTCTATCAACGATTGCATTCTGGCGCATGATTTCAGGCAACATCTGCGCATGTAGATCCTGGAGATTATACCAAGGCACCGCGGGATACATATGATGCCCAATGTGGTAATTGATGTTGTTCCAGAACCAGGAATGCGCTTGGTTACTGATAATAGTGCGAGTACCGGCAAGCTGTCCGGAATCCCAAGGCGTTCCATAATGTTCCGCCACAAAACGGACGCTATTGAAAAATCCGAAAAATATGAGTGGCCAAAACCAAACGGCAAAAACTTCGGATGCAATTCCTTGACTTGAAGCCCAGTTAAAGACGGCCACCATGATAATTATGTGAACTGTAATTTCGCTCCAGTGAATCAGCGCCTTCTTCGCTCTGAATTTTTGTAAAGGAAAAATAAAAATAAACTGAATCGCGGTAAGAAATACCCCTATCAAGGCATATGCATAAAAAAGGACATAGTCCACGATGCCACGTTTACCCATTGTGAATGCATCCGGATCTTTCGGAGAGCGGTTATGGCGGTGGTGCAGAAGGTGATCTTCCTTGAAGCTGATGAATGAAATAAGCATAGGTACTATGGCGAAAACACCAAATGCCCAGTTTTTCCATCTTGCCTTGAACAGGACGCTATGAGTGCAATCGTGCATAAACGTCATAATGCCCATCTGCATGTAACCCATGGAAAGATAACAGAGCCAGGTGATGGCCCAGTGAGAGGAGTTCCACGCGATCGCTCCTAATCCAATCCAGATTCCATAAAACAAAGGAATTTTTAGATTGGGCTGCCATCGATGGTGGTAGAGTTTCTTCAATTCAGTTGAATCAATTGGACCTGTCATAGCAGAAATTGAAAATACTATTTAAAAAAAATGCCGAAGAACATTTGAAGGGAAATCATTTCATCTCCGGCGACCAATGCACCGAAGTTTTCCAAACTTGGTCTGGAACAAGCGTTAGGCAAGAATGAGCGGCGCGGGCACAACAATCATGTCCAACTGACCCGGACAGGAATAAACTAGAAATTGAGTCGAAGGGAGGGGAGTCGATCCGAATCGGGCCATTGTAAGGTTTTATGAATATTATTGTTAGAATAATATGTGCGTGGATAATCCTTTCAGTCCATCATTTCGTAATATGGTTGCAACAAATGATGAGGAAAACTGGACACAGCACTTTGCATAGCTGGCAGTCGAGTCGCTCGTATGCTTTCGCTAATCCTGCCCCTCTCCCGGCTGAAATTCGTCACCGTCCTGGCACGAAGCAGTGTCAACAGACCTTGGCTGCTCATTCTATCGTCGCAACTCATCCGAGGCGGATGATTTCCGCCTGCTTCCCCAGGTGCTTCAGCAGCAGCTGGTAGGTGGCCACATCGAGCTTCATGGAAGCGCGCGTTTCCATCAGTTCATTCAGGGCGGCTTCGCTGTCTGCTGTCGCCAGATGGCACCAGTAGTCGAATACATGCACCTCGCAGCGCTGCGATGATTCGTCCTATTCCCGTACGCCGATTCTGCCCGGATAAGGCCAGGATTTGAGCTTCAGCGGAATCAATGCCTGCTTCAGCCGCAGGTAGGGCAGCTCCGGCGCTTTTTTGCCCGCGCAAACGCCATTGCAGCACTTCAGCTGGTGCGCGAACAGCGCAGGCGCTTGTTGTGGATGGGCTGGTATTCCTTGATCAGCCTCGATCCAGCAGCAGCTCGGAGCCAGCGATTCCCGTGGCCGATGAAATGCCGCGCATCAGACCTGAAATTCTCGAATGCTCAGGTTTGATCCGGTGGTGCATCCATCCTCGCGCCCGGATCGTTCCGGGGTTCCAGGTGCGTGATCACGCGCAGGTGAGGCACTGCCGCCCGCAGGTCGGCCTCGATGCGCTCCGCATAATCATGCCCTTTCTGCACGCTCCAGTCGCCAGGGACGAGAACATTCAGTCTCGCAAAAGCAAGCGCCCCGGCTTGGCGCGTGCGCAGTTCATCGAACCCGATTCCCTCCCCGCGATAAGTGTTCATCACTTCTTCGATCACTTTCAGTGTTTCCGGGGGCAGGGCGACATCCATCAGGCCGTTGGCGGAGCGCTGCAGCAATTGCCAGCCGATGCGCAGAATATTGACGGCTACCAGCAGCGCAATCACCGGATCCAGCCATGACCATCCCGTCACCCAGGCCAGTCCCACCCCCAGTATGACGCCGGCCGACGTCCACACATCCGTGAGCAGGTGGTGCGCATCCGCTTCGAGACTGATGGAACGGTGGGTGCGTCCCACGTTCAGCAGAATCCGGCCTGTTCCCAGGTTGAGGGCGGAGGCGACGACCGAGACGAGCAGGCCCACCCCGACGTCTTCCAATGCCTGTGGGTGCAACAGGCGCTCGATGGCCGCGTAGCCGATACCGATGGAAGCCAGCAGGATCAGCAGGCCCTCGAAAGCGCTGGAAAAATACTCGGCCTTGCCATGCCCGTAGGGGTGGTTGTCGTCGGCCGGCATCGCCGCGAGCGTGATCATGGCCAGAGCCATCAGTGCGCCAGCGAGATTGACCACCGATTCCAGCGCATCGGAAAGCAGGCCGACCGAACCCGTCAGCCACCAGGCCAGGCTCTTCAGGAGAATCGTGGCCAGCGCGGTGAAGATCGACAGCCAGGCATAACGCTTGAGGGATCGAGGCAGCATGGGAAAAGGTGCGACAGCGGGGATTTATTCAGCGGTTCCTTCAGCGATCCTTATGCGCCGCATTCGTATCACGCCAAGATAACAGAGCAGTGGGCTGGCCGGGCACATTTCGGGAAAAAGCGGGGAACCATTATCGGATAGCACGACGGGACGTGGGAGGCGGGCTGCGTACCACGCACATGCAAAATGCGCTGAAGAACCGCAGTGGAGATGCCACCCGAACGGACGATCGAGCTCACGCATCACAGGCGCCAGGAAAAAGACAAAACCCGCCTGGCGGCGGGTTTCAAGAATGGAGCGGGAAATCCGGCAGTGCGGTTTTACAGCTTGTCCGCCGCGTCCTTCACGGCTTCCTTGGCGTCTCCATATGTTTTTTGTGCCTTGCCGGCGGCCTGCTTTCCAAGGCCCTTGGCCTCATGCTCCTTGCTGCCCGTGGCTTTTCCGGCTGCTTCCTGGATTTTTCCGGCGGCGTCTTTCGCGGTTCCTTTTACCTGGTCCTTGTTCATGATGAGTCTCCTTGAAAAGAAAAAGAAAATCGGTTTCGATTTGCCGTTCCGGTCATGATGGGAATGGCATTGAGGATCAGGTTAAAGCTTTCCGGATGCTCATACTGTTCGGTATGCAACATTGAGCCTGCATCCGGTCACGGGGCATCACGTGTCCCGTCAGGCCATGCTCAAGCCATCGTGCCGATGGTCTTGCGGAACTGCGCCAGCGTGATGCTGAAGAAGATGAGCCCGATCACCGCAAGTCCGATGAACTGGGGCCATACGATGTCCAGTCCCGCGCCGCGATACAGGATGGCCTGGGCCAGCAGGACGAAATGGGTCGTGGGCGCGCCCAGCATCACCGTCTGGACGAATTCGGGCATGCTCTCCCGCGGCGTCGAGCCCCCGGACAGCATCTGCAGTGGCATCAGCACCAGCATGAGCAGCAGGCCGAATTGCGGCATGGAGCGCGCGACGGTGCCCATGAAGATGCCCATGGACGTGGTGGCGAACAGGTTCAGCGCGGTTCCGGCCAGGAAGAGCGGCAACGAGCCTTCGATCGGCACCGACAGCAGCCCCCGCACGACCACCACCAGCGCGAAGGCGCATGCGACCAGCACGACCAGGGCCATTGCCCAGATCTTGCTGGTCATGATCTCGAACGGAGTGACCGGCATGGCCAGCAGGTGCTCGATGGTGCCATGCTCGCGTTCCCGGATCAGCGCCGCGCCGGTGAGCACGATCGACAGCATGGTGACACTGTTGATCACCTGAATCACGGCGCCGAACCAGGTCTGGCTGAGCGACGGATTGAAGCGCGCGCGCAGCGCGAGTTCAACGGGCAGCGGAGGCGTGCCGCGATGGTGACGGGCGAACTCGGCGGCTTCGCTGGTAATGATGCTTTGAATATAGCCGCTGCCGGTGAATGCCTGGCTCATGCGCGTGGCGTCGACATTGAGCTGGATCGAAGGCACTCTTCCGGCCAGCACGTCGCGCTGGAATTCCGGCGGAATGTCGATGGCGAAGGTGAACAGTCCCGCGTCCATTCCCTCATCCATTTCCGGCTGCGCGATCAGGGGCGGCGGGAGGAAGTGGGGTGGATAGAAGGCATCGGCAATGCGCTGGGAGAGCGGTGAGCGATCCTCGTCCACAATGGCGATCGGGGCCTTGTTGAGCGTTTCCGGCATGGCGGTGGCCGCCACGTAGACCGAGAAGGAGAATGACCAGACGATCAGTCCCACCATGATGGGGTCGCGGGCGAGACTGCGCAGTTCCTTGATGCCCAGATGCAGGATGTTGGCGGCGCGCAATTCAGGTCTCCTGCTTTTTCAGCAGGGCGGCACATAGTCCCATCAGCACCGGCGCGGCCAGCATCAGCGCGAAAAAGGGGAGTTGCAGATCGCCGAAACCCAGCGCTTTGGAGAAAGTGCCGCGGGAAATGGTCAGGAAATGGGTGGTGGGGTAGACATGGCCGACCCATGCGCCCATCCCCTCCAGCGAGGAAACCGGATCGAGCATGCCCGAGAATTGCGTCGCCGGCAATATGGTCAGGATCGAGGTTCCGAAGATGGCGGCGATCTGGCTGCGCATGAACGTGGAGATCAGCAGGCCGAGCGCCGTTGCGGAGGCCAGGTACAGCAGGGCGCCCAAGGTCAGGGCCGGGAAACTCCCCGTCATGGGAACGCCGAATGCCGTTACGGCAAGCGCCACCAGGAGCAGAAAGTTCACCATGCCCAGTGCCAGGTAAGGCAACTGCTTGCCGAGCAGGAATTCCAGGCGGGTGACCGGCGTGACATAGAGATTGACGATCGAGCCCATTTCCTTTTCGCGCACCACCGAGAGCGCGGTGAGCATCGCCGGGATCAGCATCAGCAGCAGCGGAATGACGCCAGGAACCATCGCCACCAGGCTCTTGACGTCGGGATTGTAGCGAAAGCGCGTTTCCACGTTCACCAGCGCAACCGATAGCGGTTCCCCGGACTTGCGCGATCCCGCATCGGCCAGCCAGTGAGCGTGCATGCCGCGCACGTATCCCTGGACGGTTTCGGCGCGCTGAGGCATGGCGCCGTCGATCCAGGCGCCGATTTCCACCGGCGTTCCACGGCTCACGTCGCGGGCGAAGCCGGGCGGGATTTCGAGGGCCAGGCTCAGCTCGCCGGCGCGCATGCGCTGATCCAGCTCGGCATGGCTGGAGAGGGGCGCGCGCTCGATGAAGTAGCGGGAACCGGAGAGGTTGAGCACATAGTCGCGGCTGGTGGTGGTCTGATCGCGATCGAGCACGGCGAAGGATAAATCTTCGACATCCATGCTGATGCCATAGCCCATGATGAACAGCAGGATCACGCTGCCGAGCAGCGCCATGGTGCCGCGCACCGGGTCCCGGCGCAGTTCCAGTGCTTCCCTGTGGGTGTAGCTGAGCATGCGCCGGATATCGAAAAAGCGGCGCGGGGGCGTCGCGTCACTCGCCGGTGGCTCGTGCAGCCCTGGCGGCTCCGGTGTGGAAGCCGCCCCGGTGCCTGCGCCCGGGGTGGTTGGCGTGGCCGCCGCCGAAGCAGGGCTGCTGCCGGCATCGTCCGTCACGGCTTCTTCCAGCCAGGCGATGAAGGCATCTTCCAGCGTCGCGGTGCCCCGTTGTTCCGTGAGGGCGGCAGGCGTGTCGCTGACCAGCACGCGGCCCGCATGCATCAGCGAGATGCGATCGCAGCGTGCCGCCTCGTTCATGAAATGGGTGGAAATGAAAATGGTGACCTTGTCGCGGCGCGCAAGATCGACCAATATCCGCCAGAATCCGTCGCGCGCGATGGGATCGACGCCGGAGGTGGGCTCATCGAGAATGAGCAGATCGGGGCGGTGGATCAGCGCCACCGCGAGGGAAAGCCGCTGGCGCTGGCCCAGCGGAAGTGAAGCCGGCAAGGCGTCCACCGCTTCCGTCAGGCCGAAACGGGCAGTCATCTCCTGGACGCGTCCCGCGATCTCCTCCTCCGGCACATGAAACAGGCGGGCGTGCAGCACCAGGTTCTGCCGCACCGTCAGTTCGGAATAGAGCGAAAAGGCCTGCGACATGTAGCCCACGCGCTGGCGTGTGCTCATATCCCTGGGATCCACGGGATGGCCGAACAGCCAGGCCTGCCCTTCGCTGGGCAGAAGAAGGCCGGTGAGCATTTTCATGGTGGTGGTCTTGCCGCAGCCGTTGGACCCGAGAAAACCGAAGATCTCGCCGCGCTCGATCCGGAAGCTGACGTGATCGACCGCGACGAAATCGCCGAAGCGCATGGTCAGTTCCTCCGCTTCAATGGCGATATTGCCGTGGTCTTCATCGCCACGGGGGGAAATGATCACTTCCCGGTGCCGGCCTCGCTTTTCCGGCGGCAGCAGGGCGATGAAAGCCTGTTCGAGAGAACGGGCGCCGCTGCGCTCCAGCAGCGCCTGCGGCGACCCCGTGGCGAGCACGCGGCCTGCGTCCATGGCGACCAGCCAGTCGAAACGGGCGGCTTCCTCCATGTAGGCGGTGGCGACCAGCACGCTCATGCCGGGCCGGCCGGTGCGGATGCGGCCGATCAGATCCCAGAACTGCCGGCGCGCCAGCGGATCGACTCCGGTGGTCGGCTCGTCCAGGATCAGCAGGTCCGGATCGTGGATCAGCGCGCAGCACAGCCCGAGCTTCTGCTTCATGCCGCCGGA
>CAYXQR010000064.1:0-44545 GCA_964466955.1 uncultured Nitrosospira sp.
CTCCAGGCGTGCTAGCTGTTTTTCCAGTTCCTGACAGATGTCATTTACACGAAGGAGATTTTCACGGGTGTCAGCCAGACGCGATTCGGTTTCGCGGCGACGCTCCCGGTACCGGGAGATGCCGGCCGCTTCTTCGAGAAAGACTCTCAGTTCGTCCGGTTTGGCCTCGATAATGCGGGAAATCATCCCCTGCTCTATGATTGCATAGCCCCGCCCACCCAAGCCTGTGCCGAGAAAAATATCCGCTATATCCCTGCGGCGCACGTGGATATTATTGATGTGGTAGGTTGACTCGCCATCCCGTCTCAGCACCCGCTTGATGCATATTTCTCCATAGCTCGACCATTGCCCGGCCGCTTTGCCCAGGCTGTTATCGAACGTCAGTTCCACGCTGGCTCGCCCAACCGGTTTGCGATTGGATGAGCCATTAAAAATTACATCCTGCATCGACTCTCCGCGCAATGCCGATGCTTTCGATTCCCCCAGAACCCAGCGCACCGCATCAATGATATTTGACTTGCCGCAGCCGTTGGGACCAACAACGCCAACCAGATCACCGGGCAAAGGTATCTCCGTGGGATCGACAAAGGATTTGAATCCGGCAAGTTTGATATGAGAGAGTCGCAATTTATCGTTCGCAAACAGATATAATGGGCCGTCGAAGATGGACTGGTGGGATTGACAGCTCGCCGCGTCATCCCGAAGAGAATGCGCTCAAGCGATCCATTCTAACCGATTTGAACAGTATAAGAGAATGCCTAGCAGCCCGACAAAAGAGCTCGAGATTTTTCCTAATCCGGCACCGGCGCGTGATTACCATATTCACATGGAAATTCCGGAATTTACCTGCCTATGCCCAAAAACCGGCCAACCGGATTTCGCGACTCTGGTTCTCGATTACATTCCCGATAGGAAATGCATCGAGCTAAAAAGCCTCAAGCTCTATGTCTGGTCCTATCGCAATGATGAAGCGTTTCATGAAGCGGTAACGAACCGGATTGTTGACGATCTGATTGCAGTGCTGAAACCGCGATATCTACGCCTGACTGCCAAGTTCTACGTGCGGGGAGGCATATTCACCAATGTCGTGGCCGAACATCGGAAACGTGGTTGGAAGCCGCTACCGCCAGTGGAACTGGTGCAATTCGAGAGCCAGTCTCCGACACGCGCCTGAACAGTCGGATTAGAACTTCAGCACCGTCAATCCTCCACGGCGGGACGTGCGGGAAAATGAGCTGATGTCAGGCCCAAACGGCTCCGGCGGCTTGCTATCAGGCATATGAGGCCCGGCACCAGAAGTACCAGCGTTGACGGTACAGGAATTTCGACAATTTCACTTGGCGGCACTCCTTCTCCATCTCCAATTTCATTCCAGTCCCCGCCTGTACCCCATCCCGGATTGCCGCCACTGTCACCCGGCGCGGGAGCGCCTCCGCCATTTCCGCCCGTATCATCCGGGTCGGACGGACGATACGTGCCTCCACCGCCACCACGGCTGTCGCCGTCGTTGTTGACGGGAACCCCGGCGCCGCTGCCGCCCGCTCTGCCGCCTGAACCACTATGCGGATTGCCCCGAAAGGGGCGCATACCGGGGGAATGAATACCGCCGCCACCGGCTTGTTTCCCGGCCCCGCCGTACACGCCTTTCCCGCTGCCTGAGCCTGAACCGATGGATCCACCATCAGGGCAGATTTCTTCCCATGAAGAGCGAAGTTTGCGCGAATTGCTGGCGCGTGTTTCGAGGCATGATTTGCCAATGCTTCGCCGCGTACCCGTAGAAGCAGACGTCGGTGGGGAAGACTGTGAAGCGATTCGTGTCCGTATCTCTCCGGCTTCCCACGCCATGATCGCCAGTCCTTCCGTTGTGAGGAACCGGTCCATGGCCTTTTCATCGCCTGACTGCAGGGACTGGACAAACGTCTCCAAGTCCAGTTCATCAGTAGCAGATACAAGGGATTCAAGGGATTCAGGGATGGCTGCACCGTTTTCCTGATCAATGAATGAGATCTCATCGGAATTGCTTTGATTGCCACCATCAAGCATTCCCGTGTACAAGAGGCTGCCAGCGTTGTCCGTTATATCTGTGGTATCCACGGGAATGGCATACGCGCCCGAAAGAACCAAGGGCATGAAAAAAGTAGCGGACAACAGGAGAAAAAATCTTTTCATGTTCAGGTATGCCATTTCATTGCTTTCGATCTACAATTCCCACATCCCCTGTCGACCCAGGCAGATGCATGTGCGGCGGGCATCACCTGTATAAGTCAGGTTGTAGAATGGTCGTCATATCCTAACAATCTGAGCGGGTGGAACAATTGGACTTTGGTACACCTCGGGGCTGAAAACCCGTTGATCAGGTGCGTGCGCAGGACCGGTGCGGGGCGCATCCCGCCTGGATTGTCGATCGATGTCAGCAACACCAGCTCTGAAAGACGCATGCCCAGCCGTTTTGCAACGGCCGCAATGTCGCGGCTTCGGTTCTTCTGCGAATTTTATGAACGGGATGGCCACACAAGCCGAAGCGAGTTTAGAAACCCAGACAATGACAGGGAAAACGCTCAGTGGACGTTTGAGCGGAAAAATACACTCAGGATGCTTACGCCGGCGACGATCAGCACCAGTCCCAGGATGGCGGACGTATCCAGCGCCTGTCCATGGACAAGCCATGCAACAAGCGTAAAAAGCATGATTCCCGCTCTCCGTCCGACTGCGTACGCAATTCCGACAGGCCGGGTTCGCAGCGTGATGGAAAGAAATAGAATGCGCTCAGGTAACCCGACACAGAAACAACGGATGGCCACAGCCGGGTAAAGCCATCGCTCGACTTCAGGGCAGAGGTTGCGATCACCTCACGGGCAATTGCGACAGAAATAAAAGCCATTGCATTGTCGGGCTCCTGGCCGGATTGATGCATGAGGCGTGTGCCGGATGACAAGGCGCCCTGTATCACCCTGGTGGCAGTATCTGAATTGTGAGTCAGCGTACCGACCGATCTTCCTTCCGCTTCTACAATGATGATGCAGTCGAGGTTCAGCTTGCCGGGCTTGGGTGTCGTTGTAAGTGCTGGATTCAATCTTTCGCTCATCCTCAAGAGATGACCGTGTGACGGGAAAAAATGATAAGCGGGACTTCTTCACTATTTTTTAGGTTTTGGTGATATTGTTTCGGCTGTCGCCCAAGTGAACCGGTTTATTATCCGTTCGTGCGTCTATTGTACAAGCGTGCAAGTCAAACCCTGATTGAATAAAAAGAAGGTCAATATGCTCGATTACCGGTTGGTCCGGTCCTGTAAATTATTACGTAAAGGGGATACTGTGCGACATCTGCTCATCCTCGCGATCATGCTGCTTTCCGCTTCAGTTGCCAGCGCCGCTATCACGGACTCTTATATCGCAGGCTATGCAGCGGGAGTTCTCAAACACGGGTTCAAGGTCGAAATTCCGAATTTAATCGTACGGGATGGCATCATCACCATTCCGTCAAGCCGACTCAGCCCGGACAACCGGGGACCGATCATGCAGGCCCTCTCACAAATACCGGGTGTTACGGCAGTGACCGTGGCGGAAGGTGGAACTGATCGGATTGCCGAGCGGGATGCATTCAAGCCGATCCAGCAATCCCCCGCCACAACGCAGATGGAAGAAGGCGGCGCGCCCGGAGAAATTCCAAGCGAAGGGATTCCGGCGGCGGGCCCGGCCGTTCTTGCGACAGGTATGCTGCCCCAGGGTCATTTGTTCAGGCCATTACTCGCAGACCCCCGCTGGGCCCATTTTTCCGCCTCTTATCGCAACTATGTAGGAAACAACATTGATGGAAATAACAATGGAGCGGTCAGTTTCGGTGAAACCATACCGTTTTATCGCGGCAACTTCGGACAAACGACCGCGCAGTGGGAAGTCGGGCTTCAGGCAGCTGTCTTCAGCGACTTCAATCTCGGCGCTCCGTCTGCTGATCTCATCAATTCGGATTTCATAGCGTCCGCTTACGGAAGCGTACGGTCTGGCAATGTTTCCGGATTTGCCCGCATCTACCACCAGAGCTCCCACCTTGGGGATGAGTTTCTGTTGCGGAAACTGACCGATCTGGAGCGAATCAACCTCAGCTACGAAGGGGCCGATCTCAGGCTTTCCTACGAGCTTCCCTACGGGTTGCGCATCTATGGGGGAGGTGGTGGGATCTTTCATAAGGAACCTTCGACCATCAAACCCTGGTCGATACAATACGGCGTCGAGTTCAGAAGCCCGTGGCGAATCGAAATGCTGTCATTGCGGCCGATTCTTGCGGTTGACCTCAAGAACCATCAACAGAACGACTGGAACGCCGATGTATCCGCGAGAGCAGGCGTTCAGCTGGATCATTTTCAAGCCTTCAGCCGTAAGCTTCTGTTCCTGGTTGAATATTTTCACGGCAACTCCCCTACCGGCCAGTTCTTCCGGCAAAGGGTGGATTATCTCGGCATCGGGGCCCATTATCATTTTTAAATCGATCCGAACACATAAAGAATAATTCGGAGAATTGCTCGGAAAGAGTACTCCCGTCCAGGCATATCATTTCCGATAGTCTGTTCCGGATTTCTGGCTGCTACCCTATCCGAGCTGATTCAAAACGTTCCGGCTCATGCTCAATACGAATCCTCGCGACTATCCATCGCACGCTTACACCGCACTGACCGGGCACGGACTGCACCCTGTCCTCGCCCGCATCTATGCCGCACGAGGCATAGAAACCCCCGATCAGCTCGAGATGGACTGGTGCCACCTTGCCGCGGTAGAACGTCTGAAGAATGTCGCCGCAATGGCCCGGTTTCTGGCCGATTCGATTCTGTCCGGGAAAAGGTTGCTGATTGTGGCGGACTATGACTCGGACGGGGCCACCGCCTGCGCCGTTGGCCTGCGCGCCTTGCGAGCCTTTGGCGCAATAGTGGATTATCTCGTCCCTGATCGTTTCACGCATGGCTATGGGCTCACGCCGGAGATCGTGAGGCTTGCAGCGGCTGGGGTACCCGCCCCCGATATACTGGTTACGGTGGACAACGGCATAGCCAGCGTGGATGGCGTAATGGAGGCGAACCGGCTTGGCATGCAGGTACTCATTACCGATCATCATCTCCCGGGAGATATTTTGCCGGAAGCTGCGATCATTGTGAATCCCAATCAGGCCGGCTGCGATTTTCCCAGCAAGCATCTTGCCGGGGTGGGAGTCATGTTTTATCTGATGCTCGCGCTCCGGGCAGAACTGCGCGCCCGAGGAATATTCGATCCGACCAGCCGACAAAACCGGAAAGAACCCAACCTTGCCGGCCTCCTGGACCTGGTGGCGCTGGGAACCATAGCGGATGTGGTCAAGCTCGACAACAATAACCGCCTTCTCGTCCACAAAGGGCTGGAGCGTATCCGTAACGGGCGGGCCTGCGCAGGCATCAAGGCGCTCCTGAAGGTCGCGCAACGGGATTTCCGTCAGGTGTCGTCCGATGAACTCGGCTTTGTACTCGGACCAAGGTTGAATGCAGCGGGACGTCTCGACGACATGTCGCTTGGTATCGAGTGTCTCATCACAGACGATGAATCCCGGGCAGCGGAGATTGCGCTGCAGCTGGATATGCTCAACCGCAAGCGCCAGGTGATCGAAATGGAAATGCAGCAGGTTGCGCTGTCCGTACTGGAAGGTGGCGGCACAGTCCCCCATCCGCAACCTGATGCCATCGACACCGTAAATGACAGCTACAGCCTGAGTCTTTTCGATCCGGAATGGCACCAGGGGGTAATAGGCATACTCGCGTCCCGTCTCAAGGAAAAATTTCATCGTCCCGTAATCGCATTTGCGCCTGGAAGTAATGGCGAATTGAAAGGATCAGGCAGATCCATCCCCTGCTTTCATTTGAGAGACGCGCTGGATCTCGTCTCCAAGCGCTGGCCGGATCTTCTGCTGAAATTCGGCGGCCACGCAGCCGCGGCCGGACTGACAATCCGCGCGTGCGACTTCGATCGGTTTCGCGACGCATTCGAGCACGTTGCGCGGACACTGATCGGACCCGCGGATCTCAGGCGCGTCATTGAAAACGATGGCGATCTGGATGTATCGGAGATGAATCTCGAACTGGCCCGGCATTTCGCCGGACAAGTATGGGGACAAGGATTCGCGCCCCCCACCTTCAGCACCCGCTTCAGGGTGGAAAATCAGAGGGTGGTTGCACAACGCCATCTTAAACTGAGGTTGATAAAAGATGGCGCTGCAAAGGAAAGTGGTGAAGCGGAGACGCGATATGACGGAATATTGTTTTCGCATCCCGGCCCTGTTCCTGACGTAATCGACGCGGTTTACCGATTGCAAGTCAATGAATTCAATGGAGAATCCAAGCTGCAATTCGTGCTGGAGCACTGGTTCGACCCGCCCGGGTGACATCCTGCACGCGGTACAGTCGCAGAAATACAAGCTTTCGCATATGATGTTTCTCTTTTTTCCCCTTATATCCCCTCATATGGGAGCATGGCGTTCATCTCCTGCGCTGTACTGAAACCGACATCCCCATGGCGTTCAAGCTGACACTTCCACCGCCTGGTTCGGCAACTCGCCTTGGGCATTTCGACGGATCGGGTGATGCTCTCGCCCTGGCGCAACTGGCGCGCGAGGCGAAACCTATTGTTGTCATCACGGCAAGCGCGCTCGCTGCCCAGCGACTGCTGGAGGAAATTCCCTTTTTTGCACCTGAACTGAAAATCCATCTACTGCCCGACTGGGAAACGCTGCCTTACGACACATTTTCTCCTCATCAGGATCTGATTTCCGAACGGCTGAGCACCCTTTACCAGCTCATGAATGGCATTTGTGATCTGCTGATCGTGCCCGTTACCACCGCGCTGTACCGCATGGCTCCGCGCGAATATCTCGCTGCCCACACCTTTTTTCTGAAGCGTGGAGAAATGCTGAACCTGAATGGCCTGCGCAGCCAGATGACGCTGGCAGGCTACAGCCATGTTTCGCAGGTGCTCTCACCAGGGGAATACAGCGTACGAGGTGGATTGATCGATCTGTTCCCGATGGGCAGTCCGCTGCCATACCGCATCGATCTGCTGGATAACGAGATAGAAACGATTCGCACGTTTGACGTGGACACACAAAGAAGCATCTATCCCGTAGCGGAAATCCGGCTGCTGCCTGCGCGTGAATTTCCGCTCGATGAGGAAGGTCGTACCCGTTTCCGTGGCAATTTCCGGGAGAAGTTCGAAGGCGATCCTTCCAAAAGCCGTATCTACAAAGAGATCAGCAAGGGAGGGACGCCGGCAGGCATCGAGTATTACCTGCCTCTTTTTTTTGACGATACAGCAACACTTTTCGACTATTTGTCACCTTCTGCGATTGTATGCGCCCATCATGACATCTATTCCGCTGTCGAAAGCTTCTGGCAGGATACCCGGGCACGCTATCAGCTCCTGCAAGGCGATCAGGACCGGCCTCTGCTGGATCCAGGCGAACTGTTCGTCACGACCGAGTCTTTTTTTGGTGCACTGAAGACCCGCACGCGCGTTGAAATCCCGTCCGGGACACAGGATGCCAATGTAAACATGGAGTCTCTGACACGTCCGCTGCCGCCGCTCCAGATTGACCGGCGAGCGGACAACCCGGCAGAGAAACTGATTGCATTCACGAAGGAGTTTCCTGCGAACTCCGAAATCCCGGGCGGGAGGATACTGTTGCTGGCCGAGAGTCTGGGCAGGCGCGAACTGATGGCGGATCAGCTCAGGCAATACGGACTCAAGCCCGATACCTGCGAAAATCACGCACAGTTTCTGGCAGCCAGCCAGCCGTTCATGCTCGGAGTCGCGCCGCTGCAAAACGGGTTCATCTCGGGGCCTCTGGGAATAGCCTTCATCACCGAAAGCGAGCTGTACGCCCGGCATCTGCACGGCCGGCGAGAACGGGATTCACGCAAATCGGCGATCGTTGCAGATGCGATCCTGCGCGACTTGTCGGAAATCAAGACCGGCGACCCTGTCGTGCACGAACAACACGGAATCGGACGCTACCTCGGGCTGGTAAGCATGGATCTGGGCGGAGGCGCTACGGAGTTTCTGGCGCTGGAATACGCAGGCGGAGACAAGCTTTACGTGCCGGTATCGCAACTGCATGTGATCGGGCGGTACAGCGGAGCAGCGCCCGAAGCGGCGCCACTGCACAAACTGGGCAGCGGACAATGGGAAAAAGCCAGACGCAAGGCGATGCAGCAGGTCCGCGATACCGCGGCTGAATTGCTCAACCTGTATGCCCAGCGCAATGCTCGTCCGGGGCATGCGTTCCGGCTCAAGCAGCATGATTATGAGGCATTTGTCGAGGGCTTCGGTTTCGAGGAGACCCCTGATCAGGCGGCGGCCATTAGCGCCGTAGTCGACGATCTGGTGTCGCTCAAGCCCATGGACAGGCTGATTTGCGGGGATGTCGGTTTCGGCAAGACGGAAGTCGCGTTGCGGGCGGCTTTTATCGCCGTCGCCGACGGCAGGCAGGTCGCGGTCCTGGTTCCCACCACCCTGCTCGCTGAACAGCATTTTCAGAATTTTTCGGATCGCTTCGGCCTCATCTCGAATGAATGGCCCGTCAGAATCGCGGAGCTATCCCGTTTTCGTTCAGCCCGGGAGCAAACCCAGGCATTGAAGGGGCTCGCGGACGGACAGATCGACATCGTCATTGGTACGCACAAATTGATCCAGAAGGGAGTCAGATTCCAGAATCTGGGGCTGGTGATCATAGACGAGGAGCATCGCTTCGGCGTGCGCCATAAAGAGCAGTTGAAAAGCTTGCGCGCGGAAGTGGATGTCCTGACGCTGACTGCCACCCCCATTCCGCGCACACTTGCCATGTCGCTGGAAGGGCTGCGCGACTTCTCCGTCATCGCCACTGCGCCTCAGCGGCGGCTTGCCATCAAGACCTTCGTCAATCGGTTTTCCGATGGAATCATACGTGAAGCGTGCCTGCGGGAGCTGAAACGCGGCGGGCAGATCTATTTTCTGCATAACCAGGTGAGCTCGATACAGGCAATGCACGACCGTCTCGCCCGGCTCCTACCCGAAGCACGGATACACATCGCGCACGGGCAGATGCGCGAGCGCGAACTGGAACAGGTAATGAAGGATTTCTATCAGCAGCGTTTCAATCTGCTGCTATGCACAACCATTATCGAAACCGGTATCGATGTTCCTACAGCCAACACCATCATCATAAACCGCGCAGATAAATTCGGCCTGGCGCAATTGCACCAGTTGCGGGGTAGAGTTGGCCGGTCGCATCACCAGGCGTACGCATATCTACTGGTCCCGGAAGAGGAAGCGCTTGGCGCTCAGGCAAAAAAACGGCTGGAGGCAATTCAGGCGATGGAAGAGCTGGGGGCGGGTTTTTACCTTGCAATGCATGATCTGGAAATCCGGGGGGCCGGAGAAGTGCTGGGTGAGTCGCAAAGTGGCGAGATGCAGGAAATCGGCTTCAGTCTCTACGCTTCCATGCTGGATACCGCTGTGCGTTCATTGAAGGAAGGCAGGGAACCGGATTTGCAGCACCCGCTGGGAGTAGTAACGGAGATCAACCTCCACGCCCCCGCATTGCTTCCTGACGATTATTGCAATGACATCCATGAGCGCCTGATCCTGTATAAGCGTATGGCCAACTGCGCGAGTGACGGTCAACTGGATGAAATACAGATAGAGCTGACCGATCGCTTCGGTCTTCCACCCCAGCCTGTCCGGATATTGCTCGACTCCCACCGGCTCCGTATCGCAGCGACACCGCTTGGCATTACGCGCATAGAAGCAGGCCCGGATGCCATCCAGGTGCAATTTATTCCCAATCCGCCGGTCGAAGCCGGAAGGATAGTTGCCCTCCTCCAGGGCAGCCGGGATTATCAGCTTTCCGGGCCGGACCGACTGAAAATCAAAACGCGTCTGGCGGGAGTGGAAGAAAGAGTAGCGCGAATCAGAAAACTGATCATTGACCTGAAGGGATGAGAAATCGGTACACCTGGCACAACGATCGGAAAGCAGTATCGTCCAGGCGGTTCGGCCGCAACGTGAAGACGCCTTTGGCATAACACGCCTGCTTGACCCGCCATCCTGCACCGCTTTCAAAAATAAACAGGATGATCTTTTCACTGAAAGATTTTTTATTTCTCATAAATTACCGTGCAACTGAAAAGCATTAAAATCAAGATTGTGGTATTTGCCATCATGGCCACGCTCATCCCCTCGATAGGACTGGGCCTGCTGTCTTTCAGGCAGAACGAAGCGCTGGTCAGCGACAATGTAACGCACGAGCTTCGCGCACTGACCAGCTATGCCAGCAGGGAGATAGAGCTGTGGCTTGAGAAACGCGTCCATGAGATTCACGTGATCGCGACATCCAGTGCGGTCATCGACGCTCTCTCCGCGATCTACTGGCCGAAAACGATCAAGCCTACCAGCAGCGTGCCAGCAGTGGCCCACTACCTTCGATCGTTGCAGGGAAAGCTCGATACCATACTGGAACTGACCATCTTCAATGCAGCCGGGCAGGTCGTGGCAAGCAGCATGGAAGCGCCGCGCCAGATTGCGATTCCGCATGAATGGCCCGGGAACTCCTCGTCCGAGGGTGTCATGATCGAACCACCTCACTGGGACAAACGATATGGAACCGCAACCATTACCCTCGCGGTGCCGGTGCTGTCATATGACAACATGTTAATGGGGGCACTGGTGGCCACACTCGATCTGCGCACCTTGCAGCCTCGTTTGAAGAGCGCAACGAGATCGCCGCCAGGTGAGGTACTGCTCCTCGACCCCCAGGGGCGAACGCTGATAAGCAGCCAGACAGGTGCAGACGAGGCCATGCAGCTCGATGCCTCCCTTCTGCAGCGGCTCCTTGCGCGACCGGATGAATCCATGGCTTTTTCGGGCCTGACACACCCGGAAGTCATCGGCGTGGCAGACCCGTCCCCGGAAATAGCTGTCACCATACTGGCCGAACGTAACAGCTCCGAGGTTTACGGAGGATGGATAGAACTGCGCAACATTTTTCTCGCCCTTGTCAGCGGCCTGGTCCTGCTGGTGGCCATCGTCGCCTTCCAGATGGGCCGCTCAATTGTCGTGCCGCTGCAACGGCTGATCCGCGCGGCGGATCGTATTGCCAGCGGGGATCTGGAAGTGCGCCTTTCCGCCACGCGGAACGACGAGCTCGGGCACCTGACACAGGTATTCGATGAAATGGCGAAACGGCTGCGCCTCAGCCATGCCGAAATCATGGCCGCGCATGAAGCCATGCAACAGCAGAACAGGATGCTGGAAATGCTCTCGGTCACCGACAGTCTCACCGGACTGTACAATCGCAGCAAGCTTGATGCAATCCTGATCGACGAGCTCGCCCGATATGCTCGCACCCAGCGGCAGTTTGCGCTGTTGATGCTGGATATCGATTATTTCAAGACGCTCAACGACACTTATGGTCACGTCGTGGGCGATGAAATCCTGAAGGGAGTCGCCCGCATATTGCTGCAATCGATACGCAGCATCGATTATGCCGCCCGTTACGGCGGAGACGAATTGATCATTCTTCTGGTGGAAACCTCCGCGGATCAGGCGGCCAGGACAGCGGAGCGCATACGCATGCAGGTCGAACGTGCAAGTTTCAGGGCGGACGCCTCTATCATCAAGGTCACAGTAAGTATCGGCATCGTGCAGGTTCAGCCTGACGATATCTCGCCGGTGGAATTGTTCATCCGGGTTGACCAGGCCCTATACGAAGCGAAGCACGCCGGCCGTAATCAGGCGTATTGTGCGGCTAGTCCATGACGGTGGCGTTGCGCCTGGGGTGAGCTACCTGAGTTTCCACCAATTCGTTGAATATCCATCCCGATCGCCCGTCTGACGTCAGAACGTGCAGCCACTCGCCGCGGTACGCGTCCGCGGTCATGGCGGTTTCTTTCTTTACCGTCCCTGATATCGGCGCGGTCAAACCCGGTTCCTGACGAAGATTACTGTTCTTAATGGCCCTCAATGAGAGCGGCGCGTGAAACGAAATAATCGTCTGGAGCGAATCTGATGCTTTACGCGCGCGATTGCTGTTTATCATGCCGAGAAATTCACGCGCCTGGGCAGCATAGTCCATTGCTGCACCAAAGTTGTCCTTCTCGTAGGCTGCGGTTGCGGCGTCCAGCAAACGCTGTGCCTGGGTTTGCAGCATCACCTCTGGATCCGTCCTGGGAGACAGGTTCAGATTCCGCATGAGCACTTCCACTTCCGCTATGGTCGAGGCGGCTGCCGGTCGCGTAGCCAGACGCCGGAGCTTCACCTGGGCATGGGCGGCCTGGCTGCTGCTTTGCTGGAATGTCTTTACCTGATCCTGATGCCGGGCCTCCTGGTTGCGAATATGGGCTTCCTTTTCAGCCAGCTGCTTCTGCAGCCGGCCGATTTCATGCTGCAACGCGCCATTTTCTGCCAACAGTTTCTCGCACGCAGCCTGCTGGTACCAGCTGACAGGAGATGAACCTCCAGCTTTTACGGCGGGTGTACCCGATTCTGGCAGGACTTGACAACCTGCCACTCCCAAAGCGAAAAGCAATGGAACCAAACGGCTCAGCGCCATTTTTGGCAAAACTGCCGGGTTGCGGGAAAGTTTTGCCCGTTTCAACAAATTCATTTGCTGCGTCCCCGATTTTGATATGCATCCAACCGCCGTCAGCATAAAGTCTGCTTTTTACGATCTGGCAGATGAAGTGGCGTCGAATTATCCTAGAAACCGTAGTTGGACGGGGTGGAGCGTGCGCCGATCCAGGTGCGAGGCAAGGCGCGATGAGGCCGCAGGGCCGCTCCCTGCAACGAAGAGCAACGCCGCATTCGCGCCTGGAGCGCATACGATACACCTCGTAGCGGCCTCACCATTCCGGTGAATGAGGAAATTCCGAAATTGCCTCTATATCCCATGGGCCTGGCTCTCCAATTAAGCGGTCACCTGCGGTCTCTAGGATTATATATCCCTTCCATGAATATTCTTCGAGAGTACGGTTAAATGGATTACTCCTGCATCTGCATCGGAATCTGCCGGAATGTGGATATGGAAGTATATGGAAGTTAATGGCGATTGCTGGCACAATGCCGGCTGCCTGACAAACTTACATTTCCGCCGCGGATCGATTTTCCTTCACATCATATTCCGTGTAACCCGCCTTTCGGGTAGTCGGGTGTACAGAAGCGAAGCACCCCTCGTCTGTTCCCTTCACTGATACAGGAAGCCCCGGTGTAAACAAGGATATGTCTCGTCCATTCGCGGGCAAGGAAGCGTCTTGAATAACAAATAGGAGCAGTAAATGAACCTCATCATACAGGGATTGGAAATCGAAAATCACGACTTGCGGGAGTTGGCAAAACTCTCGGGGGCCGAACAGATCGAGCGAATCACCGGCGAGGCATTCCGCCTGAAAAATGCAAGCACGCGCGAACATGTTCCTGAATACTGCGCAGAGGCGGAACTGGATTTCGCTTTTGTTGCGCCGTCAGCGCGGTTGAGCGATATTGGGCTACTGGCAATGGATATGGATTCCACGTTGCTCGCCATCGAGTCCATCGATGAGATAGCGGATATGCACGGAATGAAACCGCAGGTAGCGGAGATTACGCAAAGAACCATGCGCGGCGAAATCGTCTTTGCGGAAAGCCTCAGGCAGCGCACGGCCCTTCTGCGTGGCCTGGATGAAGACGCGCTGCAGCGGGTATATGACGAGCGCGTTCGATTGAGTCCGGGGGCGGAAAAGATGCTGCAGCACATGAAGGCTGCAGGAGTGAAAACGATGGTCATTTCCGGGGGATTCACTTTCTTCACGGAAAGAATAAAGGCACGGCTCGGCCTCGACTACGCCGCCGCCAACTCGCTCGAAATCGAGAATGGCAAGCTTACCGGCAAGGTCCTGGGAGATATCATCGGGGCGCAGGGCAAAGCCGATATATTGGCACGGGTACGTGAAGAACTCGGGTTGAAACCGGAACAGGTGATCGCAGTCGGCGATGGGGCCAATGACCTCAAGATGATGGCGGCGGCGGGTGTCAGCGTGGCCTATCATGCGAAACCCATTGTGCAGCAACATGCCACGTATGCGATCAACCACGTGGGCCTGGATGGACTAGTCAACCTGTACGCGTAGCGCCAACGCAAACCGGGTTTTATCAGCCATCGGTCCCGCAATGAAAGGCGCGGGTAGAATCCGGGATTCAATAGCTGAATGCAGCCTCGACCAGGTAGGTTCTTTGCGGGTAGGGGTGAAACACGAACGCTTTCTCATTATTGAGATTGCTGATACCGAACGAGAACCTGCTTTTCAGCCCGTTCTGGAACTTGTACCGATAGCTGGTCTTGAAATCCATGAAAAAGAAATCGCTCTGGGCGCCGAACACATTGTTGATGTGATCCCGGTTGTCGATATCGTTGAATGAGTCGCTGGTATAGCGGCCCGAGAACGAGATGTCCCACGCTTCGGTAGCGTGATAAGTGGTGAAGAAATTCGCCCTCCAGTGAGGTAGACGGATGCGCTGCTTGCCGGTCAGATTGAAATCCGCCGGAGCTCCCGTCGACTCGGTAAAGCTGACGATGGGTCCTTTTTCCACCTTGGCGTTCATCCAGGTGCCGTTGAACATGAAGTCGAATTTCGATCCCAGTAGGCGCCGCTGGTCATAGATCAGCTCGACTCCGGTCGTACTGATCTCGCCAATGTTTTGAAAGGCACTGGTTGTAAGTATGCCGGAGGCAGTTCTTACCTGCTGGATGGCGTCCTTGATGTCGTCGCGAAACGCGTTCACCCGGATATATCCTTTGGGTAGCCCGTACTCGATCATGAAGTTGTGGTGTACGCCATTCTCGGGCTTGAGTAACGCATTGGCAGTCAGGACACTGGTAGGAGAGCTGAGAGATTGATACAGCTCCGCTATTACAGGAAAACGATGAGCACGCCCAAACGAGTACCTGTATTTCCATGACCCTGGCTCATAGCCCACTGAAATCTTCGGGGATGTCGCGGCTTCGGTGCGATCCGGCACACCCACGTTTCCTACCACACCCTTGGTAGCGGCCCACCACTCCTGTCTTACGCCCGCGGTCACATCCCAGTTCGGCAGGAAGCGAAATGCGGATTGTGCGAAGAACGCATGGGTCGAAGTCTGGCCGTCATTATTGCGATTCGCCTGCAAAGCGCCACGAGCAAGAGTTGCGTAGTCGGTCAACTCATATTGGCGGAAGCTCAGGTTGTATTGATCGAAGTGATATCCTGCCAGAAACGAGACCTTTTCATTCCCCAGCAGCACCGGTGCGGCTAGCTTGAGGTCGTAATTCAGCCAGCTGAATTTCTTGAAATCCTGGATCTGGCCTGCGCCCGTATTGGCGGGATCGTTTCGGCTGAAAAAGGCGGTGGCACGGGTGTCCTTCAAAACATCGAAGTGACTGATGGTGGTATCGATGTTCCAGTTCGGGGTCAAGGCTCCACGCAGCGTCAGGCCCAGGTTGAGGGTTTCACGCTTGTCCTGGTTTCCACCGAAGCCCCGCTGCACTGCATCGAAACGGGCACCATCCAGCGACGCATTTCCCAAAGCCTTCTCGGGGTCATCACAGGGAGCCCCGGGTGAGCACGCGGGCGCAGGACCTCCCCAGAATGGCTGCCCGCCACCATCCAGCAGGTAGTTGCGGGGCCGGTTTCCGCTGCGGGTACGGTCTTCGTAAGCGACCGTGAACAGGGCCTGAAGCTCCGAGGTGATGTCATACCCGAATTTGCCCTTGAACAGATGGGTGTTCACCTTTTCGGGGCCCGTATCCCCATAGATGACGCTGGGGGTGCCTCGCGTGTCGGGGGTGAGAATGCCTCCCGACACCGGCGTTCCGCCCGGCGCGTTGTGCAATCCTGTATTATCGATGAAATAGGATTGCGGATGGCCCTGCGCTTCAAGGCGGTTATATGCCAGGAAGATGGTGAATTTGTCCTGGATGCGGTTGCCGTAGGATACGTACTGCCTGTCCCCGATGAACGTGCCCTTGTCCGGGCCGTAGATCTTGAAAGGCTGGATGAACAGGCTGCTCTCGACGTAGAATTCCTGCTTGTGCGGCATGCGAGTCTTGATGTTAACCACACCGCCGATGGAGTTTCCGCTGTATTCCGCCGAGAAGGGTCCGTAGACCACATCGACGGAATCGATTTCATTCGGTCCCACCAGAGACCAGCGCGGTGCTCCGTTGAATGAGGCCTGCAGGAAGTTGTGCAACGGCAAGCCGTCGGCATAGACCATGTTGCGGGCGGTCGAGAACATGTCGGCACCGCGAATACCCAGTACGCCGTTAGGGTCACCCACGTAACGCTGGCGAATCTGCAGGCTGGGCATGTACTTCAGAACCTCTTCCGTGGTCTGCGCATTCTGCAACTCGATCTGCGTTCGGGTTACGCGGGTGGAAGGCGACGTATAGTGGGAGTCACGCTCGGTATCCCCTGTGACGACCATCTCGCTGAAGACGGTATCTGCCCGGCCACTCTCGACAGGCTTTCCCCTATTGAGGTCAATGCTGGACCTATCGCCCGCTTGACTTTTTTTCGCTGCGCCCGCTCCCGAAGCGGAATCGGGAATAGATGACACCCCCCTCCTGCCAGCTGCTGCCGGATCCGGATTCGAGGAAGGGTCATCCACCGCCCCGCCAACTGGAGCGGCAGCACCTCCCGGCAGCGACGTTCCTGAAAGTGGTGTTTCAGTACTTTGCGATACACCGATCGATTTTTTTTCGGATACTTCCTTTTTTTCCGAACCAGGTTCATTTGCTGACCAGGCAAAGGATATCCAAAGCAGACTCGCCAGAGCGAGAGAAGCGCGCCCCATTTTATTTTTGACTCGTGTTGTTATGTAAACCCGCTCGCCCCGCTAGCGGACCCGCGTATCCGGCGTTAAAGCCGGCAGTCGTTCACGACGCCCCTACGCTCGCATATCTGCATCGAGATTCCGGATCGATGGTTGAAGTCAAACCGAAGCAGCTGCCTTAAGCTGTTCAAGATACGGGGGATATCCGGATACGAGACGCCGACTAACCGGCTCGCCTGGCAACCACTCGTTCGATCGGCAGGATGCGCAAGCCTTCCTTTGCCGTATTCCATACGATCAGGACCTTGCTGGCACTGATCAGTGGCACGGGATAATCTGTCGCCCCAGCGGATTCCATCAAACGCTGCGGCTCGCCCCATGATGCACCTCCGTCATTCGAGTGCATCATCTGTACGGAATAGGATTGCCCATCGAATTCGCGCCAGACGATGAGGACGGTTTTCCCCTCTACTGTGACGGAGGCATGGTTTGCCCGGGCACCTGGGTTGCCGATGGGCATGGGCGGGGATTCCCAGTTGCCGGCGATTCTTTTATAGAACAGACCCTGGTTTGCCGCGCTGTCGGTAAACCAGGCAAGGTGCAATTGCCCCCCGCGGTCCGTAGCCAGGCTGCCGCCGTTGTGCGGGCATGCATCCACCTGCCAGTCATCCCGGGTGGCTCGCCTGACTCCACCTTTATCCAGATTCATGATCGCGAAATCACGCGTATTCTTGCCGAAAATGTTCCGCCATAGCACAACGGGACCGTCGGGAGTCCAGGTCATCGAAGTGCGGCAGCATTCGCAGGTATGCCGCTGCATGCTGCGCTCCCGGCCGAATGTCGCGCCGTTATCAAAGGATTGCCGGGTGTAGAGCGAAACACCGGTGAATGCCTCACCTTTTTCCTTGGCGTGATCGCGGTCACGCGCGTCAAGCCAGGCGACGACCACCCTGCCTGAGCCGTCGATGGCCAGCGAATCGAAGCGATGGCTGGTGATGCGCCCATCGTTATTCAGGGTAGCAGGCGCGGAAAAGGAGCGGCCAGCGTCTGTCGACCGCGCGAACCGGACATTGCCCGCGTATTTTTGCGGAAGCGCCTGTATCCAGGTCAGGAGTACGGTTCCGTCGCGCGCAATGGCAATTTTAGGCCGGCTTTCGCCGTCCAGCAGTATATTCTCCGGTTCCGGCGTAACGACGACTGGTGGGGAAAAAGACTTTCCATCATCTTCCGACCAGGAAACACGCAATTGCTGGTCTTGCGCCTTTGCCAGCCACAGGCGCCCGTCCTCATCCAGCGCGACCCCTACCGCAAGGCTGGGTTTCGAGGAACGTGCGTTGGCATGATGCGAGTGATCCTGGTCCTCGCTGGCCAAATGCTGCTGGCTGGCGAGCACGACCGTTGAAATACTTGCCAGAAAAAAGATTACAACCCGGGGGATCCAGGACATCTTTGTTCCCTCCCAATATCGGGAAGGAGAATAATTCATTTCTCAAGGGAAGGGAATGCGACAAATTGTCGCATCCGGGCTTGGCAAGCAGGCACGACAGCGCCAGTCGCCTATCCGTTTCCTGCGTTCGGCTAAAGAGCGCCCCTCTCGACGCTCCTCTTTAGCCGCTCCCTACCCACTTCTGGACAACCAGGCTTCCAACCATGTCTCCTTCGACGTTGACGGCCGTACGAAAGGTATCCAGAAGCCTGTCAACAGGCAGTAGAATGGCGATGGCTTCCGCAGGCAGACCCACGGACTGGAGCACAAGCACCATCGTCACCATGCCGGCGCTGGGTATGCCCGGTGCGCCCATCGCCGCAAGCATAGCTGTGACGAAAACGATCATCTGCTGCATCAGGTTGAGTTCGATACCGGCGAGATTGGCAACGAACAGAGCCGCAAGGGCCTCGTACAAGGCCGTCCCGTCCATGTTGAGGGTGGCGCCCAAAGGGAGAACAAAGCCGGCAATGTCGCGTTTCACATGCAGATGCTGTTCGGCGCACCGGATCGTGACAGGTAGCGTGGCGGAGCTGGAACTGGTAGCGAAGGCGGTGAGCAGCGCTTCCCGCGCACCACGCCAGAACTTGAGGGGATTCATCCCGGTAACGAGGTACAGGATCAGTGGCAGAACCACCACCCCATGCAGCAGGGTGGTCACCACTACAACGATAACGAATTCGAGCAGCGTACCAAGCAAAGCGGCGTCCTGTGTAGCAGCCAGCTTCAACAGCAGCGCCATGATGCCCAGCGGCGCCAGCCGCATGATCCAACCCACCAGCATCAGCATCAGCTCGAGGAACTCCTGGAGCAGGACGAGGATATTGGCATAGCGTTCGCCGCCCACCACCAAGGCGATCCCCAGCAGCAACGCAAAGATGACCACAGCCAATATGTTGCCCTCGGCGAGCGCAGCAATGGGATTCTGAAAAAGAGAGTGGAGGAGCCGGGCGAAAAATTCAGTCAGTGGCATCTGTCCCGCTTGAAAACCCTGTATCGCATCCTGAAACATGGCCAGTTGCAAGCCCTCGCCCGGACGAACGAGATTGGCCGCGATCAGTCCGAGGAGAATCGCAAAGGCCATAGAAAGAACGAAAAAACCGAGCGTCGCCTTCCAGACACGGTGCATCTGACGATGCGCGCGCAAATTCGCGACGCCTACTGCGATGGATGTAAACACCAGCGGGATCAGTACCATTTTCAATAAATCAATGAACAGTGTTCCCATCAGGCCGGCCAGGTACAGAATCCCCAGCGCGACTTCCGATTCCTTTTCCAATAGGGTGACACCCAGGCCCAGCACTATACCTGTCAGCACACCGAGCAGAATCTGGGTATTAAGAGAAGTTTTTTTCCAGGTGGATTTCATCGTGCAGATTCATGAAGCTCGTTTCGACCGCCAGGATTGAATACATTTCGCCTGCCTGCAACAAGGAATGGGGCCTGTTCGATGACGAAGGAATCCGCGTAAAAATGCTGCATGTATGCATGTGTATATGATAATAAAGCGGTTGCGAAACAGGATCCTCCAGCTCATCGAAATTCGATCATCGAAATTCATTTGCACATCCGCTTGCGAAACAATACCGCTCAACCGGATCGCAGCCAGGTTTTTAGCGACATGCCTGCCCCGCGAGGGATTCAGGATCTATTTTCACATTATTCCTGCCGGAAGCCTCCATAATACGCTGGCTACTTGACACCTTCGACAGTATGATCCGTTTATCATGAGTGTGGCGCTTCCGGGCCTGCTGCCTCCATGCGTGGCCTTCTCATGCACGCTTGGCTTGCTTTGTTTTCTGGTCAAAGGCAATCTTCTCAAGATCCTGGACCACCCCAATCCGCGTTCTCTTCACGCTAAGGCGATTCCCCGTACGGGGGGATTAGGCCTCATGGCGGGAATACTGGCTTCGTGGACGCTGATCCCGGATGCCTTGCCACCGGTAGTATGGGCAGGCGTTTTACTGCTGGCAGCCGTATCGTTTTGCGATGATGTTTTCGGTTTGCCGGCCGGGGCTCGACTCCTGATCCATGGAATGGTGGCCGTTTGGTTCGCGTCCATGATTCTGCTCCCTGCGCAGGGGTGGATAGCGACCCTGCTCGTTGCGCTGGCAATTACCTGGATGCTCAATCTCTATAATTTCATGGATGGCTCGGATGGTCTTGCTGGAGGGATGGCGCTGATCGGGTTCAGTTGCTATGGCATAACCGCCTGGTCGATGGGGAATGAGTCGTTTGCGATCATCAACTTCTGTGTTGCTGCCTCCGCCGCGGCTTTCCTCATTTTTAACTTCTATCCCGCACGTATTTTCATGGGCGACGCGGGTGCTATTCCATTGGGGTTTCTCGCCGCGGCGTTCGGCGTAATCGGCTGGGAGAGCGGTGATTGGCCGGTATGGCTGCCCCTGCTGGTATTTTCACCCTTCATCGTCGATTCTTCTGTTACGCTGATAAAACGCGCGTTGCGCAGAGAAAAGATCTGGCAAGCACATCGCGAGCATTACTATCAGCGCCTGGTACAGAGCGGCATGGGCCACCGCAATACTGCTCTGCTCGGCTATATTGTAATGATGGCTTCGGGCGCGAGCGCGATCTGGGCCATGTCACAGCCTCCTTCCGTCCAGCTTGGCGTCGGCCTTGCATGGGCTGGAGCTTACTGGATCATAATGTATATCTGCGATCGTCATTGGGAGCGCCAAACAGGTCATTCTTAGCATGTATATCCGCAAAACCAATATACGAACTGTGATTGCATTTACTCATGATCTTGCTGCTGCAATCGCGGCTTGGTACCTGGCTTATCTGTTCCGGTTCAATTTCGAAATCCCCGATCATTATCTTGCCTCCCTGGGGGAAATGCTGCCTTGGGTTGTACCGATACATGCGGCCGCATTTCTGTCGTTCGGCCTGTACCGGGGGCTCTGGCACTACGCAAGCCTGCCCGACCTGCGCCGCATCCTGTTTGCGGTAGCTGCCTCCGCTGCAGCAATGCCGCTGATCCTGTTCATGCTGCAAATACTCATGGGCGTTCCTCGTACCGTGCTTCTGCTTGCGCCCATTCTGCTTTTATTCTTCATGGGCGGCAGCCGCCTTGCTTATCGCTTGTGGAAAGAACACCACCTGTATGGGCAGAAAAAAAAGCTGGAAGGCAATCTCGTACTGGTACTGGGTGCGGGAGATGCCGCCGTTGGCCTGGTCAAGGAGCTTGCGCGCAGTATCCAGTGGCAGGTCGTCGGACTGCTCGATGACGACCCCCAGAAGCTCGGCCTGATGCTGCATGGCTCCCAGGTGCTGGGCGCGCTCGGTGAATTGCCCGATATTGCGAGAAAACTGGGTGTTACCCATGCAATCATCGCGTTGACCTCCTCGCCTCGCGATCGCCGGAAATTTCGCCGGCCGGCACTTGACCGGCGTCAGCCAGACCGGCTCCTGCGCGACCGGCGCCGCGCTCTGCAGATTTGCGCAGCCGCGGGCATCAAGGCTCTGACCATCCCCTCCTACGACGACCTCATCAGCGGCAAATTCACCATTTCCCAGATACGCACTGTCGAACCGGAAGATCTGTTGAGACGGGAGCCGGTCGTTCTGGATGATGAAGGCTTGCATAGCCTGTTATCGGGAAATACGGTCCTGGTTACCGGTGCAGGCGGCTCGATTGGATCGGAATTGTGTCGCCAGATTGCAAAATTCCGGCCCGCGCGCCTGGTTCTGTTCGAACTGAACGAATTTGCGCTCTATACCATTGAGCAGGAGTTCCAGGCCGAATTTCCCGACATTCCCATGACATTCGTGATCGGAGACGTCAAGGATCGGGCGCGCCTTTTGCAGATATTCGCCCAGCACCGGCCGACCGTCGTGTTTCACGCAGCGGCTTACAAGCATGTACCATTGATGGAACAGGAGAACGCGTGGCAGGCCATCCTGAACAACGTTCTGGGCACTTACGTACTGGCCGAGGTCGCGATTCAGTATGGTGTGGAAAAATTCGTTCTGATCTCGACAGACAAGGCCGTGAATCCCACGAATGTGATGGGCGCAAGCAAGCGGCTTGCGGAAATGGTCTGCCAGGCGCTGCAGCAGTCCACTTCGCTCCCGGATTCCTTCATTGGAGTGAATGCTTCGGACAAGCAGTGGCGCAAGCCCCGGTTCGTGATGGTCCGGTTCGGCAACGTGCTGGGAAGTGCGGGCAGCGTCATCCCGAAATTCCGGGAGCAGATCGGGAAGGGTGGACCGATTACTGTGACACACTCGGAAATTACGCGCTATTTCATGTCCATACCGGAAGCCGCGCAACTGGTTCTGCAGGCGGGGCTGATGGGAGGAGAAAGAGAGGGAGGAGAAATTTTTGTGCTCGACATGGGGGAGCCGATCAGGATTGCCGACCTTGCCAGAGACATGATTCGTCTTTCCGGATTGAGCGAGGAAGAAATAGAGATCGTGTACAACGGTTTGCGGCCCGGGGAAAAACTCTATGAAGAATTATTGGCAGACGATGAAAATACACTCCCTACACCCCACCCCAAACTCCGCATTGCTAAAGCCCGCCAGGTGGACAAACAATGGCTGGCGGATCTGCTGACCTGGCTGCGCACCCATCCTGTGCTGTCCGATGACCGGGTTCGCCAGGAACTGATACGATGGGTTCCTGAATACTCGAGCCAGGAAGCGTTAGCGGGAAGCGACGAGGCTCAGCGCCTGCGGCAGTATGGATAATGAAGTCAGGACAATCCGGAGCATACTCAAAAGGGAATGGACGCACTCAGGCAAACAAACCTTCCCATTCCGGAACGGCAAGCGTCCGGAGAAATCTGCCATATCTTTCATCCCGCACAAGCAATTCACGATGACTGCCTGTTGAAACAATCCGCCCCTTATCCAGCACGATGATACGGTCGGCTCTCTCCAGCGTTCTTAGACAGTTCGCGATAATGAGCGCAGTACGTTCCCGCACTACAGTTTCCAATGCGGCCCTGACATGAGATGCGCATACGTTGTCATCTGCCCCGGCAGGCTCTTCCAGGATAAGGACAGGCGCGTCCTTGAGCAACGCGCGTGCAATGGCAATCCTCAGCCTCTGACCAGGATCGAGTTCGATTCCATCTTCCCCTACCACCGTCTGCAATCCCTGGGGCATCTTCCGGAGAAACTCGGAGACATGAGCCGCATGCGCAACAGCGGTGATCATCGCTTCCGTCGCGCGCTCGCCCGCGCCATAAGCGATGTTGGCTGCGATGGTGTCATTGAAAAGCATCGCGCGCTCCGATATCAGGGCAATATTGGACCGCAGGCTGCCCAGAGTGAGCCTTCCAAGATCGTGGCCGTCGAGCAGAATGCGGCCAGACGTTGGTTCGACGAAACGGGGAATCATGTTCACAAGCGCCATGGTGCTTCCGGGAAAACCCACCAGCACAGCAGTCTGCCCGGCCGGTATGGTCAGGGTGACATCCCGGAGAAGGGGATAATGTCCGGCGCCTGAGCCTGAACCCGCGTCGGCACTGCCTATGTCGTTGCCCTTCGGACCAGTCCCGCTGCCCGCTTCCTCCCCGTACCCTACGTGCTCGAACCGCAGCTCCCCCTGCGCACGCGGAATAACGACGGTCCCGCTATCCGGCTCCGATTCCTGGTCGAGGAGCGAGAAAAGCGTGCCCGCATCGCTCAGCCCGCGTCGCAGCATGCCGCTCACAGTGCTGATCCGTCTCAGCGGAGCGATCAGCAGCAGCATCGCCACCGCGAGAGATATAAAAGTCCCTGTCGTGATCTCCTCCGTAAATGCCTGCTGAGCCACAAGATAAACGACCGTCCCCAGCACGACTGCGGCCGCAAGCTGAATTGCGTGAATCCAGAACGAAGCGATCAGCGTTTTCCTCATCACGAAGCGTCGCATGTTTTCTGCCTGTTCCTTCAGGCGCTGACTTTCGTACTGCTCGGCTGAGTGAAGTTTGACCATGAGGTAATTTTCAACAGGATCTTTTACTCCGTGCTCGAAGGCTTTCATTGCTTCCCCAGCCTCGATTTCCACATTTTTTGTCCGACGGACAATCAACTGTCCGACCAGCAGAATCACTGAAGTCAGGATCAGCACGAGGGAAGCCAGCACCCAGTCGAGGTAGAAGGCCCAGGCAAGCAAGCCGATGATGGCAAAGGAATCCCTGATCAGGATCGTCGATAGGTCTATAAATGCAGCCGCAATCCGGGCAGAACGCGAGGTAACCATGGAAACCAGGGGAATCGCAGGGTTCCGGGTATAAAGGGCAACGGGCAGAAACATCAATTTGCTGATTACCCTGACACGCAAATCGAGCGCAAGCTTGTTGCCCACCCAGCTGATCGCATACAGGCCGATTTGACCGGTCACCCCCCATATGATGAACAATCCCATGATTCCTAAAGGAATCAGTTGCACCAAATCCGGATTCCTGCCGATAAAGAAGCCATCCAGCGTCAGCCATGCCAGAACGGGCAGCAGCGGCACCGTGGCAGCCATCGCGAGCAGGGAAACCAGTGCAAGCATGAACGTGCCCCAGTAGGGGATAACGTATCTCATCAAACGCAGGTACAGCTCGCCATTGACGGCTGCTCGGGTGTTATGCATGGGGGCGCGCAGGCGGAATCAGAAGGGCCGTACCGCGAGGTAAGCCCTGCAAGAGCGGTATTATGTCACCTGCCCTGTGCGCAACCAAGTATACCCGCGATGCGGTGATACGCTCACCCCGAAGCCTCAGTTGAACTGATACTTGACGGTAAGCCAGACATTCCGCTCCCGGGCGGGAAGCGCATTGAAACTCGTTCCTGCAGCATTGCGAATGCCGTATGAAAAATACTTTTCATCGAAGAGATTGTTTACAGCCATGCTCAATAGCAGCTTGTTCAGCTGATGGGTGACCTTGAGGTCCACCGTCATGTAGTCCGGCATGCGACGCGTTGCCGTATTGGCCTGGTCGTTATCGAACAGCTGCTCTCCGACATAGTTCATGGTCGCTGCCAGGCGGGTTCGGGGGCCTACCCTGAACGTCCCGCCTGCGGATACTTTGTGACGTGGCACAAGTGGAATGGCATTTCCTGAAACGTCCACGCCGCCAAAGCTTCCCCGGCGGAAATATGCATCGGTATAAGTATAGTTGCCGAATAGATCGATGGAGTCGGTCACCGCCCAGGAACCTTCCAGTTCTGCCCCTTGTCGCCGGGTAGGAGGAAGGTTGATATTGGCAAAGAACAGAAAGGGATCGATATTGATAAAACTGATTTCGTTATCGAGATTGATCCGGTACAGGGATGCCCGTGCACGCACCGAACCTTGCTGGTAATCGAGCCCCAGTTCACCCGTATGAGCGATCTGCGGTTCAAGTATTTTCACCATGGAATCGAAGAAAGGTCCGCCAAACTGATTATAGTTTTCATCCAGAGTCGCGATTCGGAAGCTTCGGCCAAACTTCCCGTAGAGCGAGAAGAGCGAACCCAGCGGCTGGCGCAGACCCGCATCGTAGGCGTATACCGTACGGCTCTGGCGGTCCTGGGCGTGAGGGGAGGGGTTGAACTGATCGTTGGCCTTGTTGTCTGCCCACTGCATCCGCCCCCCGAGGGAAACAACTGTTCCCTTGGGCAGCGTAGCCGTATGCTGAAAGTAGATTGCACGGTTCTGCTGCGTGGCCACCACGTCGGCACGGAGCAATGTGGCGGAGGCTTCTCCCGGCAGAGTTTCAGGCCCCGTGAAACGCCGCGCTCGATAATCCCACCATTCCAGATTGGCTCCCAGCACCAGTTCGTGATTCATGCCGAATGCCTGAAACGGCAGCTTCATCCTGGGGTTGAACAACCAGACGTCCGAGCGCGCATCGATGAACGTCTTCGAGTCGAAGGCATCGGGACTGTAATCGTCGAACAAGGCTGTGCGATGATTGTCGCGAAAGGAAAAATCCGCGGCAAAATCGCCGAATGCCCCCGTACGCTCTCCCCGCAATGTCACATAGGCACCGTTGCGAGTGCTGAAATCACGAGGGGTGGATGTGCCTTTCCTGTCGGTTCGTAACTGAATTTCAGTGCGGTTGGCGGGCAGCTCCAGTTTTTGATCATCCACGCCGAACTTCAGCAAGGCCCTGCCACTGGAGAACTGGTAGCGCATGTCTCCTTGCAGATTCATCTGCCGCAATGCGTTGTTGACGCGATAATTGTCCGTTTGCAGTGCATTGCCGGTAAGCGCCAGTCCCAGATTCTTTCCGGCTGCGTTCAATGTCCCATTGACTTCCGTCCCGCCATAGCTGCCTATTGAAACATCGCCAGTGCCGGATACGTGGCCCGCAGGGGCAGCGCGTGTGACGATATTGATCACTCCGCCTGTCGCGCCGCCTCCATAGGTCACCGCACCGCTGCTTCGCAATATCTCGATGCGCTCGATCGAATCAAGGGGGACGGTGGACCAGCGGATACCCGTCAGTTCGTTTTCATTCATGCGCTGACCATCCAGCAGTATCAGCGTATTCTGATTGCCGGTTATACCGAAACCGCGCATATCAATCTGCGGATCGGGACTCCCATCCACGTTTCGGGTATGGATTCCCGCGAATTGCTGCAACAACTCAGGCAGTGTCGATGCGGAGCTGTTTCTGATCTGTTCCGCCCTTACGATGGATACCCCCATCGGCAATTTATCGATGCGTTCGCTAAAGCGCGTCGCGGTGACCACAACCTCTTCCAGCAGCTTGTCCGCCGGATCGTCCGCACCCCCGGCCAGCAACGGCGCCATGCCAGACAGAAAAAACAGTACTCGCTTGATAATTATGCTCATGGTATTATTCTTGCGTTGGAGGACCCGCCGTCCCTCTCGTGGAACAAAGGAAAAATACCGTGGGAGCGATTCAAGCGAAAAGGTTCGATCAGGAAACGCCCCACGCGCTCCTTGCATGTGCACTCGAGGCCGGTATCCGGGCTTGCAGGTTTTGACGTATCGCCTTCCCATGAACTGGAGAATTCACAGTGGCATCAGAAAAACCCGGATAATCCCGAAGGGAAGTTATCAGGAGGTTTCTTTTCGATACGCCCGCACCTGCTTACCGTTGCGGGGGCAGCCCAGGCATCTCAGGAATTCCGCATGAAGGCTCCTTGAATGGAGCTTCATGCAGAGGTCCCTGACCTGGTTCCCGTTTAACTCGGCCGCAAAGCGGCCGCAGCACCTCGAGCGAGGCCGCATTCTACCAGAATGGGGAGGTTGCGGATAAGCCGGTCTTGGACGCAAAGCCTCCGTGGAGATCGTGGAAACCATATCCGGACGATGTTCTTACAGTTGACGCCACAGTAATTCCCAAACTATAGTGCCCCGATGGAATCAGAACTGAACGCCCTCGACGAAAAAATCAATCAGTTTGTGCAGTTATGCCAGCAACTACGGTCGGAAAACCTGCAGCTAAGGCAGCAGCTGGCGAGAGCCACCAGCGAGAACAGGCATCTCGCGGAAAAAATGAGCACTGCCGCGTCGCGGCTTGAAACTCTTCTTACCCATATTCCTGAAGGACACGAATGAACGCAGGATTCGGCAAATCCATGGATATCACACTTATGGGGCTTGAATTCCGAATTGTCTGTGCAGACGACGAGCACGACGAATTACTGGAAGCAGTGGGATATCTCGAAAAAAAAATGCGGGAAATCAAGGATAGTGGCAGAGTCGTCGGGTCAGAGCGGGTGGCGATCATGGCGGCACTCAGCATTACCCATGAATTGCTCACTTCGAGAAAACAAGAAGGCTTTGACACGGGGGAATTTAAGCGTAGAATCGTTCACATGCAGGCAACGCTCGATGCGGTGATACCGGAACAGGACAAGCTGTTCTAAACCGTATTCCGTATCCGGCTCTGCCCGAAAGATTTTCCGCTGGGCGGCTCTTTGAGTTGCATGTTATGGAAAAACGTTGTTCCCTGCGGTGTTCGTTAGGGTCCATATTATTTGAACCAACTTCTTGAGAATTGGTTGCAAGCCACAGCGATGCTGTTGTGCGCATCCTTCGCGGAAGCGCCTGATGCATCCGGTAAGCGACCACCTTGGACCTGAAGGTTCAAGATAATGATCCGAACGGCATTCGCGGGGACTTGTTCAAAGCAAAAAGCGGCCTAGGCCGCTTTTTGCAATCATCCAACGAAAAACCGGCAAACCATCAGATGCTCGTGACCCCCAATCACGCCGGAGTTGGAGCCCCCTCGAGTATCAGATTGATTTCCTCCTGAATCACACTTGATCCTTTTTGCGCTGATGCCGCATGGGCGCTGAATTAGCGCCTGGACGATTATCTGAAAATGGGAGCCACCCCTGATATCAGGGGTGGAAACCTCGCAGACGGTTTTGTTCGGGACTGATGTCCAATGGCTTGAGCATCGAAGCTGCCGAGACGATGTATCCATACATGGGTTCTGCCGACCACGACCACTCCAGTAACCGAGGCGAAAATCGTTGTGCTATGATGTTCTGTCAATCCGTACGTGGCAGGCATGGGCCATTCGTACTGGACAAGACTGAACGGGGTCGCAGCGAGACTCGTCCGCCTTGCGGCCCAGCTGCTTCCTTCGTCGAATCGGAAGCGGATCTTCACGTGCCTTGGCATAATTCTTCCCTGTTTTCTCCACCGACCCTCGAGCGGCGAAAATCCCCCGGATACCCGCAATCCTTCAAATTTCCGAACTGCATGCAAAACTTCCCTGTTCTGCCGCATGAAATTGCAGCAAGTCTATGGCGTAATCGGGATCTGGCCGCGGCCCTCGTCAAACGCGAAGTCATCGGCCGCTACCGCGGCTCCATCATGGGAATGGCATGGTCACTCTTCAACCCGCTGCTCATGCTTGCGATATATACATTCGTTTTTTCGGTGGTATTCAAGGCGCGATGGGGCACTGGCGGGGGTGAGGAAAGCAAGGCGGATTTCGCCATTCTTCTCTTTGTCGGCATGATCGTGCACGGACTCTTTGCGGAATGCATCAACCGCGCTCCCGCTCTGATCCTGTCCAACGTCAACTATGTGAAGAAAGTGATTTTTCCGCTGGAAATCCTGCCCTGGGTTGCTTTTGGCTCGGCGCTTTTTCATACTGCCATCAGCGTGGCCGTATTGCTTCTCGCCCAGCTGATCCTCAGCCAACACCTGCCGTGGACAGCCCTCCTGTTTCCCGTTGTCCTGCTTCCGCTGGCGCTGCTCGCGATGGGGCTGGCCTGGTTCCTTTCGGCATTCGGCGTGTTCGTTCGGGATATCGGACAGGTTACCGGCATGTTCACCACCGTATTGCTGTTCCTTTCTCCGGTGTTCTATCCTTTAAGCGCCCTGCCGCCCAAATATCAGGGCTGGCTGCAGCTCAACCCGCTCGCTTTCATTATCGAGGAAGGACGGAAGGTGCTCGTTTTCGGACAACTGCCAAACTTTGGCCACTGGTCGATTCTGATGTCAGCCGGGATGCTGGTGGCCTGGTGCGGCTTCGCATGGTTTCAGAAAACTCGCAAGGGATTCGCGGATGTTCTCTGAAGCGAAAAATCTTACAAATACCGCTGCTCATCCTCTGCCTTCAGAGACAGAAGACAGAGACAAGGTAGAAAATGATAAGGGTGAAAGCGCAACATCAGTTTCCAGCGACTTCGCCATTCGGATCAAGAACGTTTCGAAATGCTATCAGATCTACGACGCGCCACGCGACCGCCTAAAGCAGTTTATCTTCCCTCGTCTGCAACGTCTGCTTAGAAGGAAGCCCAAACAATACTATCGGGAATTTTGGGCGCTCAAGGATGTTTCCTTCGAAGTAAAAAAAGGCGAAACCATGGGCGTTATTGGTCGTAATGGATCGGGTAAATCGACTTTGCTGCAACTTGTTTGTGGCACGCTGGCTCCGACAACTGGAGAGATTCAAATCAATGGTCGTGTTGCTGCCCTGCTAGAGCTTGGAGCTGGTTTCAATCCTGAATTCACAGGAAGAGAAAATGCGCGAATGAATATGTCAATTCTCGGGCTAAATCAAGCTAGCGTAGAATTGCGGCTGGATGAAGTTATTAGGTTTGCTGAAATTGATGATTTCATCGAACAACCGGTTAGGACATATTCGAGCGGCATGTACATTCGACTTGCTTTTTCCGTTGCGATTCACGTCGACCCAGACATTCTTATCATTGATGAGGCACTTGCAGTTGGTGACTTCGCGTTCCAGTTCAAGTGTCTAAAGAGATTGAAAGAACTTTCTCAAGCGGGCGTTTCAATTCTGTTTGTAACGCACGATATTCTCCAAGTTCAGAAAATTTGCACTCAGGCGCTTTATTTGAAAAAGGGAAAACCGATTTATTTTGGTGATACGAAAATTGCATCGGACCAGTATTTTTCAGAGAACTCTATTGATGAGGCCGGCGGCAATAAAACTCCATTGGCAAAATCTTCCGCAAAACATGAACTCTCAGCGGTAATTAATCAAGGGCTTTATGCTGATTTCGGTGATCATGTAGCCCCGTATCGCAGTGGCTCAAGGCAGCAGGGCGAAATTCTGTACGTCACCTTGAATGGAACTTTCAAGGAGGAGCCTGTGATTAATTTTGGAGAAACTATCGAAATCGAAGTTATTCTCCGCTTAAATAGCACTTTCTTAAACCCGGCTATCGCGTTTTACGTTATTGACGAGGCAGGACAGTTTATTGTTGGGTCTAATTCTCAATATGAAGGGATAACCTTTCAGGTAGGGGAAATGACTGAAACTAGTCGGTTGATAATAGCATTTGAAAATAGGTTACGTGGTGGGCGTTATGGAATCCAGATTTATCTCGTGGAGTTCGCTCGAGGGCTCTCGACGAAATATGTTGATTACATCGATCTTGCCGCACGCTTCATCGCCGCTAACCCGCCAACCGGGGAACGTTGGGCTTGGTACACTCCTCCTTTTTCGGTCTCGCTTGAAACGTACTAAATAGAATAACCTTGGGTATACAAACTCCTAGCGAACTCGACGCGTTCTACGAAAGGCCCGATCCATGGGGCTACGGCAGTAATCCAGACGATGAGCGACGCAAGAACGAACTTTTGTCTTTATTGCCCCACTGCAAATGGACACGAGTATTAGACATCGGTTGCGGGGATGGATTCATAACCTTTCATCTTCCCGGTCAAAAAATTTTCGGAACAGATCTTTCTTCGAAAGCCATTAGATGGGCAAACAGCAACCGGACTGCCCGTAACGATGCCGATCGATTTGAATTCTTCACGTCTTCCCTTTTTGAGCTTGACCCTGAAAAACACGGTCGCTTTGATCTAATTGTCATTACCGGACTGCTTTATCCGCAGTACATTGGCCGTTCTTTTTCGGTAGTGATGGAATGCATTGATCGGCTTCTTGAAAATGAAGGCGTTATCGCCTCTTGCCACATCGACGAGTGGCATCCGCCTCGTTTTCCCTATTCTATCCTTGACGTATCACTCTATCCCTATCGCGAGTATCTCCATAGACTGGAAATCTATAGAAAATGATTTTGCTTTATCACAAGGTGGCGCTTTCAGCGCCAACGCTTTGGTGGGTCACCGCAGATACTTTTAATCGTCAAATGGCAGCACTTGCGGCCTATGATGTTGTGTCACTTTCCAGTTATGACCATTCTAATCCTCGTCATGTCGTGATCACCTTTGACGGGGTCTACGAGAACGTTTATTTTTTTGCCCTACCAATTCTTCGTAAGTGGGGCTATCCATTTGAGCTATTCATTACCGGGAATTACCTAGGTCGGGACAATAGCTTCGATACGCCTGAGCCGCGAACGCGTTTCTGCACTATTGAGCAACTGGAGACGATGACACGATACGGCGGCCGAATTCAATGGCATACCGCAAGCCACCGGCGTTTGGATACTCTCTTGGAGGAGGAGGTGTTAAAAGAGGTCAGCGTGCCACAAGAGATACGGTCCCGCTTTCCACCACCGCACTTCGACTGGTTTGCCTACCCCCATGGCGATCATTCAGAGCTTGCCGTGGCCGCGGTACAGCGAAATTTTCGGGGAGCTCTTTCGTGTATCGCAGGCAACGATAACGATCGCTACCAGTTGAATCGCGTAACTGTCGATGAAAAAACTAGGCTCGATAAGAGCCGTGTAACTATCATCGTAGCGAACTACAACTATGGTGCGTTTCTGAGCGATGCGATGGAATCAGTTCTAAAGCAGATCATGCCCCCCGACGAGATAATATTGATTGACGATTTCTCAACCGATGGTTCTCGGGAAGTCGCTCGCGGTTATGAACACGTTGCACGCGTAGTCCTGAATGAACGAAATTTAGGGATTGTTGATAACTTTAATAAGGCAGTAAGCCTTGCGACTGGTGATTACATCGCCTTTCTGGGGGCCGACAACCGGATGAGAACTGATTATATAGAGCGGTGTAAGACTGCTCTCGACCGTCATCCCAAGGCTGCCATAGCATCTACGGACATGACTATATTCGGACCGAGAGCTGCTCAGCTTGCCGCCAATGTCGGCGCTACGCTCATTGGCGAGAGTAGTGCCGAGCGCTGGCCTATCTATCTTTGGAAATTTCCCGATCCAACGGCAGATGTGCTGGCAACTCTTGAATCAAGAAATTTTATGCATGGGTCGTCAATGTACCGCCGTTCGGCATTTGATCAAGTCGGAGGCTATTGTAGATCGGAAGGCCCTGAAGATCATGATTTGTTCAAGCGAATGCTAAAAGCCGGCTGGGACCCAATTCGCGTGGCAGGAGCCTTGATCGAATACAGACAACACTCTGCAAGCCAGGCGAATACGGTGCTTTCGTTGCAAAGAGAGATCGCTGCCCTGCGTAGATGTGTAATGGAACGAAGCAAGCATGCAGAAGTCCAGCCCGACGAACAAATCGCCTACCTCAACCGAGCTTTGGTCGAACGCGATAAAGCAGTTGCAGAGCGCGATAGGGCTGTAGCACTTGTGAACCTGATGCAGCAGAGTAACTCATGGCGTTTCACGCGGGGTTTGCGCTTTCTTGCTCGTCTAATGCGTTACGGACTGACAAACGACGATCGACAGAGGTTAGCTCGGGCACTCCGCAACCGCTATCATCGCCTGCCCGTACCTACTCCTGCGAAGCTATTGGTAAGTTTTGTCTTTCATCAGGTTGTTCACAAAGCGATCAGGTCGTTCCGGCGCCGGGCATTGCAAGTAGTACAGTTTAAACCTCCAGCAGTTAGGCCTGACAGTCAACGACCCGAAAAGTGGGACTACATTGTTTGGGGCATTATAGACTGGCATTTTCGGCATCAGCGTCCTCAGCAGCTCGCATTGGCTCTAGCTTCAACCGGCCGAAGGGTTTTCTACATTTCGCCCGCTTTGATCGACGATGAACGTGCTGGCTTTGAGGTCGAGGCGATAAGTCCCACGGAACAGAGCTTTCAGATAAAGCTTTTTGCGAAAGGAGCACTATCCATTTACTCTAACGCGCCAAGTCTTGAAATTGTCGCGCAACTCCGACAAAGCATTGGTGAAGTATTGGCTTGGGCTGATTGTAAACAGCTCGTATCTCTGATTGATCACCCATTCTGGCATGACATCGCGAGCGTACTGCCGAATAGCCGTCTGGTTTATGATTGCATGGATCATCATGAGGGCTTTGGCAACAATTCCGAGTCTTTGCTGCAGTTGGAAAAGCGGCTGTTGAGCGAGGCCGAGTTGACCATCACCACATCCGCTTGGTTGAATGAAGCGGTCGCCTCCCACGCGGCGCAGTCGGCGGTGATTCGTAACGCAGGTGATTATGCACATTTCTCAGTAGCGCCGGACCGTGTTTACCGTGATCCCGAAGGACGACGAGTCATTGGCTACTATGGTGCAATTGCCGAGTGGATGGATCTGGATCTGGTTGAGGCTATTGCTAGGCAGCATCCGGATTGCTGTTTACTGCTGATCGGTGCAGACACCGTCAATGCCAAGGCAAGACTGTCTAAGCTGCATAACGTGACTTTTACCGGGGAAGTGCCCTACGGCAAGTTACCGCATTATCTATATGGTTTTGATGTCTGTTTACTGCCATTCAAGGTGATTCCACTTACCTTGGCAACCAACCCGGTCAAGGTGTACGAATACCTGAGCGCAGGCAAACCGGTTGTGACAGTTGACTTGCCTGAGATGGCGGAATTTGACGGTCTAGTGTACGTGACGGCAGGAAAGGATGCTTTCTTGGCAGCTGTGTACCGCGTGTTGAGCGAGCCAGAATCCGATGCGCTGATTCAACGGCGTAAAGCTTTTACCCAAGAGCAAACCTGGCAGCATCGCGCGGAGCGGCTCATTCACTATGCGGAAACAACCGGGAGAGACCCCGGAGTCAGCGTTATTGTGGTCACCTACAACAACTTGGAATTGACACGTGCATGTCTTTGGAGCCTCGACGAGTACAGCCAGTACACGCAACTGGAAATCATTGTGGTTGATAATGCATCTGCTGACGGCTCATCTGCGTTCCTGTCGGAATGGGTCGCGGCCAAAAGCAACCGTAAACTGATCCTCAATGGTGAAAACCGGGGTTTCGCAGCGGCAAACAACCAGGGATTGGAGGAGGCAACGGGTGACTATCTCGTGCTGCTCAACAATGACACGTACGTCACCTCTGGCTGGATTCGCACGTTGGTTCGTCATCTTGAAAGAGATAAAACCATCGGTCTGATTGGCCCGGTGACGAACAATATCGGCAATGAGGCGAAGATAGATATCGCCTACGATGAAATGGAAGACATGTTACTCAAGTCGGCTGCTTATATACGCAAACATGTGGGGCAAACTTATCCCCTACGAACCGCCGCGTTCTTCTGTGTGATGATGTCCCGTGCAACCTATGAGCGTGTCGGCAAGCTGGACGAAGCTTTTGGTCGAGGCTTCTTCGAGGATGATGATTATTGCCGTCGTATCGAGCAATTGGGGTTGCGTGTTGTCTGCGCTGAGGACGTTTTTGTTCATCACCATCTTTCGGCCTCTTTCAGCAAGCTCAAACAGGAAGAACGGCAGAGGCTATTCGAGCAGAACAAAGTAACCTATGAGGCTAAGTGGGGTGAGTGGCTTCCCCATGACTATCGGCGCAACCAATCTATCACGCTGTACAAACCCGCAGATGTTCCGGCTGTATTTAATGGACGGAAATGCTTTTCTGGACAATGTGTAATCTGTGGCAGGGCGAGCCGCTTCTTTTACAGTGAGGTCGCTCTTTGGCGCGAGTCGCTCAACTGCGAGCACTGCCGTAGCACCAGTCGCTACCGTTCAATCGCAAGAGGCCTGTTGCGTGCGATATCTGAATTAACAGGGGTTAAGACATTCTCTTTAGCGACACTGCCACATTCTAGCGATAGGCGCTTGACGGTCTATGACACGCAGCCGCCCTTTTACTACGCGGCATGCGCCTATCCCCTTCCCGATCTCCTAAAAAAAACCGGCTGGATCGACCTGACGCTCTCGCAATATAAACCCCACGGCAAGACAGGTGAGATTATTACAGGAGACATTACCAATCAAAATCTGGAGTGCCTCACCTACGGAGATGAATTACTGGATATTGTAATTACCAGCGATGTTATGGAACACGTGCGCCTCGATGATCGAGCGCACCGTGAGATCTATCGAGTGCTTAAACCCGGCGGTATCTATTTGTTTACTGTTCCCAACAATCGCTCTTGGGAAGAAACTTTGGCTCGGGTGCAAGTAAACGATCCTGATGATCCAACCAAGGATGTCCATCTACTAGAACCGGAATATCACGGCGATACCAACAATGATGGAACGGGTGGAGTATTGGCCTATCGCACCTATGGCAAAGACCTGGAAGCTTTCCTGGCGAATTTGGGTTTTATCATCGAGTATGAATACACAAGGAATGAGACGCTTGGAATCATGAATACCGAGCTATTTTATTGCAGAAAGGGTAGTCCTTCTAATCCCAGAGTTCCTGTGAATGTTTATTAGCGCCGAAGAGCTTGCTCAAATGAGCAATAACGGGACAGATGCAATTGTGATCGGTGCTGGTCCAGCAGGAATCACATTGGCACTCCGCCTCGCTGCCAAACACAAAAAAGTGCTGCTGATCGAGGCTGGCGGTTTCAGTTATCCATCCGAATCCGAAAACGATCCCTATGTTGGTCACGTAACATCACGACCATATCCACTCCCTGCCTCGAGATTACGCTACTTTGGCGGAAGCTCTAATCATTGGGGAGGCTGGGTCCGGCCCCTCGACAGGGAAGACTTTGAGGCAAATGAAGGAATTCCCTACAGTGGCTGGCCAATCAAATATGATGACATGGCCTCTTACTATGCCGAAGCTAACAAAATCTGCGAGGTGGAAGGAGAATATTCTACGGATAAGATCAATGATTTTCGCATGTTGAACCTCCTTCAGTTCGGGCGCGGTTCTGAATTCAAGAATTCAATATTCAGGTTCAGTCCGCCTACGCGCTTTGGTGAGCGATATAGGCAGGATATAAAGCAATCACCCTATATATTTTGCGCTCTTAATACGCAACTGCTTCATATTGAGCGCACGTCTGAGGATCGCTCTGTGCTGGTCTGTCTTGATTCCAACCAGCGTCGTGTGAAGATGGCCGCAAAGCGCTATGTTTTAGCTATGGGTGGTATAGAGAACCCCCGAACACTCCTTTATTCAGCGGTCGTTAACGGAAGAGATTTGGGTGGAGATTGGACCGGCCGCTGTTTTGCAGATCACTCTGCACTCGCGACTTCTCTAGTGCTGTCCCGACCAAACATCAATTATGATCGGACACCTACAAGCACAGGGGATTTGATGGCAAAGATCGTCCCCAGCCGCCAATTTCTATGTCTTCCTGGAAGAAGCAACCTCATGATCAGTCTCACACCTACGACTCCTGATAAAATCCTGAGCGGCAGTTACTCTGAAAATCCAGGTTTCTTCAGCCATTCTGAACGAGGCTGGCACTATAGTCTATATATGGTCATTAGTCAGCGGCCCAATAGGGATAGTAGGGTGACTTTGGATAAAACGTACGATGCAAACGGGGTGCCGAGGGTTAGAATTGATTGGAATATTCTTGAAGAAGATTTTCAAAATGCATTTTTTTTCATCAACAAATTCTCAACATATATTGGTGCCTCGGGTCAGGGACGTTTGAAAGTTCAGATAGAGAAAGTTCCAAACCAGAATCAGCCTCTTGATGTAGGAATGCATCACCTTGGGACAACAAGGATGGCGTCTTCTGAAGATTATGGGGTTGTAGATGAAAACTGCAAGGTTTTCGGGACACCGGATATCTATATCGCGGGCAGTTCAGTTTTTCCGACAACGGGCTATTCCAATCCGACCCTAACAATCGTTGCGCTGGCAGTGCGCTTAGCTGATCATTTAGCCAGTCGTGATGCGCATGGCGATTAGTCGAAGGATGTTTCTGGGCGGTATTCTCGCTTTTGTTGCGGGATCTGTCGCATACAAATCTATCCCCTTGCATCGCATTGACAACTGGGAGAGCCTCGGCCCCAAAGGTGCCTTAAGAAATATCGCCTTGAATTTGAAAGGGATTAATATCGGGGTAGCGGAGAACGATTACTTAAACATCCTGGAAGAAAAACTGCTTGCAAGAAACTGGGATGAGGTTAACAGTGTTGCAGATTTCAACTCATGGATTCGTCAAACGATTAAGACTGAATTCGTCGCAGAAAAAACCGCCAATCTTGACGGATGGGTATTGTCGGAATTTGAACGGGACATGATCGCATACGCCGTACTTATAAAAAATAAAGAAGGCGTGGCAACAACGGAGGACTCCGGTTCTTTTGAATCGGCCAAAATTGCCAATTTCATAAAAATAAATGACTGGGGACCGAAATCTACCTGTGTCGGCATGTCATTCAACGCTCAGTCCGATGGACACTCCAGTCACTGGTTTTCGATAGAGCCCTATAACGGCAGAGTAAAGGTTTATATAGGTGGCAAGGCGATACCTACAACCAAAAATACAAATGTAATCACAACCAAAATCGAAAATACTCTTTTGAATGACATTAATGGTTTACCGGGAAGATTGGATGTCATGGTTTATGACCCGGCCAGAAATATCAAACAGAAGCTTGGGATATTCGAGGTTTTTGGTCAACCACCTCGTGCAACAACTGTTGATGGAGCGATTTCCACTCACTTTGGCAAGGTATTGGAATGGGGGCCCAAAAGTATCGCCATTTCTCAATTCACCGGCGCAGCGAAAACAGCTCTCTGGATAAAAACCAGTTGTGCCCCAAACTCGGCTGAAATGAAGCTCGGAGGTATTTCGTTGAAAACAGTGGTAGGCCCTAATCTCGTCACAGGTACATACGATGTCGCCACATCGGAAATACATGCTGGAAGGTTTAGCCTTGAACTCAAGGATCGTAACTCTGGCGAATCTATCCCTCTTGGCGAACTGGAATTATTCCAGTAGCTCGTTTCAAACTTTAGTTTTATTTCTCCAATAGGCGCATGAGCAAAAGAAAGGTTCTTGGGGTTATAGGTACACGTCCGGAAGCCATTAAGATGGCTCCCGTCATACAGGCATTGAAGAATGAGTCCTGGGCCAAGGTGCGTGTGCTGGCAACCGCTCAACATCGCCATCTGCTGGATCAAGTGCTGAAATTTTTTCATATCGCCCCGGATATCGATCTCGATATCATGCGCGCTGATCAGCCGCTAACCACTCTGACCGCACGCCTTCTGCTCGACCTGAATGATGTGTTCCAGGCCGAGCAACCGGACGCGGTACTCGCCCAAGGTGACACCACCACTGTCATGACTGTTGCCCTTGCCTGCTTCTATCACCGCATTCCTTTCGGCCACGTCGAGGCAGGGTTGCGCACCCATGACATGTCAAATCCCTTTCCGGAGGAAATGAACCGTGTTGTGGCAAGCCGCGTGGCCAGATGGCACTTCGCCCCCACCAGGAGCGCACGGCAAAACCTGCTGCAGGAAGGTGCTGACGACAGCGCCATTTTCGTGACAGGAAACACAGTGATTGATGCACTACTGAGTGTGGCTCAGCGCGAATCCCCCCTGCCCTTCCAGCTTGATCCTGGTAAGCGCCTGATCCTGGTAACCGCGCATCGTCGGGAAAATTTCGGAGAACCGTTCAGAGAAATCTGCCGGGCCATACGGACAGTGGCGGAGCGTAACCCGGATGTGCAGATAGTCTATCCCGTCCATCCCAATCCGAATGTATACCGCACAGCACATGAAATGCTGGGCAGCCGGTCGAATATTATCTTGTGCGAACCGCTGGACTACCTGCCATTTGTCGAGACGATGAAACGGGCCTATCTGATCCTGAGCGATTCCGGTGGAGTACAGGAGGAAGCCCCGGCATTGGCAAAACCTGTGCTGGTTCTTCGCTCTGAAACGGAGCGGCCCGAGGCGGTGCGGGAAGGGGTGGTCCGCGTGGTGGGAACGGATTTCGAGGAAATCGTTGGCACCGTGCAGCATCTGCTGCATGATGAAGCTGCCCATAAAGCAATGGCGCGCGGCGTATCGCCCTACGGGGATGGCAGGGCGGCAGAAAGAATTGCGGCGGTGCTGCGCAACTACTTTACCGCATGCGCCTGATTTACCTTGCTTCTGTCCCGTGGTCGAGTTTCTCGCAGCGGCCACACGAACTCATCAGGTATTTTCATTCTGTTACCAGAGGCGACGTTCTCTGGATCGACCCTTATCCAGGCCGGTTTCCGTCGATATCCGACCTGCTGCACCCGCGCCCGAAGACGAACGGGACGAATTACGATATTCCGCCCTGGCTGACAGTCGTTCAAGCCAGGGCATTGCCTATCGAACCATTGCCTTTTTCCGGTTCGATCAACCGTCTGCTCTGGCGCGAAGCTGAATCGGCGGTTGACGGCTTCATCGATGATTCAACCATTCTGGGGGTCGGTAAGCCCACCACGCTTGCGCTGCGCCTGCTTTCGCGTTTGCGGTTCAGCTGGTCGTTCTATGACATCATGGACGACAACCCCGCCTTTTACAGGGGCTGGTCACGTCTGGCAATGGCAAACCGGGAGCGAAGACTGATAAGCGCGGTGTCAACCGTATTCACCTCTTCGTCCCTTTTGCGGGAGCGGGCACAGCCTGTGGCGCGTGACGTCCGCCTTGTTCTCAATGCGTGTGCAACGGACAGAATGCCCGAAATACCGGATACGAGGTCGCGCTTAAAGGATCAGCCGCACGTTATCGGCTATGTCGGCACAATCGGGCGCTGGTTTGACTGGGACCTGGTTTTCAACCTCGCAAAGCCGCATCCGGAGATCATGTTCCGCCTCATCGGCCCTCTTTACGCGCCGCCACGAGCAGCATTGCCCAAAAACATCCAGCTGCAGCCTGCACTTCCCCATGCAGAGGCGCTGCAAGCCATGGCTCAGTTCGACGTGGGTCTGATTCCGTTCAAAAGGAATACGCTGACATCCTCCATCGATCCGATCAAGTATTATGAATATTGCGCGCTGGGATTGCCTGTGGTGAGTTCGGCTTTTGGTGAGATGGCCCTGCGAGGTACCCGCGAGGGGGTATATCTGATCGATCGCAAGTCGGATGTTGTCAATGTGATCGATCAGGCGCTGGCATATCGCGCAAGCCAGGAAGATATCGTGCAATTCAGGAAAGATAACTCCTGGAAAAAAAGATTTGATCAGGCAGATATCTTCGAATCCAGGTGAGCAAAATGGGGGAGCAACGAGCAAGCGGTTTTCCATGCACTATTAGTATCACACGACACATGTTCGAGCGTGGCAATAAAAAGATGACTTGTTGTGCTGGACGATCTGCTGCCCGACGACCGATAATCCTTGAACGCACAGCTCGGATGATGGATGGATGGTGACCGACGCCAGCACAGAACCCCCCCTTGTTTCGGTCGTAACGGTGAATTACCAAGCGAGTGCGATCCTGACGGAATGCGTTCATGAGGCATTGCTTCAGGCAAGCGAAGTGATCGTGGTGGACAATGCGTCCTCCGACTCCAGCCTGGAGCATTGCCGCCAGCGCTTCCCGATGGAACCCAGGCTGAACATCATTTGCAATACCGCTAACCTCGGCTTCGCTGCGGCCTGCAACATCGGTCTTGCGCGAGCTACCCAGCCGTATGTGCTGTTCCTCAATCCGGATTGTATCCTGGGCGAGGGTTCATTGCGGCGCCTGCTACAGGTGCTGGAAGCGAGTCCTGCCGCAGGCATGGCAGGAGGCTTGCTGGTCAATCCGGACGGCAGTGAGCAGGCAGGCGGTCGCCGCGCCATTCCTACACCGTGGCGCTCCTTCGTTCGTGCTTTTGGACTATACCGGTTGCAGCGCTACTGGCCCCGTCTGTTTTTTGATTTTCACCTGCACAGGCAGCCGCTGCCCGCGGACCCGATCGAGGTAGAGGCGATATCCGGTGCAGCCATGCTGGTAAGGCGTGAAGCACTGAAGGATGTCGGGGTCTGGGACGAAAGCTATTTTCTTCACTGTGAAGACCTGGACTGGTGCATGCGTTTTCGCAGGCAGGGATGGAAAATCCTCTTCGTACCGGATGCCAGAATCATGCATGACAAGGGAACGTGCAGCCGCTCCCGCCCGATATTCGTGGAGTGGCACAAGCATAAAGGAATGATGCGCTTTTATCGAAAATTTTACCGGAACGAATATCCAGGCGCGGTGATGTGGCTGGTGGGTCTGGGGATATGGCTGCGTTTTGCTGCACTGACGGCGGTACACACAGCTCGACGTCGGCGATGGAAACCCAGGTCGAGGTGAACCGTTCAAAACGGGACACATTCAGCCCGCAATCCATTTTACTTCCCTTCTTTCCGGGAACTGATGCCTGAGCCTTCATCCCCTCCCCGAATCATCGTCACAGGCGCTACCAGTCTGATCGGTCGATGCCTTCTGCCGCGATTACTGGCCGCCGGTTACGAAGTTCATGCCGTCAGCCGGGCCGGGGGAAAGCATTCCGGCACGACGAGTCCATTAATTTGGCATCAGGCAGACATCGCCCAGGCGGATGCTCTGCCCGCCGTGAATGCGCAGGCACTGATTCATCTGGCACCGCTCTGGCTGCTGCCTCCCCTGCTGCCCGCTCTTGCTTCACTGCATGTCAAGCGGGTAATCGGTTTCAGCTCCACAAGCGTATTCAGCAAAGCGGATTCCGCGAACGAAATGGAGCGGTGGCTGGCTGAACGGCTTGCCGAAGCGGAAGAAATGACCTCCCGGCTCTGCAAAGCAAGGAACATGCGCTGGACGATATTCCGTCCGACATTGGTATATGATTGCCGCCATGATCGGAATATCACGCGTATTGCGCATGTCATTAGCCGCTATGGTTTTTTTCCGTTGCTCGGAAAAGCGGCTGGGCAGCGCCAGCCCGTCCATGCCGACGATCTTGCGAATGCGTCGATGCAGGCGCTATGGGAGCACGCAGCGTTCGACAAAGCATACAACCTGAGCGGTGGCGAAACTTTGACCTATCGTCACATGGTGAAGAGAATTTTCCAGTCGCTCGGGCAACCCGTACGGTTTGTGACTGTCCCCGCATGGCTTTTCCGCGGGGCGATACGCGGCGCAAATCTTCTGTCCTTCATGCAAACAGTGACTCCGGAAATGGCCGCGCGGATGAATATGGACCTTTGTTTCGATCATGCTGAAGCAACGCGCGATTTCGATTTTTCGCCGAGGAGATTCTCACCGCGTTGGGAAACCGGCTTGGAGTGATCGCCGACCAGGGATTACTCTGAAAAGGGAGGGATCGCGCCATGGCAGGGATTTCCGGCTGTATTGGCCAGAGCGTATGGTAGAAGATCTGAACAGGTGACTTATCAGGATGAAAGGCGCACACGGGCTCAAGGTTGCTGAAAACGAGATCGAGCTGAAGGCGATTCGCGCGCAGGGTGCCGGCGGGCAGAACGTCAACAAGGTTTCAAGTGCCATTCATTTGCGCTTCGATATCCATGCTTCTTCATTGCCGGATGCCTGCAAGGACCGATTATTGAAGCTGAATGACCAGCGAATCACGGCGGAAGGAGTGGTTGTAATCAAGGCACAGCAGTATCGCCGCCAGGAGCAGAACCGGGAGGAAGCGTTGAGGCGCCTGCATGAACTGATCGATAGCGTCGCCGAGGCGCCTGAGAAACGAAAACCGACCAGGCCGACGCCGGCAGCCCGGGAGAGGCGTCTCACTGGCAAAATATATCGCGGCCAGCTCAAGATAATGAGAAAAAAAGTGGCTGCCGAGCCCGGGCTGGAGTAATTTGCCAGAGGAGGTTATGGATTTCCCAGTAAATGGATGCCGGGTGAAACGGTCGCGTTAGCCGGTTCTGGCAATCCGTCCTGGGATTGAAGTGAGCGTCCCGCCGGACTCTCATGCTGTTGCTGTTCGGTTATTTTATCCGATGCCGATGCTGCAACTGGAAAGATGACGGAAAAAGCGGTGCCAGCGTTTTGTTCGCTCGAAATCCTGATGTGTAGGTCGTTGTTCTCCGCCACTGTTTTGACGATTGATAATCCTATCCCGCTCGATGCCCTGTTGTGCAGGGCAGCACGTGGAGTGTAGAAATACTCATCAAAGATATGTGGCAGATCCTTTTCACTGATCCCGATTCCATGATCGATGACGGTTACGGCTGTCGAGAAATTCTGATGATCAATGGAAGAAACAATCTCTACCTGCGCCCCATCGTATGAATAGGCAATCGCATTCGAAATGATGTTCTCAAAAAGAATTTCCAGCTGATCGGGAAACCCTTCGACAATCAAGTCATCATGGAACATGCTGATCTCGATCTGCCGGGAAATAGCTATGGGCCTCAGCTTGTCGATGCATTTGCGAATCACTGCTTGGATACTCACAGACTCAGGAGCAACATTGCACCGGGCGGCGGCCTTCAGGCGCTCGAGTTTAAGCACATCCAGAATGAGGCTGGCCATCCCCGAGGCTCGATTATCGATCTTGGAAATCACGTCCCTTAAATCCGGTGAAACTTCTCCGCAATAATTCCCTTTGATCAGATTGATCTTGCTGCGGATCGCGTCCAGAGGCGCCTTGAGCTGATGTGTCATCAGGACGGCATATCGGTCTTTTTCCACTTGCGACCGGCTGATCTGCTCATATGCTTCCACCAGATGATGCTCATGAGTACGCACGACGATCGCCAGCCGGGACACGACATACCAGACGACAAAAAAAAGTATGCCGAGTGTAAACATCCACAAAAGGATATTGATCTTGAGCGGGCTCAGGACAGATGTGCCCGGATC
>CAYXQR010000065.1:0-4110 GCA_964466955.1 uncultured Nitrosospira sp.
AAGAGGATAGTTGCCGCAAGGTTATTTTGACCCCAACCCCATCCTGACTTTTAACCAGCGACAGTTCGCCTCTGTAAACGTACACTTCTTCTTGTTCCGCTCCCTCCTGTTTTTTCCAGGGCTTCCTTAACACTTGTCTCGGTTGCCGTGCGTTGCGCAGGGCAATTTACCGTCGGCCATTTGCTCTCCTGCCTTTCCACCTCCTGGGTAAACTGGAAAAGCCGGGCGACGAATGTTCGTTATCGCACAGTGCCCCACGTCGAAAACCCGGACCATATGGTGGCGCTAACTTTGGGAGCTCGTGGGGGAACAGGCAATTCAGTGAACATCGATCGATCGATATGGGCACTGCATTGCTTGATATATAAGGGATCAAAGAACAGTTTTTGCATAATAGAAGCTCTATTCACCATCTCAGGAGACACAATGACGACAATCATCGTTTTTTCCCATTTCCGCTGGGATTTTGCATACCAGCGCTCCCAGCACCTTCTTACCAGGCTTGCGGAAAACTATAAGATTGTCTTCATTGAAGAACCCGTGTTTCACGACGACGACAGTTTTTTTGAGACCTCCGCCCCCGGGGCGAATGTCACGGTACTTAAGCCGTATACACCGGTCACAGCAAAGGGTTTTCATGACGAGCAGTTGCCCCACCTCATCAAGCTGATGCGGCAACTCGTCGTGCTGGATGAGGAACATATCGCGTGGTTCTTTACACCCATGGCTTTGCCACTGCTACAGGAACTGCAACCCGCGGCCGTGATATACGATTGCATTGATGAGCTGTCTGCGTGCAAGGATTCTCCCAAGCAGATGCTGCAACGGGAAAACGCACTGCTCAAAGTTGCAGACCTTGTGTTTTCAGCGAGCCCCAGCCTTTATCGCATGAAGCTGGAACGGCACTGGAATGTGCACTGCTTTTCGGGCAGCGTCGAGACAGCCCATTTCGAACAAGCCTTGGATCGCAGCCACACTCATCCCGCGCACGAAGACGTTCCGGGTCCAAGACTGGGCTTTTACGGCGTGATCGATGAGCGCATCGACATTCAGCTCATCGAGGCTCTTGCCGAAGCGCATCCTCTATGGCAGATCGTGATGGCCGGCCCCATAACTCGCATTGATCCTGTGACCCTGCCGAAACGGCATAACATCCATTACCTCGGGCAGCAGCGTTATGAGGCACTGCCCCATTTGCTGGCCGGGTGGAACGTGTGCCTCCTCCCTTTTGCGCTCGATGAATCGACTCATTCTGCCAGCCTTGACAGAATCCTTGAGTACATGGCAGCAGGATTGCCTGTAGTCAGTACGGCTATAGCCGACGTGATGGAATTGTACGGGGATGTGGTTTCTGTCGCCGGGACGCCCAAGGAATTCATCAAAGCCTGTGAACAGGCATTGCTCACCACCCCGGAAGAAAACAAGGGACAGATTTCAAAAACCGAAGAGCTCATTTCCGCAACGTCATGGGATACAACCGCGGAAAAAATGCATGAGCTCATTCAATGGACGATCCTGCAAAAGGATGAACAAGTTCCCGCAGTTAGAGCCTACCCCGGAGCATTACACTCTGCCTGCAGAAGCGAGCCTGCTTTGGCGGAAGACATACATTGCGTTACCAGCGATGCCCAGCCAAGGGAACCGGTCATGGCCTTTCGGGTCGATGAAGGGAATGCCGCGTGACAGGAATGTCATGGCGGCGGATGACTGATACCGATCAATTAAGGACAAAGACAAGAAAGGGATAAGAACCTCGCTTTCGAGCATGCTTTTGGAATCATCTTTCCCAACGGCTCATACACTTTCCCTTTTCCCAGGCATCCCATCCGGCGCGGCCGACACGCTTTTTCTTGATCCATGGGTGTGTGAAAACACTTTCGTAAATTCCACTCCAAGCAAAAAGATCTGCGCGGAGTAATAGACCCACACCAGTACGACGACAAGCGAGCCCGCCGCTCCGAAGCCTGAACTGATCGCGCTTTTCCCGATATACATCCCTATCAGGAGCTTGCCCAATGCAAAAAGCATGGCGGTGACGGCGGCTCCAGCCCATACGTCCTGCCAGTTCATCCTGACACGCGGCATGAATTTGTAAAGCATGGCGAATACCACGGTTGCAAGAACAAAGCTCAGGATAAAATTCACCCCGCCCGCCAGCAGTTCCATGCGGGAAAATAACGGCCCCCACCACTTCCCCATTGCCGCCATTACCGCACTGAATACGAGCGAAACCATCATCAGAAATCCAATGCCCAATATGAGTCCGAACGATAACAGCCGGGACCTGATCAAACCCCACACACCGCCGGATTGTTTTCCGGCTGGAGCCTGCCAGATGCGATCGAAAGCATTCTGGAGTTCATTGAAGACCGTAGTTGCCCCGATCAGCAGGAAGATTGCGCCAACGATCGTCCCTAAGGCACCTTCTTCGGGCTTGCTGACGCTCGCAAGCAATGCTTCTATTGCCTTGGCCCCCTCATCGCCCATCAGCCCCCGGAGTTGCCCAAAAATCTCTCCGCGCACCGCCTCTTCCCCGAAGAAGAGCCCCGCCGTGGTAATGACAATCAACAGTAAAGGAGCGATTGAAAAGAGCGTATAGTAAGCTAGGGCAGCACCCATGCTCGGCGCATCATCATCCATCCATGCTGAAAAAGATTCCTTGATGAGAGACCAGATTCCCTTCATGTCACCCTCATGCATAAAAGGCTGCGCGACTGACCCACGCACAACTGTGAACGTGATATCAGGATAGGCCGACAGGAGTTTTTCGTATGTACGGCGGGGCACAAACCCTAGCACGGGCGAACCTGGACGGTTTCCGCAACCGTTTTTCACGGCTTCATCTTTTGAGTCTGCCAGCCCGAAGGCGTGTATACCTGATAAGCAGGATTGGATGTGATGTCCAGCCGCTCGAAATGATCCACGATATACCGATGGATCAGCGGATGAGTGTGCCGAAAGCGCAGTTCCTCCCGCCCGTCGAGAGGCAGATCGTATACAAAGATGAACCCAGGATTGGCTGCCCTGATCCGCTCGATCTCGTCCCGCTGCGCGCTTTCTCTTCTGGGCTTCAACGCGTAGATCGCCCACATGGGCGATTGTCTTTCAAGCAGGGAATACGCTCCCGGCCAGAAGGGAGTCACGACCAGACTGCGCCCATCCGGGGCATATTCGCGCGCCAAGGTTCTCAGCAGATGCACTGACGCGGCGGTATCGGACGGAACCTCAAGGATGGTCCCCGAAACCTCGATACCGGTACACGTGTTACCTCCTCCGCATTGCCATCCGGGATGGTGAATGTGAGTCACCCACAGACTCGTCCCGCACAGAAGAATTATCCCAGGCCACTTGATCTTCGCAGGTCGTGTTCCCAGAACGGTCAGGCTGCCGATCAGCAGCGGAAAGATCCCTTGGGCCAAGTGTCCCGCATCGGCGCGCGAATAGGCATAGTGCGCGTAAGGCAGTGCCAGAAACGCCGTCGCAGCGATGACCGGCGATACCATGCTTCCGTTCCGTCTCTGCCTGACTACCCACGCGATCGAAACCACGCCAAAAACGACGACAGCAATGAAAAACAACCCGATCAGAACCTCGCGAGATACTTCGCCGACGTCCGTCGAGCCGAATGCAGCCTTCCACGGCCACGGCACAGGCAGGGGGAGATTGGTCGCTTTCTGCTGAAACATAAAAACAATGGTTTCCCAGAACGCTCCAGCGAAACCGGGCAGCAGTAATGCCATGAGAAGCATGGGGGAAAAACCGGCTGCGACCCCGGCAGCAAAGTATCCCACTGCGCGGAAAAATCCGCCATTACCTGCCGACGCCGGCTGAAGGGCAAGCCAGCCTACAACCCCAAGGCCACCCACCAGGCCGTAAACGCCGTGATTGCGACCAAACACAGCAACGAGCCCTATGCACGCCCCTGCAAAAAAATAGCGCAGACGCGTCGGGTTGCTGACCAGAAACACCAGCATGCCCATCAGCAGGACGGATAGAGAAATGTCGAACAGCTTGTGGCGCGGAAACATCCATGCAGCCAGCGTGACAGCTGACAGCAATAACCAGGTAAAGGAACGACTTTTTGGATTCCACCCTGCCAGCAGCAGGCCG
>CAYXQR010000066.1:0-7286 GCA_964466955.1 uncultured Nitrosospira sp.
CATATCCGTCGCTGAATCTGATTTTCCGTTTTTCTCCTCAATGTACACCAGCACCCTGGATCGGTCATCTTCTGGTAAGCAGTCGGCATAAGCTTGAACCATACCGGAGAAACCGCGCTCCATCGAAGCGAGCATCTTCCCGAAATCTCCATAAACGGGAATATCGTCAAACTCGTTTAGGAAAAGCGCTGTTTCTGATAGGGACCCAAACAACGGCCGTAAGGTATGCTTCCTATTCTTGGCCAACTCAGCGCGCGCCTTGTATTCCCGGTAAAGCCCAAAGTGAATGAGTAGATCCGATGCTCTACGTTGCCTGATGGGTAATCCTGAATTGGCAGCGGAGAATCTCAGTTTCTGGCCAAGCATGCGATCGAGAATTGAAGTTTCAATATCGTATTCTCGAAGCCTGCCGTAATAGTTCTCAGGCACAAGCCCAGCTCCAATCAAATCACGCAGCAAGAATGCGCGCAGTTCCAAGCGGACAAACTGGTTCACAGAGCACCCCTTCAGGTGTTATTCCTTCATCATGATGAGGGCACCAGACAGGCGGTGAAGGTTTCCGCTTTTCTCCCCGTCGGGATAGTCTGGAGCTTGATCGTCAGGCGTTCTTTACCACCTGTAAACTTGGCTGAGTAGGCACAAATTCAACTCCTGCTTGCTCCAATATCCACGCTTCAACCTTTACGTGCCATAAGTGCAGCAAGTCGAGCTCACGCCGCAAATAGTGCTTCTCGGCAATGGCACTGGGTTTGTGCCCCATGATCTGGGCGACTATACCCACTGGCACCTCCACCCATTCCGCGAGGGTCCCGAAAGAACGCCGTAAACCATGCAAAGACAGGGGAGGCAACGCGGCCGCGGCTAATGCTCTGTTGTGAGGGATGCGCGGCTCCTCGAGCCTTCCCGATGTTGCCGTCAGGCTGCTGAAAACAAACTCATTACGTCTCGGTAGCGTGGAAATAAGGCACTCAACGTAAGGGGTTAAGGGAATGGCGCGTTCTCCTTCCACTTTGTCCCGGATGGTCATACTCTTCCATCGGAAGTCGACATCTTGCCAGCGAAGCGCTGCCAACTCATTGCGCCGAGCCCCTGTAAGCAGCAGGCTTTGCAGGTATGCAGAAATAACTGGATTCCCGATCCGGCGCACGGCCTCGAACCATGGACGGAGCTGAGCGTTTCTCAAACTGTCATTCTTCTTGGCTTTGAGTATGGGAACTTTCCTCTTTACCTCATCAGATTGGTATGCATTGGTATCCAATACCGTACGATATTTTTCATTTTTGCTACACCACGTCAGGAAGGCGCGTAGGACGCTGAACGCCTTGGCGGTGGTCCCCGGAGCAATGGCGGCTTCTTTTTCCAACCATGCTCCAACTGCATTTGCATCCAGATCTACAAGCCGCATGGACATAAATGGGACCAGCACACCAGATCGCGTGGTTTCCGGTTCACCTGGCCGGCGGCCTCGAGTACGTACAGTTCCGCCTGGTTGAAGAAAATAACGCAGATGCCCCCGATGTCTCTCTCCCCATTCTAGCTTCCCGTCTTTCTTAGACGCACCACGCTCAGCAGCATAATCCCGCCAGGCCTCAGAGACGGTTATTGAATGGGTTGCCTCCTGCAGCTTCCGCGCCACCGTCTCCGCTTCCCTGGCTGCCTCTTTATCTGCAGCTATCTGACGAGGATCTTCCCCCTGGTCTATCAGTACTTGAAGGCGCCGGGCCTCTGCTTGTGCCTGGACGATACTCCAGGAGCTCACTTCTCCGATGGTGATTCGAATTGATCGTTTGCTTAACTTAGACTGGAAGATGTACCGTTTCCGGCTTGACCCGGCGGTTGCACGTATCCCAAGCCCTTGCACGTCAGCGCACCATAGGAAGACTTGGGCTTTACCCGCAGGACATTGGAAGGTCTGAATCCTTCCAGCTGTCAGCTTTACCTTTGCCACTGAATTTGTAACCGATTTGTAACCAGATTTTTAGTATATAGCTGAATACATTTTAATACAATGAACGGGTCGTATTATTACAAGATACTGTTTCGAAGAGAAATTAAGGATTTTGGAAATATTGATCAATGCGGATAAATGCTAAAAACCTCCTTCTCCTAAGGGGTAGGTCACACGTTCGATTCGTGTTCAGGGCGCCAATAAGTTTACTTTTATTATGAAAGTCTTAAAAAAGCTCTAATCGATAGGCGGATCAGGGTCGGAGAAATTGTTCTCCGACCATTTCAAGGAAAGAACTGCTCAGCCCGCTTCCTTGCAGCTCTTCACATCTTCCGTCACTGTTTTTCCATCTTTCAGCACGACTGTCTGCCTGATGGTCTTGCACTCCTGATCGGCTGCCACTCCCACCACTTCGGCCTTGCCCTGCACTCCGCTGTCCGGGCTGCTGAAGGTCTGCGGTTCCTCGGTATCGTATGCACGCTGCGACGCTTCCGCCATCCGCCGCTGATCGTCCTTCCCCAGATAGCCCCCTACGGTAGCGCCTACATAGTATCCCGCCACGCCGCCCGCGACTGCGCCGAGAATGCGTCCCGCGGTGCCACCCCCAAGAGAGGTGCCGAGGTAGCTTCCACCAATGGACCCGGCAATGCTGCCGACGAGGCCGCCGAAACGCCGGGTTTCCGCCGACTGGCAGGCTGAAAGAAGCATGATCAGCGAAAGGATCAGCAGGCGCCTGATCCACGTTTCAGAAATCGGTACGCTATTCATGCTGTCTCCTCGGAATTTGCTTGGTTATTCATTCAGCCGGATCTGGTGCCGCATGACGTTAACGCAGTCGGCGGATACAGGGATGACAAATTGACCAATCCGCCTTCATAGGGTACATTCCCGCAAGTTGATTTTCTGCTGGCTGCGAGCTTTTCATGAAGACAAAACATGTCGTTCGCCTGCTTGTATTGCTGACCATGCTTCCGGCACTGTCGGGCTGCTGGTATCTGGTCGCTGGCGGTGCCGGGGCCTACGGCGGCTACAAGATGAAGGAGAAAGGCTACACATTGCAAAGCCCGATCGCCAAGGAAAAGAAGGCGCAAACGACCAAGTAATTTTTCCCATCTGGAGTCGTCTGTGCACTGATGTGCGGAACGGGTGTATCCTCCATGATCTGATGCCCCTGCATTTCATCACGTCGCATGCTGGCCTGAATTGTTCCCCGGCATCCGGCCAGCGCACGGCGAACAGCGTTTACTCGCTCATTACTGCCGGGCACTCGCCCACTCCTGCGCCTGTCGTTGTGCTTCGGCTATCTGTAGCGGCGTCATGAGTTTTTCCATCAGTTCGCGATTTTCCCGGGCATCTTCATATCCTGCCTCGCCGGCGATACTGAACCACTTATCGGCCTCTACATAGTCCTGTTTGACGCCGCTACCCTTGTAATATAGCACTCCAAGATTCGTTTGAGCGCCGGGGTGGCCCTGAGTTGCCGCTTTGCCGTACCAATCCAGTGCCTGTGCGTAATCCTGAGGTACTCCCTGACCGATATCATATTTCACGCCAAGGGCGTATTGCGCACGCGCGTAGCCCTGCTCCGCCGCCTTGCGGTACCATGCCAGGGCTTGCTGCTCGTCTTTCTCGACACCACGGCCACTATCGTAGCGGACGCCCAGATTGAATTGCGCATCGGCATCCCCTTGTTCCGCCGCCTGTCGATACCAGGACACAGCCTGCTGATCATCCTGTATCACGCCCCTGCCGGTCGCGTACATGACGCCGAGATTGAACTGGGCTGGCGCGTACCCCTGTTCCGCGGCCTTGCGGTAGGAGGCCGCGGCTTCATAATCGTCCTGGGTCACACCCCGGCCTTTTGCATACGCGACGCCAAGCTTGAATTGCGCGCGCGCGTTGCCCTGCGCCGCCGCCTGGCGGTACCATGCGGCAGCCTGCTTGTCGTCCTGCGCCATTCCTTCGCCGGCAGCATACATGAGACCCATATTCAGCTCGGCATCCACGTGTCCTTGATCGGCCGCCTTGCGATACCATGACGCGGCCTCTTTGTCGCTTTGCTCGACGCCGCGGCCTTTTGCATGCAGCACGCCCAGCGCATATTGAGCGTCGGGATAACCCTGTTCCGCCGCTTTTCGATACCATGCAGCGGCCTGGGCGTCGTTCTGGTCCACTCCTTGCCCTTTGAGGTGCATGAATCCCAGGATCGCCTGGGCAGGAGCATGGCCTTGATCCGCGGCCTTCCGATACCAGGAAAGGGCGTGTTCATAGTCTGGCGTAACGCCTTGGCCTTGGGCATACATCACCCCCAGGTTGTACTGCGCTACCGCGTAGCCCGTATCCGCGGCGCGGAAATACCAGAACATGGCCTGCTGATAATCTTGCTCGACCCCCTGGCCCTTGAGATACATGAAACCGAGCATGGATTGGGCCGGAGCATCCCCCTGTTCCGCAGCCTTGCGATACCACTTCGCCGCTTGCTCATAGTCCTGCGGAACGCCCCGGCCTCTCGAATAGAGGACGCCCAGGTTGAACTGGGCGTCGGGATTTCCGGCCTCCGCCGCCTTTCTGTAGGATTGCACGGCGCCGACATAGTCCTTGCTCAGGACGGCCTTCATTCCATCCTCGAAATCTCCTGCAAAAGCTTCGATGTTCGCCAGGACCAGCATGACCCCTGCCATCATTCCGTTGCGCAGAAGTACAGGTATTGAAAAAGACATCAATTGTTCACCATCGTCATCACGCGGCGCCGCAATGCTTCGGAGCTGCGCATAGGCATCAGCCCGGGCTCGTGCTCTGAAACACCGGACACTTATGTTTTATCCAGGGTGCCATTCTAACGCGGAGTGCTCGCAAAATCGCGAACAACGTGGTGTGCAGCTATGGCCTGCGGATGGGTGCGATTGGAGCTGATAAATGGAAGCGGGAAGCGGAATATTTCAGCGCGAACAGGCGATGAGTTTTTCCCAGGCGACGCCACCTTCGTATTGCTTGCCGTTGAGGTTGGCATAGACTGTAGTGCTTTCCGTTTTTTTAAGAGCCAGGACAAAGGAATAGCCGGGATGAACGTCGCGTATGACCTTGCGCGAAGATACCTCGACAGGCGGTTTCCGGGCGATGACTGCATCCGGGTTCCCGGGAGAATTACGCGCATAGGTACCCGGCAAAACACCCGGTGCGTAGGCATAAATTTCCGTCATGCCGATCTCCGGATACGTTCTCACCTCATATTGCAGGGCACGAATCACCCAGCGGCTGTCGGATTCCAGTCCCCGGAGTATGCAAGACGCCAGCGCGTCGTGGGTTCCCGAGAACTTTGCCCCCCGAGCCCCGGTCTTTTCCTGCAGGCCAATGGCGGTGCATCCTGCCAGAAGACATGCAGTCATAAGAGAAGCTAGAATGAGGAGCTTGCTCACGCTCGCTGTCCTGATTCTGGTGTATGGCATCGGAATGTCGTCGTTCATTCGGGGATGATCGTCTCGGTGGTTTGGAATATTTCGGATATCCGTGCAATCTAAACCTAGGCCAAAAAACCTGTCATGTAAAGCATTTATCCTGGACACAGGGAAGGTTTAGACAACTCATGCGCATTTTTTCCAGACGCAGTCCCAGCCGCGCAACGCGCGGCGGCTTCCGCACGGCTTCCTCAGATTCGCCCCGTAAACCCGGTGCTCGCACGGAGGTTCAGCTCAGCGAACAGCATGGGGTGCGTACGCTTCACCTGGGGAGCAGCATGATTCAGAGCGCAATGAGACTAAGTGCACCGGACGAACTGGAAGTCGTTTATGTCCAGTGCATGATGGGCTTTACTCTGTTTCATCCGCAGCCTGAAACCCTTCTGATGATCGGGCTGGGAGGCGGATCACTGGCGAAGTTTGTTCACCAGCGGTTGCCGAGCGTGAGAACAACTGCCATTGAAATCAATCCGCAGGTCGTCACCGCGGCACGCGCCCATTTCTTCCTGCCCCAGGATGACGATCGCCTCCAGGTGCTGATTGCAGACGGAGGAGAATATGTGGCGGGGAATCCTGCCAGCACCGATATCCTGATGGTGGATGGTTTTGAGGATGGCCGTCACGTGCCATCGCTCACCAGTCAGGCGTTTTATGATCGCGCGCGGGCGGCATTGAATCGGCATGGCGTGCTGGTCGTCAATCTGCTCAGCCGCGACAAGGGGCTTCACGATCATCTTGCCCGAATCGAGACCAGTTTCAACGGGCGTATCGCCACCTTGATGGCAGAACCGCATGGCAATCTGATTGTCTTCGCTTTCAAACACGCATCCGCGAAAAAGATGTGGGAAGGCCTGCCGGAACGCGCATCGCAACGTGAAGAGGAACTTGGGTTGCCATTCACTGAGTTCATCAGGAGGCTCAATCGTCACAAGGAAAAATGACAGGCGGGCGGATGCTGCCAATTTGAAATTATGGTAAAGTTTCAGTATATTGCACGGCTTCAAGCCGGGGTGGAAATTGGGAAAGAGAAAAGAACAAGGAGTAGAAGGAAATGAAACTGTACGAATCGGACCATACCAAATTCATGCGGGAGTTGTTTGAGAAGAATCCGAAACTGGCAGACGACCAGAGGGAAGCGCGCGCAATCTGGTGGGATAAGAAAATCGACCTTGAAGAGCGTAGGCGTTTCAAGGAGTCGAGTGTGCCCCAGAAAGCCTATGTCTATTTCGGAAAGTAAGTTTGAGCTGTTCCGACACGCCGCCAGATCAGAGAGCTTCGAACACACCGGCCGCGCCCATGCCGGTCCCGACGCACATGGTCACCATGCCGTATTTCAGATGGCGCCGGCGCAGGCCATGCATGATGGTTGCTGTCCGGATGGCGCCGGTTGCCCCCAGCGGATGGCCTAGCGCGATTGCGCCTCCAAGGGGATTGACCCTGGCGGGGTCCAGTTTCAGCTCGTTGATGACGGCGACACTCTGGGCAGCAAATGCCTCGTTCAATTCTATCCAGTCGAGGTCATCCTTTCTCAGGCCGACCTGATCCAGCACCTTGGGTATTGCCTTGACCGGACCGATCCCCATGATCTCCGGAGGCACCCCCGCCACCGCGTAGCCGAGAAAACGCCCCATCGGGTTGAGGTTGAAGCGCTTCAGCGCGGCTTCACTGGCGACGATCACCGCGGCTGCACCATCGGACATCTGCGAACTGTTGCCCGCCGTCACCGTTCCGTTGGCGGCGAAGACCGGCTTCAACGTGGCCAGAACCTGTGTGCTGGTGCCAGGACGCGGGCCTTCATCTGTGTCCCGCACAACGGATACGCTACGGATCTCGTGCGTGGCAAGATCCGGTCGTTTTTCTTCCACCGTGTACGGGATGATTTC
>CAYXQR010000067.1:0-6623 GCA_964466955.1 uncultured Nitrosospira sp.
GGCGACAAGCTTTTCGCGGTGCCCTGGAATGCATTGACGCTGGATACGGAGAACAAGCGTTTCATCCTGGATGTGGACAAGGATCGGCTTGAATCGGCGCCAGGTTTTGACAAGGATGACTGGCCGGATATGGCGGACCCGACATGGGAGAACAAGATTCACGCCTATTACGGGACAAAGTCCTATACCGAATCCTCCGGCCGGGTTTCCAAACAGCCGACGGATTCTCCGGATACACCCTACGAGGAAACCCCTTATACCACCACGCAAACAGGTGAATACGACTCCAAGCGCGTCAGATAATTAGGCAAAGGCATCAAAGAATCAGCCTGATTTCAGGCTGATTCTTTTTATCTTTCCGGTGGCGAAGCAGCAAGCGTTTATTAAACCGCTACCTGACCTATGCGGCTTTTCTGCCTTTTTCTGTTCGGCAGGGTTGTTCATGTTGCCCATGGCATGGGCTTGGTCTGATTAACTGCGAAATGAAAAAACAGTCATCTACGCCATCCACAGGAAAACCGCTCATCCTGATCACCGGGTCGGAGGGCAGAATCGGCAAAGCAATCACCGCTGCACTGGCCGAAGATTACAATGTTGTCGGCTTCGAACAGAAATGTGCGGCCGCGAACTGTATCGATGCCGACATTTCTTCGGATGATGCAATGGCGCATGCGTGTGCGCAATTGCGGGAGCGTTATGGGACTAAAATTGCTTCGGTCATTCATCTCGCGGCCTTTTACGATTTTTCTGATGAACCCAATCCGCTGTATGACGAAGTTAACATACAGGGGACGGAACGGCTGCTTTTGGGCTTGGAGGCATTCGAGGTTGAGCAATTCATTTACGCCAGCACGATGCTGGTGCATGCAGCCACGGTGCCAGGCCTGCCGATCAATGAGGCACACCCTCTGGACCCAAAATGGCCCTATCCGGAATCCAAGGTGGCCGCAGAGAATGTAGTGCTCGCAAACCATGGGGACATACCCTTTGTAATCCTTCGCCTCGCCGGTGTTTATACTGATTGGTGCGAAGTGCCTTCCCTGAGCACTCAGATGCAGCGTATCTACGAACGTCAACTGCAGAGCCATGTTTTTCCCGGGGACCCTTCGCATGGGCAATCCTTCGTTCATATCGACGATGTCGCGCGTGCGTTCCGGCTGACCATAGAGCGCCGCGGCCAAATCCCTGAAAATCTTTTCCTGCTGATAGGTGAGCCCTCGACGGAGAGTTATGAAGGACTCCAGAACTTCATGGGGCAACTCATTCACGGATCGCCCTGGGTAACGCACCAGGTCCCGAAGTCGGTCGCTGTTGCGGGTGCATGGCTGCAGAACAAGATGGAAGATGTGATTCCAGACTCCATCGACCGGGGAATCGAGCCTTTCGTCAAACCGTTTATGGTGGCGTTATCGGACGATCATTTCGAACTGGATATTTCACGCGCGAAGGAGCTGCTGAGCTGGCAGCCTCAGCATACGCTGCGCGAAGCATTGCCCAAGATGATCGATCACCTTAAGCAGGATCCGGCAGCCTGGTACAGGCGTAATAAACTTGCGCTACCCGTCTGGCTGGAGGATATGGAGAAAGACAAGCTGCCGAGCGCTACGCTTATTGCCCGGAATCAGGATGAGGAGCGTAGCGCGCACCAGCAGACCTTGTGGTGCCATTTTGCCAATGTCGCGCTTGGGTTGTGGCTGATTTCGAGCCCCTTCATCTTCGGCCTTACGGAATCATGGATGGTGGTTCAGGCACCGATTACACCCACTGGGCGGGGCCTTGCATTGTCCGCCACCTGGATGACTATGAGCGATGTCATTACGGGTCTGCTGATCGTAGTCTTCGGATTTCTGTCGATGTCGCGCGACAACGGCTGGGCGCGCTGGATAACTGCATTTCTCGGTACATGGCTGTTGTTTGCGCCATTGCTGTTCTGGACGCCGAGTGCAGCAGTCTATGCCAACGATACCCTGATTGGAGCGCTGGTCATTCTGTTTGCGGTAGTCGTATCGCCTCCACCCGGTATCGGAGTTCTTGCCCGGATGAGCGGGCCCGACACCCCCCCTGGCTGGAGCTACAGCCCTTCGGGGATGACCAATCGCATCCCGATCGTGGCGCTGGCATTCGTGGGCTTATTCCTGTCCCGCTATATGGCTGCGTTTCAGCTGGGCCACATCGATCACGTCTGGGATCCATTCTTTGATGACGGTACTGCACGCATCATTACTTCCGAAATATCCGAAGCGTGGCCGGTAGCAGACGCGGGACTGGGCGCAGCTGTCTACGTGATGGAGATCCTTACAGGCATTATTGGCGACAAGCGCCGCTGGCGAACCATGCCCTGGATGGTGCTTTTCTTTGGGATACTGATTGTACCGCTGGGAGTAGTCAGTATTTACTTCATCATCATCCAGCCCATCATAATCGGGACCTGGTGTACGTTATGCCTGGTTGCGGCGGTCGCGATGCTCCTGCAAATCCCGTACTCATTCGATGAGATTCTGGCCACGCTGCAGTTTCTGCAGGATCGGCGACGCAATGGGAGGTTGCTGTGGCATGTATTGTGGCATGGAGATACGATGGAAGGAGGGGGTCCCGATTACTCAAGCAGATTCGAGGGGCCCCCACTGGCTGTGCTGCGCGAAATCATGGAAACTGGCGTCCACTTTACGTGGAACATGGCCGCCAGCATTTTGATCGGGATCACGTTGATGTGCTCGCGTATCCTTTTCGATAATACGGGAGTGGCTGCCAATAGTGATCATCTGTCAGGCTCTCTCGTTGTAACATTCTCGATTATGGCATTGAGTGAAGTAGGACGTCCGCTCCGTTTCGTGAATGTGGTATTTGGAGCCTGGTTGGTATTGGCTCCCTTGCCGCTGACGGGCTATTCAGACTTGGGGGCAATCGCAAGTGTAGTAGCTGGGATGCTGTTGATTCTGTTCGCGTTGCCGGTCGGCCCCATCACCAGCCATTATGGCGCATGGGATAAATGGAGTTCAATTGGTTTCTCAAGGAAAGGCTGAACGGATTGCTGCTGGCCGATAGGTGGGATATCGAAGGAATTGCATTCCCTCTGATGCCTCGGTCGGTATATCGAATACGATTCGACAATTTTTGCAGGGGAAATTATGGAACTTATTCTATGGCGTCATGCAGAGGCTGAGGACGGTTCGCCGGATGAAGCGCGAGAGCTGACGGATAAAGGGTTGAAACAGGCGCGGGCGATGGCTGAATGGCTGAAACCAAGGTTGCCGAAAGATACCTGCATGCTGGTAAGCCCCACTATGCGCACTCGGCAAACAGCAGAGGCGCTGGATGATGAATTTGACACGGTGGAGGAAATCGGACCAGGGGCATCGGCAAATACTGTGCTGTCTGCCGCAGACTGGCCTGGAGGAAAAGGTACCGTGCTGGTGGTAGGACATCAACCTACATTGGGAGAGGTCGCCGGCTTGCTCCTGTCCGGAAAGCCTGTCATGCTGGATATCCGGAAAGGCGCCATCTGGTGGTTCAGCCACAAGAAGAAGCGGGGACCTGAAGACCTGCTCCTACAAGCGGTGCTTTCGCCGGATATGCTTTAAGGAAGCCGCTGAACTTGGATGACGGGCAGCATGCCCGCCATCCAATAGATCAGGATAAGGTCAGGACTTCAAGGCGGACATCGGAGCGCCAAAGTTGATATGGAAAGGTGCTCCGTTGATTACCAGGGCAGGAACCGACTTTACGCCAGCAGCTTCCGCGGCCTCGATCTGGTCCTTTTGTTCGCCTAGGTGCACGAGTTTGACATCATAACGTTGCGGATCCAGGGCTTCTGCAATCTGACGTTCGGCGTCGACACATACGGGACAGCCAGCGTGATAGAAGGTTGCGGATGTTTTCATAGTAATCTCTCCAAGAATTGAAATGTCAGTGGGATTACCCACGTTCGCAAGAACCATGGAACGATGAAATGCGAACCAAGCATTATAACCGCTACCTCATCTTTTCGCCAGCTTGTCTTGACCCGGATTGACTCATGCGACTTCGACGCGGCAGGCTGTTCCGTCAGCTAATCGGGGGTTCCTGCGGCTCTTCCGACCTCTGCGCAAGTGCATGGGCATAAACTCGTTTTCTGCTCTCTCCGCTTATCTCTGCCGCGAGCTTGACAGCCTGTTTTAACGGTAATTCACGCATCAGGAGCTGCAATGCATGCTCGGCCAACGCATTCAGATGAGGTGTTCCCTGCTTCTCATGACCGGATACAACCAGCACGAACTCTCCCTTTTGCCTATGGGCATCGGCGAGTACCCAGGACAATGCGTCGCCCAGCTGACAGATGTGGATTGTTTCGAACATCTTGGTCAGCTCCCTCGCAATAGCAATTTGACGTGAAGGTCCGAGTATCTCTGTGAGATCCGCGATACACTCGGCGAGACGGTGGGGCGCTTCGTAAAAAACGATTGCATAAGGGAGTGTTTTCAGGGCTTCGAGATGTCGTTTACGTGCGCCTGCCCCGGATGGGAGAAAGCCATAGAAAAGGAATTGAGGCGCGCCAGAGCCGATAGCGGACAGTGCGCAAACTGCCGCATTTACGCCAGGGATGGGAATCACCTTATGCCCCGAATTGCGCACCCGGCTAACGACAATGCCGCCGGGATCCGAGATCGCCGGCGTTCCCGCATCGGTTACCAAGGCTACCCTATTTCCGTCAGCAATTAGCGCTACCAGCTTTTCGGCGAGTACAGTCTCGTTGTTGCGATGCAGGGCAAGCATCCGCTTCTGGATGGCGTAATGTGCCAGCAGCTTCGCTGTTGTTCGGGTATCCTCCGCGGCGATGACATCGACGGCGGCAAGGGTGTCCAGTGCGCGCAAGGTGATGTCACGCAGGTTTCCTATAGGCGTCGCAACGACGTATAGTGCTGGTGGTATCATATGCTGCATATGCATGGCATTGGGATGAGTAGAGTGCTTTTGCCGGTTAGCGAACATTGTATCGGGAAACGAGGGGATCTTCAGGAGCCGGAGGATTGAAGGGCGCTGAAGCGGAACAGCGGGCGGAAGCATTTTTGCGGAGCCGAAACCTTGTTTTGCTTCAAAGAAATTACCGTTCTCGTTTCGGGGAGATTGATCTCATCATGCGCGATGGTGCGGCGGTCGTATTTGTGGAGGTCCGGATGCGAACCAGCCCGGGCTATGGTTGTGCCGCGGAAAGCATCACCCTGACCAAGCAACGAAAATTGATCCAGACGGCGAAACATTACCTCTCTTTGCTCGACCGTGAACCCCCATGCCGGTTTGATGCGGTTTTGCTGTCGGGCGGGAACCAGATCGAATGGATCAGGGATGCATTTACACTATAACGCTGTAGCGCCCAGGCGAAAGCGTTATAGTGCCGCGTATAAAATATAAAAACGCTGATTGAGATATCTGAAAAAGGATGTTGATGGGCAGCCCGCGTCAAATCGTATTGCTTTTGATCATGCTGGGAATTCCGCTTACTTCCGGCTGTGCTCTGCTCGTTGCAACGGGGGTTGCTGCTGGTGTCGGTACCGGGGCTGCAATGTCCCAGGATCGCCGTACTGCCGGTATCTTCGTGGAGGATGAGGGGATTGAACAGAAGAGCGATCGCCTAGTGAGCGAAAAATTTGGCAAGAAAGTTCATGTCAATGTCACAAGCTTCAACCGTATTGTTCTACTTACGGGCGAGGTTCCCTCCAAGGAGGCAAGGAGCGTGGTGGAAAGACTGGTAATGGCCGTGGATAACGTCCGCAATGTAACCAATGAGTTGGCAGTCGGGGCATCATCGTCCTATAAATCCCGGAGCAACGATGCGCTTATCACAGCCAGGGTCAAGGGGAGCTTCGTGGATGCCGGCAAATTTCACGCCCATCACGTGAAGGTGCTTACCGAGGACTCCGTTGTCTATCTGTTAGGGTTGGTAGCTCCCCAAGAAGCGGATGATGCGGTTGAGATTGCAAGATCGACGAACGGGGTCCGAAAGGTAGTAAAGGTTTTTGAATACCTGAACTAGAGCGAGGTGCCCGTCCGATGTATGCCGCGTTTTCCCGCTACCCCGGTTTTATGCCCGCTATTCCATAGCCAGGTTGGCTGTCTCGCGAACCATTCATGCTTTCCCCCGCATTTATCAGTGAATTGGAAAAATTATTTCCATCGGACCGGTTATATTCCGATCCGGTGGATTGCTTTGCCTATGCGTATGACAATTCACGTAAGCTTTTCCCACCCGATGCCGTTGTGTTTCCGATCGATGCGGCTGAGATACAGGCGCTGGTTTTGATTTGCAATCAATTCGGCGTTCCGCTGACACCCAGAGGTCGTGGGACGGGTACAACGGGGGCATCCCTTTCGGAACGCGGTGGAGTTGCATTGTCGCTTGAACGAATGGTTCGCATTGTCAGGGTAGATCCTCCCAACCGTGTTGTAGTAGTGGAGCCGGGTGTTTTAAACGAATCTGTACAGGCCGCGGTACAACCTCATGGGCTATTCTGGCCGCCCGATCCCTCAAGTGCTGCGTATTCCAGCATAGGCGGAAATATTGCCACCTCTGCAGGTGGTCCCCATGCCGTGAAGTATGGTACGACACGCGACCATGTACTGGGGTTGAAAGCGGTGACTGGAAATGG
>CAYXQR010000068.1:0-18047 GCA_964466955.1 uncultured Nitrosospira sp.
GATTATTGGCACTCACATCAAGGCGTAACGGCATGTCAAGAGTGGATTCGTCAATCAAGTTGTTTACAAATGACTTAAAAAAATTCAATTCCCCAGCATTATCCTTCCCCGATAAATAAGCCTTAAAACTAGCGTATGTTCCTTTGTAATCATTCGATTTAATCGCATAAGCGATTGGAAACGAATAGGACATTCGTTCAAGTGCTCGATATAAGTGCAGGAACGCCTGTGTATGGCGATGAAGATTAGTTAACCAAAAAAATCTCCCAAATTCATCAAAAATTTCACCGAAAAGAACATTTTGCTGAATGCTCTTGGATGATAGATATAAATCTAATTGCTTTCGATCTATAGACTGATCAGCCAGTGCGCGCAGTAAGCCTGCCCTTCCGCGGTGAGCGAGAGGAGTACCAAGAACAGAAAAATTATATTTTTGTCTTAGGCGACGCTCGGAAATTATATGTAGAAAATCAGTTGTTCCCAGCAGAAGGTGAATTAACTTTGCTTCTTCTGAAGTGAGAGAGTGAAGGTCTAGCACCGTTGGCCGAGCAGATGGCACCCTTCCACGTGCAAGCGGCAACAAAGAAAATGCAGAAACCCCCATCAGATAACTGACGCCATCTTTTCCATCATCTCTAGATGATTAAACTCCCTGAATTCATCAAAATTCGAGATAAGGAGATTAACAGCATTGCGTCGAGCTTGACCTAAGCGAATCTTTGAAACAGAAAATGAAGAAAACGCCTTTTCGAATTCCGTAAGAAGTGCGACGAAATCCTCACTACTGCAAACGCTTACTGATGCAAAGCCCTTACGAATGGAAGAGCAGAACCCTACCAGATTATTTACATTCTTAAACCATTCCTTTAAATAGTCACTTTCAAAAAACCTTTCGATCAAATTCAAAACGTCGGAAAATTGAACACTAGATTCTGTTAGATTTGTTGCCAATATTTTAAAAGCTAGCAACTCATCGAGTTTTTCTTCAATCAACTTTTGATTATCAATGGTTGTTGAATTACTCAAGAATGCAAGGTAGCCCAATACGAAATCCGCTTGCTTGAAGGTACCCCGACGCCTCGCATTTGACTTTTCTGTCTTAATTTGGAGGTTGATCTCGGAAAAATCAAATAAATTGGCTGTCAATATCTCTATTTGATGGCGAGTTGTCATCGGCCGCTGTCCGTTGTTTAACGTGATCATTCTATAAAGCAAGTTATCCATTGACTTACAGATCAATACTGTAAAATACAGGGGTCTGTCGTATGGAAATCCGTCTTTAAAATCCTTGGCAGCACGCTTAAGCGTTGTAAGCCTTTGTATGCCATCAAGTATCAGTCCGTTTTTGATATTGTCATTTGCATAATGTTGGAGTGCGTTTTTACTTAATGCGTCAATCGCAGACGCTTTATCGTCTACAAATGCCACGGTAATCGGCGGCATTACACATCCACCTAGGATGTCTCGTTTTAATCGGTCGTAAAACTTTGGATCCTGGACCTTTCGCTGTATCTCTAAACGATCAATAAGGGGATAAAGATTATCAAGTGCAAAGCCATACGTAGTTTTCCCTTGCCCTACAGCAGCATCTACGACCTGATCATGATCAACAACAAAGATTTCCAGCATTTAATCTCCTTTACGTATCTCTATAAGGACCTTGCCTTCAAAGAGCCTGGCTGAATGTTTTTCACCCAAAGTAACTTATTCTCGTACTGGCTCAGCTACATAGGCGGCACAAAATTATGGCAGGGGTAAAGCGACCCACGCTTAATAACAAATCGTGGTAGTGATTAGGTATATCAGAGTCATCAATGCCCACTTTGGGCAGCGAAACCTATTTGATGCCGTTATAATCCCAACTCCTTCCAAATCCCATTGACCCTCGCCTTCACCCCCTCATCCATCACAATCGGCGTACCCCATTCCCTGCTGGTCTCACCCGGCCACTTATTGGTCGCATCCAGGCCCATCTTCCCGCCCAGTCCTGAAACGGGGCTGGCGAAGTCGAGGTAATCGATGGGCGTGTTTTCCACGATCAGCGTATCCCGCGCCGGATCGACGCGGGTGGTGATGGCCCAGATGACTTCCTTCCAGTCACGGATATTTACGTCATCATCGGTCACGATAATGAATTTGGTGTACATGAACTGCCTGAGGTAACTCCATACGCCGAACATGACGCGCTTGGCGTGCCCCGCGTACTGCTTCTTCATGCTGACCACGGCCATGCGGTAGGAGCAGCCTTCCGGCGGCAGGTAGAAATCGACGATTTCGGTGAACTGCTTCTGGAGCAGGGGCACGAACACCTCGTTGAGCGCCACGCCGAGTATGGCGGGCTCGTCCGGCGGCTTGCCGGTGTAGGTGGAATGGTAGATGGGATCGCGGCGCATAGTGATGCGCTCGACCGTGAAAACCGGGAAAGTCTCCTGTTCGTTGTAATAGCCCGTATGATCACCGAAGGGACCTTCCACCGCCGTTTCATCGGGATGGATGTATCCTTCCAGCACGATTTCGGCGCTCGCCGGCACCTGCAAATCGTGCGTCAGGCATTTGACGATTTCCGTTTTCGCGCCGCGCAGCAGTCCGGCAAACTGGTATTCGCTTAAGGTGTCCGGCACGGGGGTGACGGCGCCGAGTATGGTTGCCGGGTCCGCCCCCAGCGCCACGGCGATGGGATAGGACTGCCCCGGGTTCGCCAGGCAGAAGTCCCGGAAATCCAGCGCACCGCCGCGGTGCGCCAGCCAGCGCATGATGACCTTGTCGGGCGCGATCACCTGCTGTCGGTAGATGCCGAGGTTCTGCCGGGTCTTGTGCGGACCTCTGGTGACGGTCAGCCCCCAGGTGATCAATGGACCGGCATCGCCCGGCCAGCAGGTCTGGATCGGCAAACGGCCTAGGTCCACATCCTTGCCTTCCCAGACGATTTCCTGGCAAGGCGCTTTTGAGAGTTCCTTCGGCGCCATGTTCAGCACCTGTTTCAGCATCGGCAGCTTCTCCCAGGCATCCCTCAGGCCCTTGGGAGGATCGGGCTCCTTGAGGTAGGCGAGCAGTTTTCCCACTTCCCGCAGCGCCTCGACCGAATCCTGCCCCATGCCCATTGCAACACGCTTTGGCGTGCCGAACAGGTTGCCCAGCACCGGGATGACGTGGCCCCTGGGGTTTTCGAACAGCACCGCAGGGCCGCCCGCTTTCAGCAGCCGGTCGCAGATTTCGGTCATTTCCAGATGCGGGTCGATCTCTGCCTTGATGCGCTTCAGTTCACCCTGCTTTTCCAGCTGGGCGATAAAATCGCGCAGGTCTCTATACTTCATCGGACGAACTCATGAGATCTTGATCAGGTAATCCAGCGCGATGCCGGCAAATATCGCGGCTCCCACCCAGTTGTTGTGGAGAAATGCCTTGAAGCAGCGTGCCCGATCGCGGTCGCGGATCAGGCTGTATTGATACAGGACCAGCCCCAGCGCTGCTGCAAGGCCAAGGTAATAAATGACCCCGAGATTCCGCATGAGGCCGATGGCAATCATGCCCCCGATAAATGCCGCATGGCACAGCATCACACCCGCGACATCGAAACGGCCAAAAGTGATTGCGGAAGTCCTGATGCCGATACGGAGATCATCCGGCTTGTCCACCATGGCGTACTCGGTATCGTAGGCGATGACCCACAGCAGATTCGCCGCCATCAGCAGCCAGGCGAGAGCCGGCACTTCCCCGGTCTGCGCGGCAAAAGCCATCGGGATGCCGAAGCTGAAGGCGATGCCAAGGTAAGCCTGCGGCATGGCGAAAAACCGCTTGGTGAAAGGATAGCTGGCGGCGAGGAACAGGGCAACAAACGATAGCTCGATGGTAAGGCGGTTCAACGGCTGGATCAGCAGGAACGCCACAAGGCTCAAGCCTGCTGCCAGCAGCAGCGCTTCGCGGCCGCTCACCGCTCCAACCGCCAAAGGGCGGTTCCGGGTACGCTCCACATGCCCATCGAAATTGCGATCGGCATAGTCGTTGACAACACAGCCGGCGGAGCGCATCAGCACCGTGCCAAGCACGAATATGACCAGGATCATCGGGTCGGGCACGCCTTCGGCGGCGAGCCAGAGCGCCCACAGGGTTGGCCACAGCAGCAGCAGGATGCCGATGGGCTTGTCCAGCCGCATCAGCTTTTCATAATGACCCAGGCGTTGCGCGAGCGTCATTTCACTTCAGTTCAAGAATCGAAGGAAGAAACACTTCGGTAACGAGTATGGATTGTCCGCTCAGGCTGAACAGGGAGCGCCGCGCCCAAAGCGCGGCCGGCTTCTTCTCCAGCTTGCGGCAGGCGCGGCGATAGAGCGGATGCGCCGCATTCAGCTTCCTGAAACGAAGCGGGGTACGCCGGATAACAGGGTTGGTAAACAGCACGGTGCCCAGTGACTTGTTGCCGAGACCGGCCAGCACCCGCCATGCCCCCCGGAGATCTTTCCTCGCCACCACCGAATGGGCAAACACGACCGGAGTGCTGCCACAGTACAGGTACACTTCCCGCACCAGCGCCAGTTCCTTCCGCCGCACTTTCGTTATCGCCAGTTCGTCCCCGCATGCGGGGGCAAGCGACTGAAATACCTGCTCGACGCTGAATTTTCCGCGGCAGCGCCGCTGGATAAGCTGAGTCAGGGAGCCGCGATTCTGCAGCCAGCCGCGCGCGCGGGGCGAAATCGACAAGGGGGCCGGACGCCAGGCGGACAGCTGGGCAGCACTCATTCAGGGTAACTGAAAAGGGTGAATTATGCCGCATAATCCAGCCTGACTGAACCCTTATCCTTCTGTGTTCCCGATCTTTGCTCCCCGATCCTCTCCTGCTCCTTGCGCTGACGTACCTGTTATTCCCTGCTATCCCCCTTTGAGCCCGCCTGGCCCGTCGCTTCCAATTGGATTCATTGGGGATGAGAATGCGCTGACGAGGGAACGCAACGTCCCGACCAATGTCAGCGCCCATATCAGCAGGGCGAACCACCCCCAGCAGTATGGGATGATCGCCAGCGGCTCGTAACCAGTCACTTTCGCCATTGCGAGGGTGCAGGCCGTGTACATTCCCATCGGAAAAACCCTGCTCCAGGCGGGAGGATCATAAGCATGGCATTGCCTGCCCAAGGCCAGCCTGGACCATGGAAAGACTTTAATCCATATGGGGGCGGAACCGGGGATGCCGATGCGCGTGAATTTGCGGATATCCATGATGACCTGATAGGGAATCCACAATGTGCCGATCAGCCATGCCAGCTCGGCCAGCCACAACGTAGTCTCACGCTCGTTTTTCCACCACGCAAAAACAGGCAGATGAGTGACAAAATCCACACCCGCCAGGGTAACGATGGCTGCGGCGCCCATGCAGATCCAGTACGGCGCATCCCAGTCGGCCGATTCAAATCGCCTGAAAAGCAGGCAATAAGTTACCGATGACACAATAACCAGGTACAGGATAAATCCAAGGCCCCAGAAAGCACCCGCTGCAAAATAAGCATAGTCAGGGGGTGTCGCGATTGTTTTTAGCAGACGAATGCCGAGCAGGGCGACCGAAACCGTGCCCACTGCAACCAGTAAAGTTGCACCATTCACGATTTCGTGCACCGGTTTTCCACGCGCGGAAAGGAGATTGGCGGTAATGGAGTAAATGCACACGAACCAGCCAAGCAGCGCCACGAGCCAAAGCAGGGCTGCCAGGCCGGCGGCCTGCTGAAAAACAAGCAACTGCATGCCAACGGTATTTGTCCCCACCACGAACGTCAAAAACAGCCAGGCACGCTGCAGGGACTTGAGATCCGCTATCAAATCCCGCGGAAAAAACGCTATCCGCGCTACGAGAAGGATGGACAAACCCGTATAGAAAACCAGATTCAATATGAAGAGCGCTTTGGCTATCGAAGGGAAATCCATGGCTTCAAAAGCAATGGATACGATGCCGGTCGCCATCACCATGGCGAAATAGGCGGGATGAAAATTCTTTATGCCGTTACCTATGATGATCCTGTATCGGCTCATGGGCTCGTGGGCTCGTGGAAAGCGCCCGTTCAAGGAACAGAAGTTCAGGGTTTCCTTGAAAGAAGCAGCAATAGCATCGGTACGCCCAGCAGGGCGGTCAACACCCCGACGGGCAACTGCTGGGGCGCCCACAAGGTGCGTGCCAGCGTGTCAGCCAGGGCAAGGAAGCTCCCGCCCAGCAGCACGGACAGTGGCAGCAGCCAGCGCAAGTCGCTCATCCCCAGCAGGCGCACCGCATGAGGCACGATCAGGCCGACAAAACCGATCACGCCTGCCAGCATCAGGGCGGCCACCGTCGCGAGGGAAGCACAGCCGTAAATGCCGATCTGCAACGGCAGGACGGCCACGCCCAGCGTTTTCGCCTTCATCTGGCCGAGGCTCAGGACGTTCAGGCTGCCGGAAAAAAACATGCTGCCCACCACGACGAAGGCAAGTATTCCCCACGCGGGCAGCAATTCCTCGGCCCGGGAAATATCCCCCATCAGCCAGAATAGCATGCCTTTTACATCGCTGGCGGGCGCCAGTGTCAGAATCAGGGTGATCAGTGCGGTGCATCCTGCGGATAGCACGACCCCGGTCAGCAGCAGCCGATAAAGATTCCAGTTTCCTGTCCGAAAGCTCAAGCCGAACACAATGGCGATTGCCGTCAGTGCCCCGGCCAGAGCAGCCAGATTAGTCCATGCCAGCCCCCAGCCCAGCAGCATGGCAACCAGCGCGCCTACGGCAGCGCCGCCTGATACGCCCAGAATATAGGGATCAGCCAGGGGGTTGCGCAACAGGACTTGCAGCAGCGCACCGGCCACGGCCAGGAGGCCGCCACAGGCGAATGCCGCAAGTACACGGGGCAGGCGAAGCTGCCAGATGATCTGATGAAAAACGTTATCGGCTGCTTGATCGGCCGGTAACAGAAGGGCTTCCGCGATTCGTGAAGCCGGAATGTCCACGCTTCCGAAAAGAAGGCCGGTAAACAGGCTGGCTGCGGAGAGAAGCAGGAACACGACCAGAAGCATGAACCCCCTGCCCGTATTTCCCTGAATGCTCATCCTCTTGTCAGTTTGATGCTTATTTCTTTCCCGCCAACGGGATTCTTGCCATCACCGCAAACTGATGATGGGCCATTCGTTCCTTGTTGCATGGGCCTTGAGCGTCGCGTCCGGGTCCACCGCGACCGGATGAGTCACCTTCTGCAGGAGAGGAAGATCATTCAGTGAATCGCTGTAGAACCAGCTTTCCAGGAACGACAGCCAGGTGAGATTGCGCTCATCCATCCAGTTCTCCAGCCGCGTGATCTTGCCCTCCCTGAAACAGGGGACACCCGAAACCTGACCGGTGAATTTTCCATCCTTCTGTTCCGGCTCGGTGGCGATGAGGTGATCCACTCCCAGTTCCCGCGCAATGGGTCCTGTCACAAAGCTGTTGGTAGCCGTGATGATGACGCACAAATCACCGCCGAGCCTGTGGCGATTGACCAGTTCGCGCGCCCCGGGCGCAACGATGGGCAGTATTCTCTGCTCCATGAATTCACGGTGCCACGCATCCAGCTGGCTTCGGGGGTGGCGCGACAGGGGCTTCAGTTGAAAATCCAGAAACTCGTGGATGTCGAGCGTACCATCCTTGTACTGCTCGTAGAACTCGACGTTACGGGCTTCGTACACCTCGCGATCGACCACCTGATGCCCGATCAGGTGCTGTGCCCACTGAAAATCGCTGTCGCCTGCCAGAAGGGTATTATCGAGATCGAACAGGGCGAGATTCATGAGGCCACCTGCAGCAGTTCGCGTACCAGCGGAACGGTGATCCTGCGCCGGCTCGCAAGCGAGTAGCTGTCCAGCGCATCGACCGTGGCAATCAGGCTGGGCAGGTCGCGTCTTTCATGCCGGATGAGGTAATCGCATACCTCCTGCGGAAGATCGAGTCCGCGACTGGTTGCATGGCTTTTCATGGCTTCTGTTTTTTCCTCGTCAGTCAGTTCATGAACCTGATACACCAGCCCCCAGCCCAGCCGGGTCACCAGATCCTCGCGCAGTTTCAAGTGGATGGGGGCAACCGGACCGCTTACAAGCAGAAAGGCATGGTCGTCCTCGCGCAACCGGTTATAGAGGTTGAACAACCCTATTTGCGCGCCGGTATCGAGATGGTGCGCGTCATCCACGATGACACAATCGGCATCGCCGCTGTGGACCGTAAAATGCGTTCTCTCATCGCAGGCAAAGTACATCGTGTTTTTTCTGTTACGCATGCAGACCCCTGCGACAGCCTGCAGCAGGTGGCTTTTACCGCATCCCGTTCCTCCCCACAGATACACAAAACGTTCCTTCTCCTTGCCCGAGAGGATATTGCTCAGCGTCTGCAGCAATTCGGAATTGCGTCCAGGCACGAAATTGGTCAGCGTGGCGTGCGATGGCGGGGTGATGTCGAGCAGCAACTGCTTCATGGAATACAAAAGACGATTATTCGGATTGCACGACATGTGGATGCAGACCGGCGAACACAGGTTCAGCAGAGGCGGGTTGAAACGTGTGACACATCAACACCTGGATGAGTGTTCACGAGCATCAACTCTTGCCTAAACGATGCTCCTTGTCCCATTTGCGGTAAAATTGCAATTCCGGAAAACATCACTCTATCCGTAACAAGACGAGAATTCAACTTGACCTCATCCAGACAAGATGACGAAGGGCCTGCCCCGCTTTCCTATCGCACCGCCGGCGTGGATATCGACGCCGGGGAACGTTTGGTGGAGAACATCAAACCGTATGCGCGGCGCACCATGCGGCCCGAGGTGCTGGGCGGAATAGGCGGCTTCGGCGCACTTTTCGAAATTTCGAAAAAATACCGCAATCCCGTGCTGGTCGCCGGAACCGATGGCGTCGGAACCAAGCTGAAACTCGCATTCCAGTCCCGCCGGCATGACACCATTGGCATCGACCTGGTCGCGATGAGCGTCAACGACATTCTGGTCCAGGGGGCGGAGCCATTATTCTTTCTGGACTATTTCGCATGCGGCCGATTGGATGTGAGTACAGCCACAGAAGTGGTGAAAGGCATCGCCGCAGGCTGCGAACAGTCTGGTTGCGCACTGATCGGGGGCGAAACCGCCGAGATGCCGGACATGTATCCGGAGGGGGAATACGATTTGGCCGGCTTTGCTGTGGGGGTGGTGGAAAAGGATCGCATCATAAACGGCCTCTCCATCCAGGCAGGCGATGCTGTTCTGGGGCTGGCGTCCAGTGGCGCGCACTCCAACGGCTACTCCCTGATTCGCAAGATCATCGAAAAAAAAGGCCTGGCCCTGTCGACGGATTTCGGGGGTAACGCGTTGATAGATGTACTCATGGCGCCCACCCGCATCTACGTCAAACCGGTGCTTGAACTGATGAATCATCTGCCGGTGAAAGGCATGGCGCATGTAACAGGTGGCGGCCTGGTGGAGAATCTGCCTCGTATCCTGCCGGATGACGCGACCGCGGTACTGGGAAAAGACAGGTGGGAGATGCCCCCTCTTTTTAGCTGGCTGCGAGAGCAGGGCGGGGTGGCGGAAAGTGAAATGTACCGCGTGTTCAATTGCGGGATAGGAATGGCACTGGTGGTGGCACAGGAACACGCCGAGGCTGCGGTGCATCTGCTGCAGTCCGCAGGCGAGACAGTCTGGCGCATCGGCATGATCCGGCAGCGGGTTGCCGGCGAATCAAAAACGATCATCGAATGACCGGCGGTGCCGTCTTGCCACTCCCGCATCCGGCTCGATGAAATCCCTGGTCATCCTCATCTCGGGCCGTGGCAGCAATATGCAGGCGCTTATCGATGCCGGGCTCCCCGGCAGGATCGCGGCGGTCATCAGTAACAAGCCGGATGCGCCGGGACTGGAGATCGCAAAAAAATGCGGACTGGAAACCAGAACGCTGGATCCGCGGTCTTATTCCGGACGCGAGGCATTCGACGCCGCGCTGGCCGAGGCAATCGATGCATACAATCCGGGACTGGTCGCCTTGGCGGGTTTCATGCGGATCCTCGGAGAAAGTTTTGTCAATCGATACTTGGGCAGATTGATGAACGTGCATCCTTCATTGCTGCCCGCGTTTCCGGGTTTGCACACGCACGAACAGGCGTTGAGAGAAGGGGTGAAGATACACGGCTGCACGGTCCATTTCGTCACCTCGCAGCTTGATCGCGGGCCGATCATCATTCAGGCAGCGGTACCGGTATTACCCGGCGATAGTGAAGAAACACTCGCGGCACGGGTGTTGCAGCAGGAGCATCGCATCTACCCCGAAGCGGTGAAATGGTTCATGGAGGGCCGGCTGAAGCTTGCCGAAAATATTGTAAAAGTGAGCGATGCCGGATTTGACAGTTCAGTTTTATATTCACCGGAATTACGCAAATGAAAGGATTATTTCCAGCCCTGATCTGTGGATTAAGTTTTTTTGCGCCCCCCGTTTTTTCCAGCTGTGGCGCTTGCACCTTCGGTTCGCCTTCCCGTGTGGACATCGACTATACCGTCACCTCCGGCACCATGGAGGCGAAAATCAAGGACACGCTGGAAATCAGACAGGAAAACGGCGCCCGCCGGTATACAATTTCGAGCGAGGGCAAAGCCCTGGGCCTGCTTGCACTGACACAACCGGATCCGCTTATGCGTGACAGCGAGGGCACGATAACGGCTCAAGGTTCATTGCGACCCGAGCGATTTTCGGATAAGCACGGCGACAGGATACCCAAGGTCGCCATATTCGACTGGAGTAAAAAATTGCTGACTCTCCAGCACAAGCGCGGAGAAGAGCAGCAAACATTGCCTGCCGACACCCTCGACAGGCTCAGCATGCTCTACAGCTTCATGTTTTCCCCCGTACCGGATAAGATGGTGATATTGCACGAAACCGACGGACGACGCCTTGAATCCGCTCGTTATGCAGTGGGAAAGGAAACGTTGGATACACCCATGGGCAAGCTGGAAACGGTTGTGCTGACCAAGCAGCTGGACAGGGAAAATGATCGCGACAAAAAAATCTGGCTCGCGATCGATCATCACATGCTGCCCGTACGTGTCGTTTCTACCGAGAAAATCGGTATCGTGACGGACCAGATGGTCAAAAACATAAGCTACGCGGAAAAAACGGCAGCTGGCTTCAAGCAAGGACGCCTGCAATAATTCCCGCTGCCAATCGACTGAGCATGCCGGCCGAAGCAGCCGTCGCCCCTTCCGGGCGAATCTCCCCTCCGCCCCCTTTTCGGTATCGATAGATGCGCCTCACTCCTGCCCATCTGGACATGGCCGCGGCCGCCCTGCGCGCGGTCCTGCCGCTGGCTCATCCTGCTGATTCCCTGCTGCGCCAATTTTTCCGCGAAAATCGCGACCTTGGCCCGAAGGATCGGGCGTTTGTCGCTGAATCGGTTTTTGGTGTCCTGCGTCACCGGCTTTTTCTTGATAACATCCTCGAGATTGCCACTCCCCGCTCGCTGCTGCTTGGCTATCTGGCGAGGTTTCACGGGATGAACCTGCGTGAACTCGCGCCGCTCGTCAGCGAAACCGAGGCCAAGCGGATTGCGGAAATCAAGAGTATCCCGGAGGAAATGCAGCCGCTTGCCATCCAGGCCGAATTTCCTCAGTGGCTGATGGAGAAACTGCATGCCGTCATGACAGACAGTGAGATTCTCGAACTGGGAAGATCGCTACAGGAGGCCGCTCCCCTGGACTTGCGTGTCAATACGTTCCTTGCAACCCGGGATGAGGCTCTTGCGTTGCTGCAGCAGGACGGCATCGACGGCAACACCACCCCATACTCGCCAATAGGCATTCGCCTTGCAGGCAAGCCGGCCATCAACCGCCACGAACTGTTCGTTTCGGGAAAAGTGGAAGTCCAGGATGAAAGCAGTCAGCTGCTGGGCTACCTGCTCGCGCCTAAGCGACGCGACATGATCGTCGATTTCTGCGCGGGGGCGGGCGGCAAATCGCTGATGCTCGGTGCAATGATGCGCTCGCAAGGCCGTATCTATGCCTTCGATACTTCCGAAAAGCGCTTGAATAATCTCAAGCCCCGCCTCAAGCGATCCGGCTTGTCCAATCTTTATCCCCAGCTCATCTCCGGCGAGAACGATATAAGGGTCAAGCGGCTGGCGGGCAAGATTGATCGCGTGCTGGTGGATGCGCCATGCAGCGGGCTGGGCACCCTGCGCCGCAACCCCGATCTGAAATGGCGGCAGTCGCCGCAGAGCATAGAAGAACTCAAACGCAAGCAGGCAGCCATCCTGTCCGCAGCGGCAAATCTGGTCAAGCCCGGAGGCAGGCTCGTCTACGCCACGTGCAGTTTTTTGCGGGAGGAAAACCAGGAAATGATCGAAGCCTTTCTTGCCAGTCATTCCCGCTTCGCTCTGCTGAACGCTGCCGAGCTCCTGGCACAGCAGAAAATCCCGCTCGATACCGGCGTATTCCTGAAACTGTCGCCGCGATTGCATCGTACGGACGGTTTTTTTGCCGCTGTGCTGGAAGCTGAAAAGGGCGAAAAATGAAGCCGGTAAATCGAAGATGGATGCCTTTCTGGTGGCTTGTTCCCTGCCTGACCATGCTTCTGGCAGCCCCGGTCCCGGCGTTCCAGCCTTCCGGTTCCGGGAGCTACAACGGCACCAGCGCTGTCCTGCCCGCAACCGGCACCATTGAAGTGGCTTTCACGCCGGGCGACGATGCGGGCAAGCTCATTGCGGACGCCATCGATGGGGCACAGCGCGAGGTGCTGGTGCAGGCGTTCAGCTTCACTCATCGGAAAATCGCGGACGCGCTGATTGCCGCAAGGAACCGGGGAGTGGACGTAAAGGTGATTGCCGACCCGGATCAGGCGGACCGGATTCCCACCAGCGTAATCGCGCGAATGGCCAAGGCGAAGGTACCGGTCTTTACCGATTCCGAACATACCAGTGCTCACAACAAGGTGATGATAATCGACGCAGGGAGTTCGAATGCGATACTGGTGACAGGCAGCTTCAACTTCACCCATGCCGCGCAGTACAAAAATGCGGAGAATGTGCTGATTTTTCGTGGCAACCAGCCGCTTGCCGAAACTTACCTGAAGAACTGGCATCGCCACTACAAACATTCCAGACCCTATCGCCCGAAACGATGACTACTGCTGCAGGTGGATGCGGGAAACACCCGTCATCCTGGCAGCTCGTCGAATAAACCTGCATGGTCCTCCGATATGGCATGGGAGGCCACCTCATATTCACCCACGGTGGCCTATCAGCGGATAGCGGAATCAGGATGGGAACATGACGGCCGGCCGTCAGGCGCTCCGTGCTGCAGGCGCTGATTCGCAACTCGGAATATGACATGGGCGCTTTGATCTTCTACACGGCAATATATTTCATTGGCTACTACGTAGCGCATCTCGTCAATGAAGCGGCCCGGCGCATGCTCATCGGCAACCGCCGCATGGCAGGCCTTGTGCTGGCGTTGATGGTCGGGGTCATTCATGGCTACAAGATCATCAGCAGCGCACCGCCACATGATCAAGACAGTGGAAGCGGATACGCATTGGGGTTATACGTAATCCTGCCTCTCGCGATCATTGCGATCGCGGTTTTATATTTCACCTGGCTGGACAGGCAGGATAAACAGGATAGAAAGGATGAACAGCCGTAACGAACGATGATGCGGCAGAGGCGCCTACGGCCAATCCAGGTCTTTTCTCAGGCGGTCTTTTTCTGGATGAGCTCGATCTTGTAACCATCCGGGTCTTCAACGAAGGCAATGACCGTGGCGCCATGCTTCATGGGTCCCGCTTCACGCGTCACCCTGCCCCCGCGCTTCCTTATCTCATCGCAGGCTGCGTAGGCGTTGTCCACCTCAATGGCGATGTGGCCATAACCTGTTCCCAGATCATACTTTTCTGTGTCCCAATTGTGGGTCAGCTCCAGGACGGGACCTTCTGCCTCGTCCTGATAACCGACAAAGACCAACGTGAATTTTCCCTCGGGGTAATCCTTGCGGCGCAGCACTTTCATCCCCAGCACATCGGTGTAAAAAGCGATGGATTTTTCCAGATCGCCAACACGCAGCATGGTATGAAGGATGCGCATCTAGATTTCCACCATCTCGAAATCCTCCTTGCGCGCGGCGCATTCCGGACACGTCCAGTTCATCGGGATATCTTCCCAGCGCGTCCCCGGAGGGATCCCTTCCTGCGGCGACCCTTCCTCTTCATCATATACGTAACCGCATATCAGACACATGTAGCAACGGTAGACGCGCGTTTCGGTAGTGGTGGACATGATGAGTAAGCGTAAATTGGGTTAAAATATCATTTTACGGTATTCACCCATGTCTCAGCCACCCCCAATAGTACTTTCTTTCGCTGCAAGCGACTCTACCGGGGGTGCCGGCATACAGGCAGATATTCTGACCCTTGCCAGCATGGGTTGTCACCCGCTCTCGGTCATCACGGCGGTAACGGTGCAGGACACGGCCGGCGTGGATGAAGTGCTTGCACTTGAGCCGGAGTGGGTGGCGGATCAGGCGCGGGCCGTCCTTGAAGATATGCCGGTGCACGTTTTTAAGGTCGGGCTGCTCGGCAGCATCGAAACGATTGCCGCGATTGCCGAAGTGGTTTCCGATTATCCCAACATTCCCCTGGTTCTTGATCCTGTGCTTGCCTCCGCCCGCGGCGATGAGCTTGCCAGCGATGAAATGCTCATCGCGATGCGGGAACTGTTGCTGCCGCAAGCCACCATCATCACTCCCAACAGCATCGAAGCGCGGCGGCTGACGCAGAATGAAGAGGATGAATACGACATGCCCCACCTGAGTCAATGCGCCAGCCGGCTGTTGCGTATGGGCTGCGAATATGTACTCATTACCGGCACGCATGAAAATACCGCTCAGGTGGTCAACCACCTGTACGGAACCAGCGGCGTCGTTCGCACCGATTCCTGGGATCGACTCGCAGGCTCGTATCATGGATCCGGCTGTACACTTGCCTCAGCGATTGCGGCCGCAATCGCGAATGGGCTGCCCATTGCGGAAGGGGTATACGAAGCACAGGAGTATACGTGGCAGTCACTCAAAGCAGGGTTTCGGCCAGGAATGGGCCAGAATCTCCCTGACAGGCTGTTCTGGGCTCGCGAAGAGGGCAACAACACTGGAGATGAAAGCGAGCATCCTCCCGTCGAATGAAGGTGGCATTGTCGGATGTCGAATCCGGGGATTGTATGCGATTACTCCGGATATGACCGATACCGCTGTCCTTGTCGCGGCGACGCGGCAGACGCTCGAAGGCGGCGCCCGGCTGATCCAGTACCGTAACAAGGCAGCTTGCCGGGCCTTGCGCCTGGAGCAGGCATCTTCATTGGCCCGTCTTTGCCGTGAGTTTCATGTCCCCCTGATCATCAATGATCATGCTGATCTCGCGGATGAAGTTGGCGCAGACGGGGTTCATCTGGGACGCGACGATGCCCGCATCACTGAAGCGCGGCTCAGGATAGGCAGAGGCAAAATCATCGGCATCTCCTGCTATAACCGGCTGGAGTATGCGCTCCAGGCGGAGCAGCAGGGCGCGGATTATGTGGCGTTTGGCGCATTCTTTGCATCCGTCACCAAGCTGGACACGGTGCCAGCGCCGATTGACCTGCTGCGCCAGGCCAGACGGGACTTGAGCATTTCCATCGTGGCGATCGGCGGAATCACGCCGGAAAATGCCGCCCAGTTGCTTGGCACTGGAGCGGATGCGGTCGCCGTCAGCAATGCGCTGTTCGGTGCCGCCGACATTCGGCAAGCGGCAAGGAATTTTTTCTGTCGGGCCGAATCCTTTCCCCTCACAACCAGTAAAGGTTTAGTCAATGACTTCACGTAATCAGCAACTTTTTGAACGCTCGCAGAAGTTCATTCCTGGCGGGGTGAATTCACCCGTCCGCGCCTTCCGCTCCGTGGGTGGGACACCCGTATTCTTTCAACGGGGGCAGGGGGCCTACGTGCTGGATGCCGATGACAAGACCTATATTGATTATGTAGGCTCCTGGGGCCCTCTGATCCTTGGTCACGCGCACCCTGAGGTGGTGGAAGCCGTGAAGAGGGCGGCGCAGAACGGGTTGACCTTCGGGGCGCCAACCGAGGCGGAACTGGAAATCGCGGAACTGCTGTGCCAGCTTGTTCCATCGATCGAACAGGTAAGGCTGGTGAGTTCAGGAACTGAAGCGACCATGAGTGCTATCCGCTTGGCGCGGGGCTATACAGGCAGGAATCGTATCATCAAGTTCGAAGGCTGCTATCACGGGCATGATGACGCGCTGCTGGTAAAGGCGGGCTCCGGAGCCCTGACTTTCGGTCATCCGAGTTCGGCCGGTGTGCCGGAGGAGACCGCATCGAGCACCATCGTGCTGGATTACAACGACCTCGAAGGCGTAGAGCAGGCGTTCGACAGATTGGGCAAGGAAATTGCGGCGGTAATCGTGGAGCCCGTCGCCGGCAATATGAACCTGATCGCTCCCAAGCGGGGTTTCCTGCAGGGCTTGCGGGAACTGTGCACGAAATACGGAACCGTACTGATATTTGATGAGGTGATGACAGGCTTTCGAGTGGGACTGAAGTGCGCACAGGGTTTGTTCGGTATAAAACCGGATCTCACTACTCTTGGCAAAGTGATCGGCGGGGGGATGCCAATGGCGGCTTTCGGCGGCAGACAGGAGATCATGCAATGCCTGGCACCACTCGGCCCGGTATATCAGGCTGGAACCCTTTCAGGGAATCCGGTAGCGGTGGCGGCCGGGCTCGCAACGCTCAAGCGTGTGCAGGAGCCAGGGTTTTATGAGCATTTGGCTGCCCGTACCCGGCAATTGACAGAGGGCCTCAGCGCGGCGGCGAGAAAAAACGGCGTGATGTTTTGCGCGCAGTCAGTCGGGGGGATGTTCGGCCTGTACTTCCGGGAAAACCTGCCCGAAAGCTATGCCGAGGTAATGGGTTGCGACCGGGAGGCTTTCAACCGTTTTTTTCATTCCATGCTGAACGAAGGTATCTACTTTGCGCCTTCAGCATTTGAAGCCGGTTTTGTTTCCATTTCCCATGGCGATACGGAAATCAATAAAACATTGGCTTCTGCTGATCATATTTTCAGTGGAGACAAGTAAAAAAGCGGTCGGATATGATCCGACCGCTTTTTTACTCAGGCTTGAAATTCGTTTCTTTCAGCGCAAGCCGGAAATAAACTCCGATACAGCCTGCATCTCCTTCTCACTCATCCGCGTAGCGATCGAATGCATCATCCTGTTTGCATCGTTAGTCCGCTCTTCCGTACGGAAAGCCCGTAACTGTGCAGCTGTATATTCCGCATGCTGCCCTGCGAGACGAGGATAGTTCGGAGGAATACCGGAGCCATTGGGAGAATGGCATCCCGCGCAAGCGGGAACGCTGGTTTCCAGATTGCCGCCACGATAGATTTTCTCGCCCTCCTCGGCAAGCTCTTTGTTCTTCGCCCCCAATGGCTTGGGCACTTGCCGGGCATAATAGGCGGCCAGGTTCCTCATGTCCTCGGATGAAAGCGGTGCCACCATCGCTCCCATTACCGGGCTGGGACGGTCCGGCTGCTTGTCGCCCTGCGCTTTGAAGTCATTCAATTGCTTGGTGAGATAAGCTGCGTGCTGTCCAGCCAGGCTCGGATTGATCGGAATGATGCTATTGCCGTCGGCATTATGACAGGCCGCGCATACCTGAGCCGCGATCTGTTCGCCTTTGGCCACGTCTCCTGTGCCATTGCTCGTGGTTGCAGGAGCGGTTTCGGCGGACGCAGGGCTGGAAAGAACGAGTGCGGCCGATATTACAATCAGTGAAAGTGGTTTCATGCGTTGCGTCCCGGAACTCTTTAAAAAAGCGCACCCCCTCATTCAAATGAGGGGCAGCGAATTTTAACAGGAGGACGACCGGTTAACAATAATAAAACGGCGGGGCGCAGAACTTCGAGAGCGCAACGCGTACGCATCCGGTCCACGCTTTCATAAAGCTACAAAAAAAAGCCATCAATGGGCAACGCCGAAACGAGAACCTGGTCTTATCA
>CAYXQR010000069.1:0-8975 GCA_964466955.1 uncultured Nitrosospira sp.
GCGATGGACCAGCACTATCTGTATGTAAGCGAGAACCGCGGCGCCGTAGTCGCTTACGACAAAAAGGATGGCACCAGCATGTGGGCGCAGGATCTCTTCAATGGGCTCAAATTATCTCCGCCGCTGGTCGAGGGTGCGCAGGTCGTGGTGGGGGATTCCCAGGGTTACGTCAACATCATCAGAAACGACAATGGTGCCATCCTGTCCCGTTCCGGTACCGACGAGAGTCCCATCACTGCCCGGGCGGTTTCCCTGCCCAGCGGAATCGTCGTACAGACCAGAAAAGGCGGGATATACGCGTTCGGGTTGTAAATCCCGAACTTCCTCGTGTCGCAAGCGCAAGTTCCGCTTCTTTTTGAAACAGCCTGAACCTTGAAACCCACTCTCGTGCTGGTCGGACGTCCCAATGTCGGGAAATCGACGCTTTTCAACCGCCTGACCCGCAGCCGCGACGCTATTGTTGCCAATATTCCGGGGTTGACGCGAGACCGTCACTACGGACATGGGCGGCTGGGCGACAAGCCTTGCCTTGTAGTGGATACTGGGGGGTTCGAGCCAACGGCGACCGAAGGGATTCTGTATGAGATGGCCCGGCAGACACGGCAGGCGATAGACGAAGCGGATGTGGTGCTTTTCCTGGTCGATGGGCGGAGCGGTCTCACATCGCTTGACAGGACGGTTGCGGAACAGCTGCGTAAAACCGGCCGGAAGGTCGTACTGGTGGTGAACAAGAGCGAGGGCATGACATCCTCCGCCACCGCGGAATTTTTTGAACTGGGCATGGGGGAGCCTTGCGCGATTTCCGCCGTGCATGGCGACAACGTCAATGAACTGGTGGAACTGGCGCTTCGCGATTTTCCTTCCGGGCGTGATGAGGAAAGAAACGATGATCACCCAAAAATAGCCATCGTAGGGCGGCCGAACGTCGGCAAGTCCACCCTGGTGAATGCGCTGCTGGGAGAAGAGCGTGTAATCGCCTTCGATCAGCCTGGCACCACGCGCAGCAGCATCTACATCGAATTCAGCCGCGGCGGGCGCATGTATACACTGATCGACACCGCCGGATTACGCCGCAGAGGCAAGGTGCTGGAAACGGTTGAAAAATTTTCCGTGATCAAGACGCTGCAGGCCGTGGAAGATGCGAATGTGGTCGTGCTGGTACTGGACGCCAGCGGAGAGATTTCGGACCAGGATGCGCATATCGCGGGGTTTATCCTGGAAGCGGGACGGGCGCTGGTCGTGGCGGTTAACAAGTGGGATGGCCTGGACGATTATCAGCGCGAGAGCATCAAGCGCCATATCGCGCTGAAATTGCCCTTCCTGGTCGATTTCGCGCGGTTTCACTACATGTCCGCCCTGCGCGGCAGTGGCATGAAAGGTCTGTTGCCGTCCATCGACGCGGCGTATGCCGCGGCGATGGCGCATCTGCCCACCCCCCGGCTTACACGCACGCTGCTGGCGGCGGTGGAGAAGCAGCCTCCTCCCCGTGCCGGCGTATCCCGTCCCAAACTGCGCTATGCCCATCAGGGAGGATCCAATCCGCCATTGATCATCGTGCATGGAAACGCGCTCGATCGCGTGCCGCCTGCTTACCAGCGATACCTCGAAAACACCTTTCGCGAAACATTCCAGCTTCAGGGGACGCCGCTGCGGATAGAGTTCAGGACAGGCCGCAACCCGTATGCGGGCAAGGGGCCTGCGCCGCTGAGCGAGGCGGAGGCCAAACGGGCGCATCGGCGCCGTCGCCACGGACGGAAGAAGTATGGCTAGTGCAGGATCCTTGGAACGCTCAGGATGAATTCCGGGATGGGCGCATCGAAGCGCAGGCCATCCTCGGCAACCATCTGATAACTGCCTTTCATGGACCCGACAGGCGTGGAAATGGCAGTGCCGCTGGTGTATTCAAAGCTGTCGCCCGGCTTGAGCAGCGGCTGCTCGCCGACGACGCCCAGGCCTCGCACTTCCTGAACGCTGCCGCTTCCATCCGCGATGACCCAGTGACGGCTGATCAGTTGCGCGGGAACCGTTCCGGTATTGGACAGGATGATCGTATAAGCGAAGACGTAGCGGTCGAGCGCCTCATCGGACTGTTCCGGAAGATAGGTTGTGTGAACCTTCACCAGAATCTCATATTTTTTTCCTTCAGCCATGGCTCCATTGCACACTATTTTCCGCTTCACGGCAAGGGCGGGCCGCCAAAATGCAGCCGGAATGGAAAGGGCTGACGTCCTGCAAGCCGTTGGCGCGAAGAGGCCGTTTACGGTTAAAATTGATCCTTTTGATCAGAAGGAAGCCCTTCATGGCTAATTATCGTATTGCTCCGAGCATTCTTTCCGCGAACTTTGCCAAGCTGGGCGAGGAAGTCACCGCAGTGATCGAGTCCGGTGCCGACTTCATTCATTTCGACGTGATGGACAACCATTATGTGCCGAATCTCACCATCGGCCCCCTCGTATGCGAGGCGATCCGGCCAGTGACGGATGCCATCATCGACGTGCATCTGATGGTGGAGCCTGTGGACCGCATCATTCCCGATTTTGCCAAGGCAGGCGCAAACATCATTTCGTTTCATCCGGAAGCTTCCCGGCATATCGACCGCACCATCGCGCTCATCAAGGAGCAGGGCTGCAAGGCAGGGCTCGTATTCAATCCCGCCACTCCTTTGAACTATCTCGATCATGTTCTGGACAAGCTTGACCTCGTGCTGATCATGTCCGTGAATCCCGGTTTTGGCGGACAGCAGTTCATCCCGGAGGCCTTGAACAAACTCAGGGCGGTGCGCAGCCGCATCGACGAATCCGGCAGGAATGTTCTGCTTGAGATCGATGGCGGCGTGAAAGTGGACAATATCGCCGAGATCGCCCGCGCCGGGGCCGATACCTTCGTGGCGGGCTCAGCCATTTATGGCGCCGGCCGGGACAGCGATCCGCATCGCTACGATACAGTCGTCGGCGCCTTGCGGGCTGAACTGGAAAAGGTCTGACGCGTCCGCGATGCTGAAATGCGATCCGGTTCCGTTTCGCCTGTTGTTTTCCGTTTATTGACAAGGTCTGATAAATGAATAAAAACGCTGCCCCGCTCCCGGACGCCTCCGCGGCCTTGCCCTATCCGCTCCCGGTGAAAGCGGTGATGATCGATCTGGATGGCACGCTCCTCGATACAGCGCCCGATCTCGCTTCGGCAGCCAATATGATGCTGAAGGAACTGAACAGGACGGAACTTCCCCTGGAAACCATCCAGTCCTACATTGGCAAGGGGATAGAGAAACTGGTCAAGCGGTCGCTTACCGGCAGCCTGGATGGCGAGCCGGACGCGGCCTTGCTGGCCGAAGCCATGCCCGCGTATGAGCGTCACTACTCCAGCACGCTGTACGTCGATACGCGACCTTATGCGGGAGTGATAGAAGGACTGGACGCCCTGCGCGGAAAAGGCCTGCGTCTGGCCTGCATCACCAACAAGGCAGAGGCGTTTACATTGCCGCTGCTTCGCGCGGCCGGTTTGCTCGATTATTTCGATCTGGTCCTGTCCGGCGACAGCCTCCCGAAGAAGAAACCGCATCCCATGCCACTGCTGCATGCCTGCGAGCGCTTCGGCATCGCAGCGCAGGAGATGCTTCTGATCGGCGATTCCCTCAATGACGCCCAGGCGGCGCGCGCCGCGGGATGCCATGTTTTCGTCGTGCCTTACGGATATAACGAGGGAAAGGACGTACGTGAACTGGATTGCGATGCAATTGTTTCTTCGCTTGAGGACGCGGCAAAACTGATCCGGAAATCGTCATGACCGCCCGGAAAACAGGAACTGAAAGAAACTCGAATCGATCTCCGCGGTGCCGGCAGCGAGGATCGATTCGCTGGCGCGCCTGAGTCGTGAAGTTTGCCGAACGCCGCCGTTTCCCTTCGTTTTCCTGTTTTTCGGAGCTGCACAATGACTGAAGTCGAGTTTGCCGAGCTTGCGGCGCAAGGTTACACTCACATCCCGCTGGTTCTGGAAACCTTCGCCGATCTCGACACCCCCCTCTCCATTTATCTGAAGCTCGCCAATCGCCCCTATTCCTATCTGCTCGAGTCGGTCCAGGGGGGGGAGCGTTTTGGCCGCTACTCGGTCATCGGGCTGCCTGCCGCGAACCGGATCGAAGTGCGCGGGCGGCAGGTCAGTCTTGTCAACATGACGGAGAACACGACGGAAACGGTCGAAACCGCCGATCCGCTTGCCTTCGTCGAATCCTGTCTGTCACGTGTCAAGGCTGCGCCGGTTTCCGGCCTGCCGCGTTTTTCCGGCGGTCTGGCGGGCTACTTTGGCTATGACACGGTGCGTTATATCGAGCGCAGGCTCAATCAGCCGCCCGCGAGTCATCAGCAAGGCGGGCTCGACACACCGGATATCCTGCTGCTCCTGTCGGAAGAGCTTGCCGTGGTCGACAATCTTGCCGGCAAGATCTATCTCATCGTCTATGCCGATCCCGGTATGGCGACAGCATATCCGGCGGCAAAAAAGCGTCTGCAGCAGTTGCTTGCCGATTTACGCAAGCCTGTCGAGATTCCGGCCGAGGCGCCTTTTCAGGCGGGCGATCCCGTTTCCGAATTTGGCCAGACAGACTTCATCCAGGCCGTGGAACGCGCCAAACGCTACATAGTGGATGGCGACATCATGCAGGTGGTATTGTCGCAGCGCATGCGCAAGCCGTATGGCGCATCGCCCCTGGCGCTCTATCGCGCGCTGCGCAGCCTCAATCCTTCTCCGTACATGTTTTATTACGATCTGGACGAGTTCCACATCGTGGGTGCTTCACCCGAGATCCTGGTGCGCCTGGAAGGCGAGACGGTGACCGTGCGGCCCATTGCAGGCACGCGTCCGCGAGGCCGGACCGTGCAGGAAGATGCCGCGCTGGCGGCTGACCTGCTGGCCGACCCGAAGGAGCGCGCGGAACACGTCATGCTGATGGACCTGGGACGCAACGACGTGGGAAGAGTGGCGCGGACGGGTACGGTCAATGTGACGGAGAACATGCAGGTCGAGCATTACTCACATGTCATGCATATTGTTTCCAATGTGGCGGGCCGGCTCAAGCCGGGCCTGAAGGCGATGGATGTGCTACGGGCCACTTTCCCCGCCGGCACCGTCAGCGGCGCGCCGAAGGTGCGGGCGATGGAAATCATCGATGAGCTGGAAGTCTCGAAGCGCGGAATCTACGCAGGCGCGGTCGGCTACCTGGGATTCAACGGTGACATGGACCTTGCCATTGCGATTCGCACCGGGGTGATCAAGGACCGCATCCTGCATGTGCAGGCTGGCGCCGGCATCGTGGCCGACTCGGTCCCGCAGAACGAATGGATCGAAACCCAGAACAAGGCGAAGGCCCTGTTGCGCGCGGCCGAAATTGCGGAAGCGGGGCTGGATAGCCGCATATGACGGAGAGTCATCCGGGGCCCGTGCGGGCTAAGCTCGCCGGCGGGTGGCGTATTTTTGCCGCCCTGCCTTCGCAACATGCGCGGCACGGATTCGCGCCATTCCATTTCATCACGATTTTTCGTACACCCAATCCAGCAATGCATCCATGGCCGGCTGGGCATTTCCCGACCTGGGGTGATTGACGAAAAATACCACGACCAGGCGCCTGCCGGATCGCGTATGGACGTATCCCGCCATCGTCCTGACTCCCTCCAGCAGTCCTGTCTTGATATGAGCCTGTCCTGCCGTGGCGCTGCCGTTCAGCCGCTGCTTCATCGTTCCGTCCACCGCGGCGATGGGCAGGGAGGAGATGAACTCGGGCATGACCGGGCTCTGAAACGCTGCCAGCAGGAGCGCGCCCATGTGGCGCGGACTGATGCGTTCCGTGCGCGAAAGGCCGGATCCGTTCTCCATGATCAGTTCAGGAAAACTCAACTGGCGGGAGGCGAGCCACCACCTCAAAGCCAGTTCCGATCTGGCAAGCGTCGCCCGCGGCGGGTTTTCCGTCAGAGATGCTGCGCCGCCAATGCCGCCCGCTCCGCTCGTGGCGCTGGCGATCATCCTGGGAGAAGCGTTGTCCGGGCCGGTACGGGTACTTAATCCCAGCGCGAGATAAAGCTGCCGGGCGGCGGTATTGTTGCTGAACTTGTTGATGTCCCGGACGATCTCGGCCAGCGGAGGTGACTGATGGGTTTCAAGAGGCATCGCCGTTTCCGGCACGGTGCCGATGCGCACCTTTCCGCGAAGGACTCCGCCCTGTTCTTCCCATAATTGCTTGAAGAGCGCAAATGTATAGGTTGCGGTATCGTGCATGCTCAGAAACAGTGTTTTTTCGCCACAAGCGACGGAATAATTCCCGGTGAGCATCACCATGGGACGACCGTTGCTGTCGGTCCGGATATCGGTGCCCAGGGCGTCGCGCCAGCCATTGCAGCTGCCATTGGTGAGCTTCAGGCTGTTGGTGAGATCGAGCGTCGACGAAAGCGGATCGACCACGATGCGGACGGTCTTGTTTTCAGGTCGCGGCAAAAGACGCAGCGCCAGGGTGCGGTAGTTCACCAGCAGCGCTTCCGGCAGTACGTTGTAGGCACGGTGAGGCTTGCCGTCGAAGGCAGCCGGGTCGCTGCCGGGCAGGTCGAAATGGCTGCCATCCAGCACCAGGTCGCCGGTGATTTCGCGCAGGCCGGTCTGGCGCAACCTGCGGGTGAGCAGCCAGAAATTTTCCAGATTCAGCCTGGGATCGCCATAACCCTTGATGACCAGGTTGCCTTGAAGCGTTTCATCCCGCATGAGGCCATCCGCATACAGTTCCGTTTTCCACGTATAGGCCGGCCCCAGCAGTTCCAGTCCGGCAAATGTGGTTATCAGTTTCATCACGGAAGCCGGGTTCATCGCGGCGCCCGCATTGATGGCGACCAGGGGCCGGGCCGCGCCGATCTCCTGAACGTAGATTCCGGCAGCGGACAAGGGGATGCCGGCCTTCTTCAGCGCCTGCTCCACAGAGGGCGGCATGCCCTGCCCCAGCGCCGGCAAGGCCAGCAGCATCATGACGCAGGCGAGGGCGGCACCCGCCCGGCCTCGCAGCTTCGGCGCCTTGCAGGCATATTCAGGGAGGGAAATTCCCCTGATCCTCCTGATCCCCTTGATCCCTTTAAAGCCTTTAATCCGATTAAACAAGTCTACGTAATCCCCATTGAAGTAAATTGTGGAAGTATGCTCACATTCCATTTCAGTTATTTCAGTTCTGGCGCACCGCATCCGCAGGCCTCGGGCGTGGGTGAGCAGCACGAAGTCAAGCGTTAGGGATTGAAAGCAAAGGCTTCACGGTTCTTGCGTTCCGCTTCTCTTCCCCCTGGAACAGGCGGCAATCCATCAGAAAGCGCACCTGCGGCGCTTCCACCCGATAGCATGAGCCGGTGACTTCCCCCGGCTCAGCTGGAAAGGTGAGTCGCATGTACTGTTTAGTCCGGCTGCTGCCATGAATCCAAGGCGCGCGTTGTCCCCGAGACCAGCAAGTCCATTTGCTGCTCGTCAATGATGTACGGGGGCATGAAATACACGGTATTGCCCAGCGGGCGCAGCGACAGCCCCTGTTCGAGGGCGGCGCGGGCGAATTTTCCGGAAAAGGCAGGATCGGATGTGTCCACTTCAAATGCCCAGATCATGCCGCAGTTACGAAAGTTCCTGACTGCGGGATGGGATGCGAGCGGACGCGCTGCCTGATTGAGATAAGCTGCCTTTGCCCGGTTGGCCTCCAGAACGTTGTCCTGCTCGAATATGTCCAGGGTCGCCAGCGCGGCCCGGCAGGCAAGGGCATTCCCCGAGTGGGTATGGGAGTGCAGAAATCCTTTGCTCACCCTGTCGTCGTAGAACGCCCCGTAAACGGTGCCGGATGTCATGACCACGGAGAGCGGCAGATAGCCTGAAGTCAGGCCTTTTCCCACGCACAGGAAATCCGGGACGATCTCCCCCTGCTCGCAGGCGAACAGCGTGCCGGTCCTGCCGAAGCCGACCGCTATTTCGTCGGCGATCAGATGTATTTCGTATTGATCGCACAGCCTGCGCGCATGCCGCAGATAATCGGGATGATACATGCCCATGCCGGCTGCGCCCTGCACCAGCGGCTCGAGAATGAGCGCGGCGGTTTCAGCATGATGCCTTTCCAGATGGGCTTCCAGCGCGGCGGCGGCACGCTTCGCATGGTCGCCGGGAGATTCCCCGGGAGCGGCATATCGCCAGTCCGGGGTCGGAACATGGGTACAGGGACGCAGAAGCGGCGCGTAGATGTCCTTGAACAGCGCCACATCGGTCACTGAAAGAGCCCCCAGGGTTTCGCCGTGATAGTCGTTCCGCAGGCTGATAAAGCGGTTCTTTTCCGGACGACCGCGGTTGTGCCAGTACTGAAAGCTCATTTTCAGCGCAATTTCCACAGCGGATGCGCCATCGCTGCCATAGAAGCAATGGCCGAGCCCGCCTGGCACCAGTTTCCCCAGCCGCTCCGACAGCGCCACCACGGGTTCATGCGTGAATCCAGCCAGCATGACATGCTCCAGCCGGTCAAGCTGGTCGCGGAGGGCGGCATTGATGCGCGGGTTGGCGTGACCGAACAGGTTGACCCACCACGAGCCGATGGCGTCGAGATAGCGTTTGCCGTCGTGGTCATAAAGCCAGACGCCTTCCCCCCGCCCGATCGTGACGAGCGGCATGACTTCATGCTGCTTCATCTGGGTGCAGGGATGCCAGACCGACTTCAGGCTGCGTTGCCGCAAGGGTTCATCGTTCATCGTGCAGAGGAAAGAATCGGAAAAACAAGGGAATGGCGGAAATGAAGCAGCAATGGCCGATATCATACCGCCTAACACCTTGCAGGTGAACAACAAAGGCCCGCTGTCGACGGCGGGCGGCAACGCGGCATTCCTCCTTCCCACGAACCTATGGTTCGACGCCGCGCTCCAGCAAGCAAGAACGTGGTTCAGGCAGCTGCCGAAATGGCGTGTTTTCCTCCGCTTGTTTCACCCAATGTC
>CAYXQR010000070.1:0-7476 GCA_964466955.1 uncultured Nitrosospira sp.
ATGAAAAATTTCGCGGCGTACGCCTGATTCTAACCGCCGGTAACCTGAGGATTGTATGCAATAACAGCGAACAGGAAGAAGCCCAGGAAGAACTGGAACTGGAGTATGATGGCGATGCCCTGGACATCGGTTTCAATATCAGCTATCTGCTGGATGTGCTAAACAACCTCACCTGTGAAACAGTACGATGCTTTTTAGGGGACGCCAACAGCAGTGCACTGATTGTCATCCCCGGTAACGACGATTTCAAATATGTAGTCATGCCGATGCGCATATAGCGCATAGAGGAATGCAGGATGATGCAAGCTGATTATCCTGAGCCACGATCAGGAGCCAGCATCCGAGTAGCATGGGAACATGCGGTGCATGCTCTGACAAGGATTATTGAAGCTAGAGATAAATGAACGAAAAGAATCGCTCCGCCCAGCAAAAGGGAAAAATTCCGGCAGACTATGGTTCGGACAGCATTAAAATATTAAAAGGCCTGGATGCGGTACGCAAACGTCCAGGCATGTATATTGGCGATACCAGCGATGGCACCGGATTGCATCATATGGTGTTCGAGGTTGTAGACAACGCTATCGACGAGGCGTTGGCTGGCCATTGCGATGAAATATCCGTTATTATCCACCCCGATAATTCCGTAAGTGTCCAGGACAATGGGCGGGGAATCCCGACCGGCGTCAAGCATGACGACGAGCTGAAGCGTTCCGCTGCTGAAATCGTCATGACCGAACTCCACGCTGGCGGCAAGTTTGACGACAATTCCTACAAGGTTTCGGGGGGACTGCATGGTGTGGGCGTATCCGTAGTCAACGCCTTGTCCGAATGGTTGCGTCTTTCCATCCGGCGGGATGGGCAAATTCATCAGATCGAGTTTCGTATGGGCGTACCCGTGGCGCCACTGGCAGTCACAGGCAAAACAGAACGCAGCGGCACCGAAGTGCATTTTCTGGCAAGTAAGGAGATTTTCGGCGATATCGAGTATCACTACGACATATTCGCAAAACGTTTGCGTGAACTTTCCTTTCTCAATAATGGCGTAAAGATCAATTTGATCGATCAGCGCCACGCCAAGGAAGAGCATTTTGCCTTTGCCGGAGGCGTAAAGAGCTTTGTCGAGTATATCAATCGTACCAAGACCGTCCTTCACCCCACCATTTTTTACGCGGCGGGAGAAAAAGACGGCATCATGGTTGAAGTTTCCATGCAATGGAACGACAGTTACGGTGAGCAGGTACTGTGCTTCACCAATAATATTCCGCAAAAGGATGGAGGAACACATCTAACCGGATTGCGTGCGGCGATGACACGCACCCTGAACAGCTATATCGAAAAGAACGAGTTGGCAAAAAAGGCCAAGGTCGACACCTCGGGCGACGACATGCGCGAAGGATTATCCTGCGTCCTGTCAGTCAAATTATTCGAGCCCAAGTTTTCTTCCCAGACCAAGGAAAAACTGGTTTCGTCGGAGGTGCGTCCGGCAGTAGAGGAAATCGTATCGCTCAAGTTGGCGGAATTTCTCCTTGAGCATCCGCTTGATGCGAAAACCATCTGCAGCAAGATCATTGATGCGGCAAGAGCCCGCGAAGCGGCCCGAAAGGCGCGTGAACTGACCCGGCGCAAGGGTGTCCTGGACAGCATGGGCTTGCCAGGCAAGCTGGCCGATTGCCAGGAAAAAAATCCCGCTCTGTCCGAACTCTACCTTGTAGAAGGGGATTCGGCAGGCGGATCCGCCAAACAGGGTCGCGACCGCAAGTTTCAGGCAATCATGCCGTTGAAGGGAAAAATACTTAACGTTGAAAAAGCCCGCTTCGACAAATTGATTTCATCCCAGGAAATTGTTGCCCTTATCACTGCGTTAGGTACTGGCATCGGCAAAGACGAATACAATCCGGACAAGCTGCGTTACCATCGCATCATCATCATGACGGACGCGGATGTCGACGGTTCACATATCCGCACTTTGCTGCTCACGTTCTTTTATCGACAAATGCCCGAGCTCATTGAGCGTGGTCATATTTTCATCGCCCAGCCGCCGCTGTATAAGATCAAGCACGGCAAGCAGGAGCGCTATGTGAAAGATGACTATGAACTCAAGCAATATCTGCTGGGCCTTGCGTTGACCGGCGCAGAACTGCACACTCACACGGACAGAGCACCGCTCACCGGAAAGGCGCTGGAACACATTGCCACTGAATATCTGCTGGCCGACGCAGTGATCGAGCGCATAAGCAGCCTCATTGACAGTGAGGTTGCGCACGCGTTGCTGCGGCATCCCGACATCGATCTCAGCAACGAGAATCTGGCCGCGGAAAGCGCTGTCCGGCTAACCGGGATCATGGACGCAGAAAATATTACGGTCCTGCCCGAATATGATAATGTCAGCGAAGCGTACCGCTTGAGAATTTCACGTGTCCATCATGGCAATGCGCGATTCAGTTATATCGATCAGGATTTTCTTCAGAGCGGGGATTACGCGCAGATCAGGCAGACCGCCCAAGTGCTTGATGGTTTGATCGGACCGGATGCCTATGTCCAGCGAGGTGAAAGGAAGCTGGCAGTGAGCAGCTTCAAGCAGGCTCTCGACTGGCTGCTGGAAGAAGTGAAGAAAAGTATCAGCACGCAGCGATACAAGGGTCTCGGGGAAATGAATCCATCCCAATTATGGGAAACCACCATGGATCCAAAGAGCCGGTTGCTGCTGCGCGCCCAAATCGAGGATAGCATTGCCGCAGACGAAATTTTTACTACATTAATGGGTGACGTAGTCGAGCCGCGCCGGGCATTCATCGAGAATAATGCTCTGGGGGTAAGGAATCTCGATGTGTAACAGGTTGCCCGGTTGAAGGCTTGTCCCGTTTTAGCCAATGCCTTCAATCCCGATAGAGCTTGCCTCTAAAGCTTGACAAGAATCGGGCTTATACACCTTGATCGATGATTGCTCATTGTTTCATTTGACATAAAAACACCAAGGACCGAACAACATGCTGTCACCGATTCTGTCACTGGAAAATGCTGACCCCGATGTCTGGCAGGCGATCCGGGGCGAAATGCAGCGCCAGGAAGAATATATCGAACTCATTGCCTCGGAAAATTACGCCAGCCCGGCAGTGATGCAGGCGCAAGGATCTGTCCTGACCAACAAGTACGCCGAGGGTTATCCTGGCAAACGCTATTACGGTGGATGCGAATATGTAGACGTGGTGGAGCAGCTGGCGATCGACCGCGTGAAAACGCTGTTTGACGCAGAATACGTCAATGTTCAGCCGCATTCCGGTTCGCAGGCAAACGCCGCCGTGTATCTGACGGCCTTGAAACCGGGAGATACGTTGCTCGGCATGTCTCTCGCCCATGGAGGGCATCTGACGCATGGGGCATCCGTAAACCTCAGCGGGAAGATTTTTAACGCCGTGTCGTACGGGCTGGATCCCGAAACGGAGGAGCTGGATTACGACCAGGTTGCCCGCTTGTCACATGAACACAGACCAAAAATGATCGTGGCCGGCGCGTCTGCCTATTCGTTGGTGATCGACTGGAAGCGTTTTCGCAAGATAGCGGACGAAGTGGGCGCTTACTTGTTCGTGGACATGGCGCATTATGCCGGCCTGATTGCCGCGGGTTATTACCCTAACCCGGTGGGGATTGCGGATTTTGTCACAAGCACAACGCACAAGACACTGCGGGGCCCGCGCGGCGGCATCATCATGGCTCGGCCTGAGCATGAGAAAGCGCTCAATTCGGCAGTTTTTCCCCAGACTCAGGGCGGTCCACTTATGCATGTGATCGCCGCCAAGGCGATAGCATTCAAAGAGGCCGCCACCGATAGGTTCAAGGATTATCAGGAACAGGTGATCGATAATGCGCGAGTAATGGCAAAAGTCCTACAGGAACGCGGCCTGCGCATTGTTTCCGGACGAACGGATTGCCATATGTTTCTGGTAGATTTACGTCCCAAGAACATCACTGGAAAGCAGGCAGCGGAATCCCTGGAATTGGCGCATATCACAGTCAATAAAAATGCCATCCCCAACGATCCCCAGAAACCGTTTGTAACCAGCGGCATTCGGCTCGGTACCCCGGCCATGACCACGCGTGGTTTTGGAGAAATTGAAGCAGAATACCTTGCAAACCTGATTGCTGACGTTCTAGATGCACCCACCGACATTGCCGTACTTACAGCCGTTGCGCATCAGGCCAAGGCACTATGCGCGAAGTTTCCGGTCTATCAGCGCTGATACGGCACAGCGCCAATTATGCCCCGTGCTCTTCGGGGCTTCCATTTCTCATCGCAGGAAGCTTAGGCCGCAGGACAGCATTGCGGGCGATTCATCGCCCCATAGAGACTGAATCGTGAAGTGTCCCTTCTGCAACGCGGATGACACCAACGTGATCGATTCCAGAGTGAGTGATGAGGGAGACAGAATACGTCGCCGCAGGCGATGTCCTGCTTGCGATAAACGTTTTACCACTTACGAAACAGTCGAGTTACGGATGCCGCAAGTGGTAAAGCAGGATGGTAATCGAGCCGAGTTCGACCGGAAAAAACTGCTTACGAGTTTCATGCGAGCCCTGCATAAGCGTCCGGTACCTACCGAAAGGGTCGATGCGGCCATCGATCACATCGTGCAAAAACTGCTCAATCTAGGGGAGCGTGAAGTTTCCTCAGGCAAGATCGGCGAAATGGTCATGGAAGAGTTGCACAGACTGGACAAGGTCGCTTATATCCGTTTTGCCTCAGTCTATCGCAGCTTTCAGGATGCAGCTGATTTCCATACTGCGATCAAGGAACTGCAGAGACCGCCCAGTCAGAAGCACGAAAAAAAACCCTGAGCCTTGGTCCGCGTCTTCATTATTTTCAACTGTATCCGCCTGCGAAGCGCGACGCTCGCTTGCAAGAGAGTAGGGTTCCGCCATATCCATGTTCTCCCCGGCCGATTATAGCCATATGGCCCTGGCACTGCGGCTTGCCGAAAAAGGACTGTTTACTACCAGTCCCAATCCACGAGTAGGCTGTGTGCTGGTTCGCGGCGGCCGGGTAGTCGGGACCGGCTGGCATGAGCGCGCAGGAGAGCCTCATGCCGAAATCCATGCGCTCCACGCTGCTGGCGCAGCGGCACGAGACGCTACCGCCTACCTGACGCTCGAGCCATGCAGCCATCATGGCCGCACGCCGCCCTGCGCCGAAGCGCTAGTCCGGGCAGGAATCGAACGGCTGGTCGTTGCAATGCAAGATCCCAATCCGCTGGTCTCCGGTCAGGGCATCAAGCTTTTGAAAGAGGTCGGCGTTACAGTACAGGTCGGCTTGAGGGAAGCAGAGGCGAGCGCCCTGAATATCGGCTTCATCGCACGTATGGCGAGAAAGCGTCCCTGGGTACGCGCGAAAATGGCTGCCAGCCTGGATGGCAAGACAGCACTGGCTAACGGTGTCAGTCAATGGATCACAAGCGATGCTGCAAGGCGCGACAGTCATCGGCTACGCGCGCGTTCCTGCGCGGTGCTGACCGGAATCGGAACCGTGCTGGCGGACAATCCCCGGTTGACGGTACGTCACGTGCAGACCACCCGGCAGCCGCTACGCGTGGTCGTAGACAGTCAGCTGCGGATCCCCCTCGATGCGGCATTTCTGCAAAGGAGCGGAGAACTGATATTTACGGCAAATGCGGCCGAGGGGAATATTCTCGCTTTGCGTGACGTCGGCGCCCGCGTTGTAGTATCGCCGGATACGAATGGCGAAGTCGATCTCCAACGGATGATGCACATATTGGCTGATCTGGGAATGAATGAGGTACTCGTTGAGGCCGGAAGCCGACTCAACGGTGCCCTGTTGAATGCGGGGCTGGTGGATGAACTGATCCTTTATCTGGCCCCCTGCCTGATAGGGGAGGCGGCGCGAGGCATGTTCAATCTGCCCCAACTCCAGGATCTCGAACATAAGCGCCCGCTCGAAGTCTGTGATCTGCGCAAAGTAGGGCCGGATATTCGTATCGTCGCGCGAATATCGCCGACCTAGCGCTATGTTAGCGCGATCCTTCATTTTTCACGACTTGACCGGATACTTCGTCAACTTGCGCTGCAGCGTGCGACGGTGCATGTTGAGTGTCCTGGCAGTCACGGAAATATTTCCCTTGTTCTCATTGAGTACTCGCTGGATATATTCCCATTCCAGGCGGTCAACGGATAAGGGATGAGAGCTGATCTGCACATCCGCATCACCTGAAGTGCGTTCAAAGGCGACGATGATCTCGTCGGCATCCACTGGCTTTGCCAGATAATGGGTCGCACCGAGCTTGATGGCTTCCACTGCCGTGGCGATGCTCGCGTAACCGGTCAGCATGACAATGCGGGTACCCGGATCCAGGGCTTTCAGTTTCTCCACGAGAATCAGCCCCGACGTTCCGGGCAGTCTCAGGTCGATAATTGCGTATTCCGGGGTGCAGACCTCGGCGCACTCCAGCGCCTGCTCCACGGAGTGGGCGCAGGTGACACTGAAGCCACGTCTGCTCATAGCCTTCCCCAGCACCGTGCAAAAAGTCAAATCATCGTCCACGATCAGCAAGGCGGGACGGTCATCCAGGTCCATTTCAGTCGAGGTTGTCATCGTATCGATTGCCGTATCAAAGGGAGAATCACCTGCGTACAGGCGCCGCCCTCGCGATTGGTGAGGCGCACTTTCCCGCCAAACCGTTCTATGTTCGCATTGGCCAGAAACAGACCGATGCCAAAACCCTCGCCTCGCGGCTTGGTAGTGAAGAAGGGCTGGCCGGCGCGTTGAATGGCATCGCCCTTCAATCCCTCTCCATAGTCGAGGATTTGCATGTGCAACTCCCGATCATCCCAACTCACTTCTATCTCGACATGTTTGCGTGAAGCATCCGCCGCATTATTCAGAAGATTCAGAATAGACTGGCTCAGCAATTGCGTGTTCAGGATCTGGGGCGCGGGCTGCAGTCCGCTGCCATGATAAGTGAACCGGACTGCGGGACGCATCAGCTGCCATTTGTCCAGTACCTGATGCAGAAAATTATCAACTGCCTGACCACTGCCGTCCTCCGCGCGTGCCTGCCCTGCATCCGCCAGCATCTGCGTCAGAGTGCGCTTGCAATGAGCGATCTGATCGCGCAGTATCCTGATGTTGTCCTGAAACTCCGTATTTTCCTTGTAATCTTCCTGCAACTCACCAGTCAGAATCGCCATCGTCGCCAGCGGCGTCCCGAGTTCATGCGCTGCTCCTGCAGCCAGCGTCCCCAGCGCGATAATTTGTTCGTTGCGCAATGCCTGTTCGCGTGCCAAGGCCAGATCCTTGTCGCGCTCCCGGATCGAGATGCCCATCTTGACGACGAACCATGCAATCAGAACGGTGCTTAGCACAAACGCCAGCCACATTCCTGACACATGCATCACAAACTCACTGCCGTGATCATCGTGATCATGCGGCAATGGCACATAATAGAACAACAGCAACGAATAACAACT
>CAYXQR010000071.1:0-4673 GCA_964466955.1 uncultured Nitrosospira sp.
AAAAGCGTCCAGTCACATTGCTTTCGGGTGAACCTCCGCGCAGTGGTGCCCGCGCGAATACGATATTATCCGCGAAGATCTGACGATATGCCTGATCACGGCCTTACGGTGCAATTACTCTCCCGGAATCCCTCGCTATTACGGTATTGTAGAATACGCTGATCATACGCGACGTACCGTTGCGCGCTCGAATCCGGATGGCATCGCCAAGTGGTTCACAAACAGATTATTGTACAGGGTGATATTGCCATCACCATCACACTGTGGGGCTAAACACCTAGCAACAAATAGCAAATAAATTGTCCGCTTGGATCCGGCAGAAGTTCACGTTCAGCTTCCTTATTCGGCGATTGTGGTGGCAGACTTACGCCACGGTCTTGACCTGTGATTTTGCAATTGTCCCAACGATAGCAGGCTGTTGAAGAACTTCTTTCGTTCGTTCGGGAATATTACCCGAACCCGTTTCCGTTGCGGCAAGCTTTGGCCGCATCCTTCCATCCTCTTTGTCATCAGGCTTCAGCCTCAAGGTTGTCCTATCACGCCTGGACGGAATGTGGCAAACTGCGAAGTTACGTCTCCTATCCGAGTAGCTGATCCGTGTCTTCGTATGAACTCTTCATCGGTTTGCGCTATACACGCGCAAAGCGCCGCAATCACTTCATTTCTTTCATTTCTCTCATTTCGCTGCTGGGCATTACGCTTGGCATGACGGCGCTGATCACGGTGATGTCCGTCATGAACGGATTCGAGAAGGAGGTTCGCTCCCGTATTCTCGGGGTGGCTTCCCATATTCAGGTGAGCAGCCTGGATGGCAGGCTGACTCATTGGAGGCAGGTGGCGGATGAATCATTGCAGCATCGGGAAGTGGAAGCCGCTGCTCCGTTCGTCAGCGCGCAAGGCATGGTTTCATTCGGTCAGATGGTAAGCGGCGTTGCCGTAAGAGGTGTGCTGCCGGCTATGGAGGAGAACGTGGCCGATCTGGGGCGCATGATGGTTGAAGGCCGGCTCGAGGATCTGGTCTCCGGTGGCTTCGGCATGGTTCTCGGTCGCGAGCTGGCGCGTTCCCTCGGGGTTTTTCCGGGAGACAAGGTGATTCTCATCTCGCCGCAGGGGCAAGTCACTCCGGCGGGGATATTGCCGCGCCTGAAGCAGTTTACCGTTATCGGCATATTCGAAGCGGGACATTTCGAATACGACTCGAGCCTCGCGCTCATCCATATGGCGGATGCCCAGAAGCTGTATCGCGTGGAGCCCGACGAGGTATCGGGCGTCAGGCTCAAGCTGCGCGACCTCTTCCTGGCGCCGCAGGTCGCGCGGGAACTGGCATCCCTGATTCCGCAAGATGTTCATATCGGCGACTGGACACGGCAGCACGCCAATTATTTTCGGGCGATTCAGATCGAGAAGCGAATGCTTTCGCTCATTCTCGCCCTCATCATCGCAGTCGCCGCGTTCAATATCGTTTCCACCTTGGTGATGGTCGTGACGGACAAGCAATCCGACATCGCGATCCTGCGCACGCTGGGAGCCAGTCCTCGCAGCATCATGAAAATTTTCATCGTGCAGGGGACGTGGATCGGCGTGGTCGGGACTACGCTTGGCGTGATCGGCGGGGTGCTGCTGGCATATAACGTGGAGGCCGTGATCGCGATGATCGAGCGCCTGTTCAGTGTGCAGTTCCTTTCCCGCGAGGTTTACTACATCAGCGAAATTCCATCCGACCCACAACTTGCTGATGTGGTTACAGTAGCGATCGTGTCGTTTGTGCTGACTCTGCTGGCGACGCTGTACCCCAGCTATCGCGCGTCAAGGGTCAATCCAGCGGAGGCGCTGCGGTATGAGTAACGCCATCATCTCCTGCCGCAGCCTGCGCAAGAGCTATTATCAGGGACAACTGGAAGTTCCGGTACTGATGGGGATCGATCTGAGCGTGGGGTCGGGAGACGCACTCTCCATCGTGGGCGCCTCGGGTTCCGGAAAAAGCACATTACTGCACCTGCTGGGTGGGCTGGATATGCCTACCAGCGGTGAAATCAGGATCATGGGCCAGGATACCAGCATCATCGGGGAGGAAGAAAAATGCCATCTTCGTAATGCATCGCTCGGATTCATCTATCAGTTCCATCATTTGCTGCCGGAATTTACCGCACTGGAAAATGTCGCAATGCCGCTGCTGATTCGCCGCGTGAGCAGGGAAGTAGCCTATGGCAGCGCGGAACAAGTACTCAGACAGGTGGGTCTCGGCCATCGGTTTGCACATACCCCGGGAGAGCTCTCCGGCGGAGAGCGTCAGCGGGCGGCGGTCGCGCGTGCGCTGGTCACGCGGCCGGCCTGCATACTGGCCGACGAGCCGACCGGTAATCTGGATCGCCATACAGCGGATGAGGTGTTCAATCTGATGCTGGAACTCAATCAGAATGCAGGCGCCGGTCTCATCGTGGTCACGCATGATCCGGATCTGGCAAGAAGAGCCGGACGGATATATCACCTGGAAGACGGGGTACTGGTACAGTAAGTCATGTGAGCGGTTCTGAAACGACGTTTTTAGTTTTTACATAACAGCTTCTTCCTGCCCGACCGGGGCAGTTTGACCAGTTTTTCTCTATTTTTCCGCCCGATCAGGTTTGTCCAGCGCGTTTCCTTGCCCGCTTACGCCGCTTGCGCCATTCATAAATCGCATAGAGACGCCAGGCTGCGCGCACAACGAAATAACCCACGGCAGAAAGCAGCAGCGCCAGCAGGGCGAGGCCCACGAGTAATGGCTTGCCGAGCGATGCCATCCATTCCGCCAGTGCTGGTACCCATTCGCTCAAACTTTTATCCATCAGGTGCAACTCGGTTGTCGGAAGGCTGGCAATTCCCTCACCCGTCACGACCGATCCGATCGCGTAGGCTGCCATATAGATCGGCACGATGGTAAAGGGATTGGAATAAAGCGTCGTAATGACGGCTACCGGAAGATTTACCTTGAGAATGATGGCGAACAGGGCGGCAAAAAAGAACTGGACCGGATTGCTGCCCGGGATCAGGCCAGCGAAGAGGCCGGCGGCTACTCCGCCCGCTACCGATCGTCGGTGCAAATGCCACAGGTTATGATGCTGCAGCCGGTCGCCAAACAGTGCGACAAAGCGGTTCTGTCGGACGGTTTCATGCGAAGGCAGGTATTTTCTGAAGAAATTGCGTATGGACACAGGGTCAGTGTACGGAATAAGTGGTAGCAGGTATAAGTATATGCGACTCGTAACGCATGCGTTTCCGGCATAGGTGAAAGCGATGCAGCCTCGGGATCAGGAGTACCGCCAGGCTTCCGTTTTCGATCGAGTCGCTCGCCGTCGCCTGTTTAAAGGCAGGCACATGCAGATCCATATAGCGGCGTTCGCTATTGGGGTTGTCCTGCTCCAGCAGCAGGCAATATTGCCCGACGTCGGATGGGCATGGGCATTATTGCCCGGTATGGCAGTCGCACTCTTTCTGTCCTCGCGTGAGAACATTTTTGGGCTTATTGGAAGAATTTTGCTTGCGGGCGCTTTCCTTGGCGCTGGCTTCTTCTGGGCAGCGGCCTTCGCGCAGTGGCGAATGGCCGATACGCTTCCACCTGAATGGGAAGGACGCGACATTCAACTGGTTGGTGTAGTGGCGGAACTGCCGCAAAGGGGCGAAAGCAATGTGCGGTTCGTTTTCGACGTGGAACGCGTGTTGACGGAGAACGCCAATGTTCCGGCACGCATTTCTCTTGCCTGGTACAAGGCGCGGGGAAAGAATGCGGAAACGCACGAGGCCCCGCTGCCACAGTTGAGCGCCGGCGCGCGCTGGCGCCTCCTCGTACGGCTCAAGCGTCCGCACGGCAGTCTCAATCCTCATGGATTCGATTTCGAGCAGTGGGCCCTTGAGCGGAACATCCGGGCAACGGGTTACGTGCGTGAAACTGAAGAGAACCGGCTTCTGGAAGAAAGTGTCCACCAAGCCGGCTATCGCATCGAGCGTATGCGCCAGGTGATCCGGGAACAGTTCATGCGCTCGTTGCCGGAGTCTGCCTATACCGGTGTTCTGATTGCGCTCGCCGTGGGGGATCAGCGCGCCATTCCGCATGATCAGTGGCAGATTTTTACCCGCACTGGAATAAACCACCTCATGAGCATTTCGGGGCTGCATGTCACCATGGTGGCCGGACTGGTATTCGCGCTGACGTACGGATTATGGCGCAGGAGCTATCGCCTGACACTGCGGCTCCCCGCGCGCAAGGCCGCGGTTGCGGCAGGACTCATGGGGGCGTTGGGGTACGCGCTTCTGGCAGGCTTCGCGATCCCGGCGCAGCGTACGGTCTATATGCTGATGGCAATTGCCGTCGCACTGTGGCGCGGACGATTTGCTTCCGCGACGGCCGTGCTCGCATGGGCACTGCTGGCCGTCCTGATTCTTGATCCATGGGCAGTGCTCGCTCCCGGCTTCTGGTTATCATTCGGTGCCATCGCTCTGATCATGGCGGTATCCGCCGGGCGCATCGGCCAGGCGCACTGGCTCGTCGGATGGGCCCGGGTGCAATGGGCGATCACGTTGGGTCTCATTCCTATTTTACTGGCGATGTTTCAGCAGATCTCACTGGTATCTCCCCTGGCCAACGCTGTCGCCATCCCCGTCGTAAGCATGATTGTGGTGCCGCTTACCCTCCTGGG
>CAYXQR010000072.1:0-12547 GCA_964466955.1 uncultured Nitrosospira sp.
GCTGTGCGAAAAGTGTGAGGGCAAGGCGCAAAGCACAGGGCATAGCAGGTCTATGGCCAAGCTTTGCAACGCCGCACCCGCGTTTTTTCGTGCGCAACCCGGAGGGATGGGACGGATTTTACCCAGCCCATCGTTACTCGCGGCTTACAGAGCCTGCTCTGCTGCGCGGCTCGTGCCTCGTTCCGGCTGAAATCCGTCACCATCGCGGCATGTGAAACAAGTCTTAACAGGCCCTAAATACCGCTGATTTTTGCATGATGCTGGACATGGCAACAGCCAACGCTGAGTGAGCAAATAGCTGCATATGCCAATCAGAGAGCACACTCTGGTCACGGGCCAAGCACCGATCCCAGTTCCTTGAACAGGTCGAGCAGGCTACTTTGCAGCCTCTTTCCCTTCACGCCCAGCCGCTGCAAGCGCATCTGATGTGGATGATTCGGGAAAATTTTCAGACGTGCGGCGCACGACGGACATGGACGGAGCCAAAGCCCGGCTGGCCGGTTTGAATAAACGTGATCCGAAGTGGACTCATGCGGCCGGAAGCCTTCCCGGCACCCGAGGGGAAGATCGCGCGGAGGGAGCAGAACCAGAACCGTTTCGCACTTCTGACTGAAGACGCTGGCAGCCGGATCAGGTTGAAAAGCCTGGCAATTTCCGTTTCTGCGCCAGCCATTGGTTGGCCTTCTGGCCACAAACGGTCAGAACGCACAAAAAAACGCAAAAGAGCTGATTGCTCTCGCCTGTTCCGCGTTGCAGCAGACGCAAGCCTCTGGAAAGAGGAGCAGATTCCCTGGCAAAGCTATCCCACGAGCCAGGCTATGCCTCTGCCATCGCCCGAATTCCGCCGCATGTTCCGCTGCTGGGATGCAGTGGATCGCACGCCGGACGCGGTTGCCCGCTCCGGCATGCAATCTTACGCAGACTGGATATTCGAGGCCTGTTTGCCTTTGGGGCCCTGGGTGACCTCGAACATGACTTTTTGCCCTTCCTTAAGACTTTTGAATCCGGACGCGCTGATTGCCGAAAAATGCGCGAACAAATCCTCGCCCCCATCATCAGGGGTGATAAAGCCAAAACCTTTTGCATCGTTGAACCATTTTACCGTGCCGATTGCCATTGTCTTTTCCTGTACGTGTCTGTCAAAAAGTAGCTCATCTTGAGAGCTGGCATCATTCTGACAATCCCCGTGCCGCGAATATGTTCGCTACCGCACATATCACCTGATGGAAATCTCCCAATCGTGTGAATGACAGTAAAATGAGAGCGCCAGGTGGCCTGGCGGGCGGGGCTAGGGCCTATCGATTCCGATGAGCTGGCCGTCCTCCCCCACCTTGATCCGTATCTTCGACCCGTCGGCTTTTCTCACGCCGGCTTCATAAACCGATATCGTGTCGGCGCCGGCCGTTTCGGCTTCTTTCTCGATCGCTTCGATATTTCCGCCGTCCGCGTTTTGAGTGATCACCTGCTGCACCGCTGCCGGCAAATCCGGCCATTGAACTTTCTCATTCATCATTCCCGTTCCGCCAACGTGCGACGAAATGCCGATGGCATTGGGGTTGGATGAGATGCCTGTCACGCCGGGGTTTGACAAAATCCCCGTCGCGTTGGGGTTGGATGCGATCCCTGTCACGTCGGGGCTGGAGGAGATACCCGCTGCATCAGGATGGGATGAAATTCCTGTCGCTTCGGGTTTGGACGAGATGCCCGCTGCATTGGGACGGGACGAAATCCCCGTCACGTTCGGATCGGACGAAATCCCGGGGACATTGGGGTTGGACGAAATCCCTGCGGCATTGGGACTGGACGAGATGCCAGCAGCATTGGGACTGGATGAAATCCCGGTCACGTTCGGACTGGATGAAATTCCCATGGCGCCTGTGTGAGAAGAGATACCTGCTGCATAGGAACCGGGAGAAGAAAACGGGGCGGAAAACAGAAGAAAAAGGGAGAAAAAGGAAAATGGGGAAAATAATTTCATGTCAGGTGCTCTCAACGGCAATGGCTGATTGGCCATGATAACCGCTATCCTTCCTGACTTCCTGACTTCCTGATTTCCCGATTTTGGCTGCGGCGTTTCCGCCATTGCATCATTCCATGATACAAATCTCCATTCCAGGACATAAGCTCCCACTCTCCCACTCAGGGACGCATTAGGGTAAAGGATTAAAGGATTGCCGGCATGCAGGAAACCTCTGGTGGCTCTGGCGGGCACGTCCGTCCGGGCGGGACAAACAGGAATCATGGTGAAATCTTCCGCGCCTTTCTGAAGCTGGGACTGACTTCCTTTGGAGGGCCGATCGCCCATCTGGGATACTTCCGGGATGAACTGATCACCCGCCGGAAATGGATGAGCGATCCCGCCTATGCCGACCTCGTCGCGCTATGCCAGTTTCTGCCGGGCCCTGCCAGCAGCCAGGCAGGTTTTGCGCTGGGGCTGTCGAGAGGCGGCCTCACCGGCGCCCTGATCGCCTGGGCGGCCTTCACGCTGCCTTCCGCGCTGTTCCTGCTGGCTTTCGCCTTCGTTTTTTCCTGGAGCGCGTCCGCCTTCACGGGACCGCTCGGCCAGGGCGTGATCCACGGCCTGAAGCTGGTGGCGGTGGCCGTGGTCGCGCAAGCCGTCTGGGGCATGGCGCGCAATCTCTGCCCTGACCGGGAGCGCGCCGCCATCGCCGCGGCCGCGGTCATGATAGCAGTCTCCCTGCCCGGCGCCCCCGGGCAGGTGGGCGCGATCCTCGCCGGCGCCATTGCCGGGCGGTGGCTATGCGGAAACCTGCCGGCAGCGGATGCGGGACGCCTGCGCATACCGGTTTCCAGGCCGCTCGCCCTGCTTGCCCTGCTGGGCTTTTTCATCCTGCTCTTCCTTCTGCCGCTCATCGCCGCCGGCTCTTCCTCTCAGGCGGTCGCCCTGTTCGAAGCATTCTACCGCGCGGGGGCGCTGGTATTCGGTGGCGGGCATGTGGTTCTGCCGCTGCTGGAAGCAAGCGTGGTCGAAACCGGCTGGGTCGATGCGGACGGTTTTCTGGCGGGGTATGGCATGGCACAGGCCGTGCCCGGGCCTTTGTTCGCCTTTGCCGCCTATCTTGGGGCGATCGTCGCGCCCGAGCCCAACGGATTCGCGGGGGCAGCCATCGCCCTGACCGGAATATTCCTGCCCGGCATGCTGCTGGTCATTGGCGTCCTGCCATTCTGGGACCATCTTCGCAAATTGAATGGAGCGCGGGCGACGATGGCAGGCGTCAATGCAGCGGTCATCGGCATCCTGGCGGCGGCCCTCTATCACCCTGTCTGGACCGGCGCCGTATTTTCCCCGCCGGACTTCGCGGTCGCCGTCGCCGCGTTCGTTCTGCTGGTCGCCTGGAAAATCCAGCCCTGGAAAGTGGTCCTGCTGACTGCCTTCGCTGGCGCGGGTTTATCTCTGCTGTGAAGAAAGAGGTTCTTCATCTGAAAGACCCGGCCAGCGCGAGATGCCGTCTGGTCAAACACGCGCTGCATGGCGCGTCCCCTCGTCGGGCAGAGCCCGACCTACGACCGCCCAATACCCTTCTGCCCGCCCTTGACCTCTTGGTGCAGGCGGACCCGATTCCTTGCCGCAGGAAAACGCGACGACTGACCACCTTGACGCCGGAATGTTATTATGCTAATAATTCAAACATCATTTCGGAGTCGTCGCCTGAAAAACAGGACAGGAACAGGAATCGGAAAGGAAACCAGGATGCGGATATGCGAGTGCTGAAGGAAAAAGACAGGCTGGTATATGACAAGCTGGTGCGCCTTGCCGGCGGGAATTCGGACATCGTCATCCGGGTTCTTTCCAACCCGCACCGGTCTTCCGTCGATCTGAAAACGGCCATCACGGAAATCGAAGCGCTGCGCAAGGGCGGAGATGGCCGCGACAGCCAAGGTGGCCAAGGCCGGCAGCCCCGTTCCTCCCTTCCGCACGCTGCCGCCGCAGCGCCCTGATTCCACCCAGCCCCATCCAGCTCCGCCCCGCCTGATTCATGTCCATCGCCTGGGCGACGGTCGTAATCGTTGTTCTGCTGCTGCCCGGATTCGCCTTCTTCTGGGGCCTGTACGCGCCCAACCAGGTCACGCGTGAAGTCTCCCCCGCCAGCCCGCTGGCGCAGCTTGCCGGCGTGGTGGTCATCAGCTTTTTCGTGCATGCCGGCGCCTACCTTTTCATCAACGCGGGGCTTTGCGCCGGCAATTCCATATTGCCTGTCCCCTGCATGGATTTCGACGAACTCTCCGCCCTGCTGCGCATCGACGCCTTCACCCTCCCCGGCACCGCACCCAAGACCTTTCGCGCCATGCTGGACCACAACGCGCCCTGGATATTCCTCTACTTCGTGGCGACCGGCCTGGTTACCGTGCTGCTGGGCTTTCTCGCGGGAAAGCTGATCGAGCATGGCTACCTGATCGGCTTCACCCGCCACCGCTACCTGTTCATGCTGGAGAGAAGCCGGAAGCAGAAAGGCGTCGATCTGGTGCGGGCGCACGTGCTGTCACGCACGCAGAACCTGAACACGGTGATCATCTACGACGGCATATTGCAGGATTTCTTCGCCAAGGCCGATGGCACGATCAGCTACGTGGTCCTGCACGACGCCAGCACCTCCGTGATGGAAATCAGCCCGGCCGGGGCCGCGCACTCCCCCGGGCGCATCCCGCTCGACATGGGCGGGAGCGTCCGCGGCCCGCAGCCTTTCCTCGTCATCACCAGCGAAGATATCGCGAACGTCTATTTCGAACCGCTCAACAGCGTCCGCCTGGAAGAAGGGACGGATACCTCGATCCTCGACCGCGCCATCGACGAGATGGAACAGACAGCCGGCCAGTCTGCCCCATGATAGTATTCGCTTGCTTCCCTTCAGAGCAACACTTGCCCTGATAAGAGCACTATGGCAGGCGAGCTGAGATTCAAGAACAGTTTTACAGGTACAAACGCAGAAGCAAAATCCATACTGCGATACTGCATTTAATTCATTTAATCAAACCGCACTCCCTTGGAGCCGCCTGGCGAAGCTGTAGGCCATCAGAGGATGTTTACAAAATAAAGTAAACTTGCATCTTTATGATTGAAGGAGCAAGTTGCATGGCCAGAACAGGACGTCCTCCGAAGATCCAGTCGGAGGATTCGGTGCGTTTGGTCGCCATCGTTCAATCGGATCGGACTGGAACACTGGATGAGATTGGTCAGGAGTTCAAACGACGCATCGGCATCGACGTGCACGAACAGACGATCGCAAAGACTCTGGACAAGCTTGGCATCCGGCGTGTTCCCAGCGATGAGGCCATTGTGATCAGCAGAAAGAACCCGGTCTGCGCCGCTACGGATATAGGGGTTTAGGGAGCAATGGAACGTACTGATGCATATCTTTTCAATGGGCGGCTGACCGTGCTGGCCAGCAGAGCGAGGCACCGCCAGTGAATACGAAACAGGTCAGCAGCATCGACACCGTGGCACGTTCTCGGCTGGTGATGATCGGTGCCGATGCTACGCTCATGGATGCAGCGAAACTGCTGTCGAACACACAGATCAGCCTCGTCGTCGTTTGCGGTCCGGATGGGGCGATGGTGGGCGTCATTACGAAAACGGACATCGTCCGGCAGATCGGGCATTGCGGGGGAAGCGCCTGCACAAGGGCTGCCGCTGACGTGATGACCCGGGATGTCGTCTCTTGCAGTTCGACCGATTACCTGCCCGATGTCCTGACACTGATGCACAAGTGCGGTTTCGTACACATCCCCGTCATTGATGCCGAATTCAAACCGATCGGAGTCATCAATGCGCGCGATGCGTTGCGGGAACTGTTGGCGGACGAAGAATACGAAACGTCCCTGCTACTGGATTACGTGATGGGTATCGGCTACCGATGAAGACGTGCCCATGACAGATTCAGACCAAGCCGATCGTCCTCATCGTCGATGCTACGGGTAACCTCAGCAGCTCTCTCGTATTTTCGGCTTGGTCAGACGATCGCAAAGTCTCAGTCTTTTTCCTGTAATCTCAGGTGAAGAGCGTCAACGGGCTGCGCTTTGGTGTTGCCACTTTGGATAGGAGAAAAAATATGGCCATCTCTCATGCTGCATCGGGCGAATTGATCGACATCTTACCGCTCCACGAACAGGCCAAAGACCCGGTCTCTGCAACACTCGTGCGAGCCGATCACATTGAGGTTTTTCGACTGGTATTGCCCGCCGGCAAATTCCTCCAGGAACACAAGGCCGCCGGATCCATCACGATCCAGTGCCTCCAGGGTGCCGTTGAGCTTGATGCGCACGGGCGTACGCAAACGCTGAGACCCGGCACTCTGGTATACCTCGACGACGCTCAACCGCATGCTGTCAGGGCGCTGGAGGATACTTCCCTTTTAATCACGATGCTGCTGCACCGTGCCTGATGCTGCTTTCCATTTTGGGGTCTGCTCACGAAACAGGTAGAGCCTGAAACGACGGACAGAGGCCGCTCTGTATCCTGCTGTGCCCTCCCGCTTTTGCGGACGGCATACCTTGGTATCCGGACCGGAGTGGTCTATAAATTTATCATGGCGGACAAAAATGCGTCACTCGGGTTTTCCTCTCCATCCTGGGTAAATCCGGAGCAAATGGGTGCGCTGGCTGCTCACCAGTGGCGAGGTGGCCGATCACATAATTGTTAACAGACCCTGAAATCCTTCATATGAAGTGCATGAATGCATGAGCCAGACTGAAAAGCACAATGGGCAAAAACATCCTGGGAAAAGGTATGAACGCTTCTGATGGACCTCAAAACGATGACTGACGAGGGCATGGCTCGGCTTCTTCGGCTGGGGATGGATAATGAGGGCATGGCTTTTGCAAGCTCGATGGTGTTGCTGATACTCCTGATTGGGGTAATACATGCGTTCTTCTTCACCGAAGACGGTTTGATGGTTTGGCCAGCGGTGCTGGTCCTCATGGGTGGTCTCGGTGGATATTATTTATTATTGAGCTGATTCCCTTCCATTATGCTGACGATCATGGACGTCTTCAGCAGGGAGTCGATATCACGATGCGATGAATCAGCCTTCAAGCGTTTGAAGTCTCGTCTGAAGGTGTGCGATAACCTAATCCGGCGCATCCAGATGTTTCATCATATCTTCCACCGCTTCAAACGTGGCTATACTTTCCCCCCGCTCAAGCTCCTCCATCGCCGCAACGGTCTCGGCATTCGGTTCAAAAAAACCGAACGGATGAAATGGAAGTTCTTTCTTCCTCGCTGCGCTGGTCAAAAACATGCGTATTCCATCAGAAGGGGTAATGCCCATCTGCTCCAGAACGCGACTGGCTTCCTCTTTCACTTGCGCGTCAATCCGGGCGCGCACGACCTCGGTTTTTGCCATCGAGTCATTCTACAGGCCAGGCTCCGCCTGACGGCACCATGGCTGGCAGAGCCCGCCCTGCTGCTATGCTCTTCCACGGCATGGAGCAAACCCGATCCATCGGTTTCGAATCTTTCCGGTTTTCTTTATGTACGACAACGAACGGAAAAAACGGAACCGTTCAGGCAGAGTGAAAAGCGCCCCCGTTCCACATTCATCCAACTTCGTCCAACCGGAAGGCATCAGCGCCAAGAAACAAGGAAGATATCCATGGATAAAACCCCTTCAATCACTCTGCCGTGGCGTGGCCCGGAAACCATCGAGTCGATTCCCCAGTTGCTGGAACACGCTCAGCAGATCGAGATCGTCCTGCCCGACAGCTACAACCATGCGGTGTTCACCGCGCTGCACCCGGACGCGCCTCCCGCCCAGCTGGAGGACATGAACTCATCGGGCGGGCCCGAGCTGCTGGCGGCCATCGCGAAGGTGAAGGGGCTCGAAGGCTTTCAGGAACTGGTCGATGCGGCTGCCGCCGCCGATGCCGTCGTGGAGGTATCGACGCCGGCAACGATCGTCATCCGCCGCGAGGGCAGCAACCTCGGGCCGGCAACGAGCCGATGAACCGTGCTCCCGTCCTGAAGCCCGGCGCCAACTGCTGGCGCCTGGAGCGCGCCGATCGCGTCGCGTTTCTGGTGGATGGCGCCGACTATTTCCATGCCTTCCGCGAAGCGGTGAAACAGGCCCGGCGTTCCGTGCTGATCATGGCCTGGGACATCGACAGCCGCGTGAAGCTCGTGCGCGGCCGGCAACGCGACCCGGCCGACGATCTGCCCGACACGCTGGGCGACTTTCTCAATGCCATGGTGCGGCGCCGTAAGCAGCTCAACATCCACGTGCTCGACTGGGACTTCATCATGCTGTTCGCGCCCGACCGCGAATGGCTGCCCCTGTACAAGCGCGAGTGGAGCGGCCACCGCCGGCTGCATTTCGCGCTGGATGACATGCACCCCGGCGGCGCCTGCCATCACCAGAAGATCGTCGTGGTCGACGACCGCGTCGCGTTCGCGGGCGGGCTGGACCTGACGCTGGGCCGGTGGGATACGACCGAGCACCGGACGGACGACCCCATCCGGCGCGAACTGGATGGCGAACCCATACCGCAGCCCTACCATGATGTGCAAATCATGGTATCCGGACCGGCCGCGGCCGCGCTGGGCGACCTCGCGCGCGAGCGCTGGTTCCGCGCCACCGGCCGCAGGCTGGAGCCCCCCCGGACCCGGGATATTGAGGATCCTACCGACCCCTGGCCCGCCCATATCCGGCCCGATATCGAGAACGTGGAACTGGGCATCGCCCGTACGGAGCCGGAATACGGCAAACAGCCCGAGGTGCGCGAGGTCGAGCAGCTGCTGCTCGATTCCATCGCCTCCGCACGCGAATCGATCTATATCGAGGCGCAGTATTTTTCCGCGCGCAAAGTGGGCGAGGCGCTGCTCGACCGGCTGCAACAGGAAAAAGGGCCGGAAGTGGTCGTGCTGCTCCCCGAACACACCACCGGCTGGCTTTCGCAGAAAACCATGGATGTCCTGCGCGAACGCATGTTCAAGCAGCTGATGAACGCGGACCGCGAAGGCCGCCTGCGCCTGTATGCACCGTGCGTGCCCGGACTGGGTGAAGAATGCGTCAATGTCCACTCCAAGGTGACCATCATCGATGATGAACTCGTGCGCGTGGGCTCCGCCAATCTCAACAACCGTTCCATGGGTCTCGACACCGAGTGCGACATCGCGATCGAAGCGAACGGGCGCGAGGACGTGCGCCGCGCCATCGCCGCTTTCCGCAACCGCCTGCTGGGCGAGCACCTGGGCATGGAACCGGCGCGGATCGAACAGGCGCTGGCGCAGGAGGGCTCGCTGATCCGCGCCATCGAATCGCTGCGCGGGCCGGGCCGCAGCGTGCGCCCCCTGACCCTGCGGGTGACGGCGGACGTGGATGCCCTGGTGCCGGATGAGGAAATCGTCGATCCGGCGCGGCCTTTCGAAACAGGCGAGCTGGTGAAGGAATTCGTCCCGGAAGCGGAACAGGAACCCACGCGCCGCCATCTCTACATGATTGGCTCGATCCTCGCAGCGGTTGCCGCGCTGGCCGCCGCCTGGCACTGGTCGCCCCTGCGCGAGCTGGTGGACGTGCCCATGCTGGTGGGCGCCGCCGACGAGTTCGGGCGCCATCCGGCGGCACCCTTGCTGGCGCTGGGCGTTTTCGTGGCGGCCGGGCTGATCTCGTTCCCGCTCTCGGTGCTGATCATCGTGTGCGCCCTGGTGTTCGGCCCCTGGCAGGGGTTTCTCTACGCGCTGGCCGGCGCGCTGCTGAGCGCCGCCTGCAGCTACGCCCTCGGCCGCCTGCTGGGGCGCAGGGCGGTGCGGCGCGTGGCCGGCAGGAAGCTGCGGGAACTGGACAAGCGCCTCGCCCGCCGCGGCCTCCTCACCATCATCGTCGTGCGCATCGTTCCGCTGGCGCCATTCAGCGTCATCAACCTGGTGGCGGGCACCTCCCGCATCCGCTTCCGCGACTTCATGCTGGGGAGCGCCATCGGCCTGCTGCCGGGGCTCATCATCATTTCCCTATTCACGGATCAGCTCGCCGCCACCATCCGCAAGCCCGACTTGCCCGCCTTTGCCATCCTGGCGGCGGTCCTGGCCAGCCTCGTAGCCGGTGGCTGGGCATTCTGGCAATGGGGAGAAAAGAAACGGGATGCCGCCCTGCGGACTCAGTCCGACTGAGCGCTGGCCGACGGAGCGATTGAGCCGCACGCAAAGCGCGCGTAGAATCAGGCAATGCAGCTCACCCTGGCAACCTACAACATTCACGCCTGCATCGGCACGGACCGGCGCTTTGCCCCCGACCGCACCGTCGGCGTCCTGCGGGAACTCGATGCGCACGTGATCGCGCTCCAGGAAGTGGAGCACCACGATGTGGAAGGCCGCGACCTGCTCGATTACCTTGCATCCGAAACAGGACTTACGGCAATCCCCGGCCCCACCCTGCTGCGCCAAACGCGGCAGTATGGCAACGCCATCCTGACCCGGCTGCCCGTCCTCGATGTCAACCGCGTCGATCTCACCCTGCCCGGCCAGGAGGCGCGCGGCGCCATCGACGTGACCCTGGAAGGCAACGGCGGGCGCCTGCAGGTGGTGGCCACCCACCTCGGGCTCAAGCCCTGGGAACGCAGGCAGCAGGTGCAACGCCTGCTCAAGCTGTTCGACATCAGGATCATGGACACGTACGTGCTGATGGGCGACGTGAACTAATGGTTCCTGTGGGGCCGGCCCCTGCGCTGGCTGCACGCGCACTTCAAGCCCTCGCCGCACCGTCCGACTTTTCCCTCCCGTCGTCCCTTCATGTCGCTCGACCGCCTGTGGGTGCACCCGCGCCGCCGCCTCGCCCGGCTGGAGACGCACACCAGCGCACTGGCGCGCATCGCCTCCGACCACCTGCCCCTCAAGGCCGTGATCGAAATCTGATCCCGCACGGGATGGGGGGCGGAGCGGGCGCACCTACCCTTCCTGTCTGCTCCAGAAATATCGTAACGGGCAATGAAGCGGGTATCGGAGCGGGCGCAGGACCGGCGCGGCGGCCTCGTGGAGAATGGAATGTATCGCGCCGGCTCAGCCCGGGGTTGCCGGAGTGGGCGGATCGTAGCCGCACTCGCCGGAAATGCCCTCGTCGCCTGTAATCGTCACGTTGCACCAGTAGAATCCGTGCTCGCATCCAAAGGATATTGTTCCGCCGGCCCCGTGATGAATGTCGATCCCGCATGACAATTCCTCAATGTCGGGAATCGCGCTCAAGTCGTCCGCCGGATTTTCCGCTATGGCCTTCAGCAGGTTCCGGTAGGCGGTCTCCACGCCGAGATCGATTTTCCGCCGGTCCTCGCTGCTCAGTTGATGGTAGGGACGGTAAAGGACGCGGCCCTCCTCCGTATGCACCCGCACGACCCGCTGCGGGCGGACCATAGGGCGCTTTCGTCCCGCAGCGCCGCGGACGCAGCAGGAAAGCAGAAAAATCGATAAGGCAATGCTGACGATCTTGCTCATGTCTATCCCTCCTCAAGTCAATTCCTCCTGAAGTCATTCCGCTGAACAGCCCCGCCTGAAGGGCCGATGAAGGCCCCGGTCATGCCGTTCGATTCCAAATCCCGGGACCGGCCCGGCAGCCGGCAGCGGGCAGCCGTCATGGCTGATAGACGGGCAGGACGACCGGGAGGAGCGCATAGTCGGAAACATACCCGCCTCCGGTCTTCGCCTGCACGCCGAACGTAACCGTGCGCCGCGCTGCCGGCATCGTCTGCGCCAGCGGTCAGAACTCTTTTTTGCATAAGCACGTCGTTGAACTGAGTGACCATCATGCCTCCAGGCTCATAGAGTGGGATTGAGCCGCCGGCCACTGAAAGAAATGCATTCCACGAGAAAAAGCGCATTCATCCTTTAACTCCCGGCCAGCATCAGCCCAGATTATCTCTGGCTTGTCTGCTGAAAGTTCAATGCCGCGATTCCAACGCATCTATATTTTATAGATGCGGAAAAAGAAAAAAACAAATCTCGGGAGTATCCGAATTGCCCCCAATTCAATCAAAATTAGCCAGTCTGCCCAAAATGAAGAAAAGAAAAAGGAGGAGCACCATGATAGACCTCGTAATCGACCAACACGCACGTGATCTCGGCGGCGGCTTCGTGGTCGGACGTGTCCTGCCGTTCGCCCGGCGGCGCATGGTGGGTCCGTTCATCTTCTTCGACCCTCTCGGCCCGCTCGACCTGCCCCCCTGGCATCCCGCGCGAGCTGGACGTAATACCGCATCCCCATGTCGGCCTGTCCACCGTCACCTACCTCTACAGCGGCGCTATTCGCACCGCGACAGCCTGGGCTGTCATCAGGAAATACGTCCCGGCGAGGTCAACTGGATGGGGGCGGGCCGCGGCATCACCCACAGCGAGCGGCTCGAATATGCCCGCAGCCATGGAACGAGCATGCATGGCATCCAGGCGTGGGTCGCGCTGCCCGCGGAGGATGAGGAAACGGAGCCGGCTTTCCATCACCATGAAGGGGCCGATCTGCCCGAATGGCGCGAAGACGGCGTCCGCGTCCGCCTGATCGCCGGGGAGGCGGACGGGCTTCGCGCAAAAGTCGTCACGCATTCCCCCTGTTCTACC
>CAYXQR010000073.1:0-11031 GCA_964466955.1 uncultured Nitrosospira sp.
TACCATCGATGCGATCAATTCCCAGGATTTCTCGGTGGTACGGGCCATGGTGTTTCTCGGATCTCTGCTTTATATCGTCGGGCTGATCATGACCGATATTTCCTATACGTTGGTTGATCCCCGGATAAGGCTTGAATGACAGCACTCCTGGGCCAGGATCAGACATGTCTTTCAAACCGGTAATCCTCTGGACGGACGGCCTCGTCTATCTTCTGGTAGTCTTTGTTGTGGTTTTCGCCTGGTATGTGCGCCGCCATGAGCATCTGCTCGTACCCTGGCGGCGGGTCGGCCACAGTGCCAGCGGAATGGCAGCGCTCACCGTGCTGGTATTCTTTATTGCGGTCGGCCTGCTCGATACGGTGCATTTTCGCCCGGCAATCGAGCTCAGCAACGAAAGCAGCCGCCAGACCGAAAATATCTACAGCGTGGAGGTGCTGAGCCTGCTGGACCTGGTAGCGGGCCCCTTGCGGACGCAGGTCGAAAAGACATATTCCGCGCCTTTTGCTGCCTATCTTTACGCCAAGGAAACGGTTGAGTTGCCGCAAGGAGGGCAGGCACGCGAGTTTCCCCGTCTGAGATTCGGCGGCGCGCACCTTGAGGATCCCGAAACCCAGGTGGCGGGAGACGTGGCAAGGAGGTTCATTGCGGGAGGCGCGGCAGGCTTGCTACTATGGGCCCTGCTTATGCTCGCCTGGACGCTCCGGCAGGCGCGCCGTGACCGATTGCCGCTGCGTTCGGCGCTTTCTGCTGTATGGCGAGGAACAACGCCCGTCCCCTGGTACGCCATCCACCTCACTTTCGCGCTGATACTCCTCTTCTGCGGCGCGGCAGTGGCATTGGGCAGTCATTACCACATCCTGGGCACCGACAAAGTAGGCCAGGATGTATTCTACCAATCGCTAAAGAGTGTCCGTACCGGTCTTCTCATCGGGACGCTTACCACCCTGATGATGCTTCCCTTCGCATTGTTGCTGGGTGTTACCGCGGGCTATTTCCGGGGCTGGGTGGATGACGTGATTCAGTACCTGTATACCACGCTGAGTTCGATTCCGAGTGTCCTGCTGATTGCAGCAGCTGTGCTGATGATGCAGGTCTATATGGAAACCCATCCCGAGCTGTTCGATACCATCGCGGCACGCGGCGACTTGCGCCTGCTCTTTCTCTGCATCATCCTGGGAGTGACCAGCTGGACCGGATTATGTCGCCTGCTGCGCGGGGAAACGCTGAAGCTGCGGGAGATGGAGTACATTCAGGCTGCCCATGCCTTCGGAGTTTCCCACTGGCGTATCGTCAGCCGGCACATTCTTCCGAACGTCATGCATATCGTGCTCATTACGACGGTGATGGATTTCAGCGGCCTGGTTCTGGCGGAGGCAGTGCTGTCCTACGTAGGGGTCGGGGTCGATCCTTCGACAGTAAGCTTTGGCACGATGATCAACGCCGCGCGCATGGAGATGGCACGCGAGCCGATGGTATGGTGGAGCCTGTTTGCTGCTTTCAGTTTCATGCTTGGACTGGTTCTGAGCGCCAACCTGTTTGCCGATGCGGTGCAGAGCGCGTTCGATCCGAGGATGAAAACCTTATCAGCCCTCACCGTCACAGCACGGACCAGAAAGCGCAGGGAAGTGCCTGAGCGCGAACCCATATCTGCCGCAATCAAAGATTCCTCCGCATCGTGAAAGCGGTTCTGTCCATCGACAGCCTCGAGACCATACTCCATGCCGGATCAAAGCCCGTGTGGGCCGTGGACGGACTCACCCTGCGGATCATGAGAGGGGAGACGTTTGCCCTGCTTGGCGAATCCGGTTGCGGCAAATCGATGACTGCCCTTTCCATCATGCGATTGCTGCCGGAAGCGGGGCAGGTCATAGGAGGAACTGTCAAGCTTGGCGAAGAGGACCTGCTGTTGCTTCCGGAGGCGGCAATGCGTACTGTTCGCGGCAAACGCATCAGCATGATCTTTCAGGAGCCAATGCTTAGCCTGAATCCGGTCATGACGGTCGCGCAGCAGATAGGAGAAGTTCTACAGCGCCATTTCGGATTACGTGGCGATGCCGCGCGGAAACGTATTCTGAAAATACTGGATCAGGTCGGCATACCGGACGCGGCCAGGCGCATGGATGAGTACCCCTTCCAGTTTTCGGGAGGGATGAAGCAGCGCATGATGATCGCAATGGCCTTGGCGGGCGAGCCGGAACTGCTCATCGCCGACGAGCCCACGACCGCGCTGGACGTCACCATTCAAGCGCAGGTACTCGAGCTCATGCGCGATCTGCAGCATCGCAGCGGCATGTCCATTCTGCTGATAACCCACGATCTCGGGGTGGCGTCGGAAACGGCGCATCGGATAGGCATCATGTACGCCGGAGAAATTGTGGAAATGGCGACTCGTTCAGAATTTTTTCGCGGCCCTGCCCATCCTTATTCACGCAAGCTGCTCGCTTCGCTCCCGGGCAGGGAGCGGCGCCGCAAAGGTTTGCGCCTGGCTGCGATCAGTGGTCACGTGCCTCCTTTGTCGCGCGAGTTCATTGGCTGCCGTTTTGCCGACCGCTGCGATCATGCCTGGGCGTTGTGCCACGAAGCAGCGCCGGGGTGGAACGCGCTTACGGCGGAGCATCAGGTCAGATGTCACCTGTTCAACCAGAATTTGGGCTCTCAAATCCTGACACAGGGAAGCGAACGCCAGCGGACGGAAGACGCGCTTCAGCAGATCGAAAAAGCCGAACTGAATGAGATCGGTATCGATGCCGCTGTCCATCCCGAAGCGCCGGCTTCAGATTCCTGTCTGTTATCCATTACCGATCTCAAGGTCTACTTTCCCATTCACAAGGGGCTGATGAAACGGGTTGCCGCGTATGTCAAAGCCGTGGATGGGGTGTCGCTGCGAATTCGTCAGGGCAGCACGCTGGCGCTCGTGGGGGAGTCGGGCTGCGGCAAGACCACAGTGGGAAAGGGCATGCTGCAGCTTATCCCTGTTACAGCCGGAAGCGTCCGATACAAAGGAACGGAGTTGACGACGCTGGCGCCCAAGCAATTGCGCAGGTTGCGTGCCGAGTTCCAGCTTGTGTTTCAGGATCCATATTCTTCGCTCAATCCGCGGATGCGTGTCGTTGACATCATCGAAGAAGGAATGGACGCGCTAAAGGTCGGCAGCGAACTCGACAAAGCCATTGCCGCAGAGCAGGATACAGTGGACTCACTGCTGGAAAGCGTGGGGTTGCCAGCCGAGTCCAAGTGGCGATATCCTCACGAGTTTTCCGGCGGGCAGCGGCAGCGTATCGCCATCGCGCGTGTTCTGGCAGTCAATCCCAGACTGATCGTATGCGACGAGCCCACCAGCGCGCTGGACGTTTCGGTTCAGGCCCAGATCCTGAACCTTTTGAAGGAATTGCAGACCAATCTGGGGCTTGCCTATCTGTTTATTACTCACAATATTTCTGTCGTTGAGTACATCGCGGATGAAGTCGCGGTCATGTACCTGGGGCGTATCGTGGAACGCGGAACAGTCGACGAAGTTCTGACTCATCCCCGGCATCCTTATACGCAGGCCCTGCTATCCGCTGTTCCAGTAGTGGAACTTGAGTCGAAGCGCCATGTCATCCGGTTGCATGGGGATTTGCCTTCCCCGGCAAATCCGCCGCGCGGATGTCATTTTCATCCCCGCTGCCCTCATGTCATGCCAGTCTGTCGCGAGAACTACCCTGCGACAAGCACATTCAGTTCAACGCATACGGCACACTGTTATCTTTATCCGCAGGATCAGAATTCAGCGGAACCCGAAGCACACGCATAAGGAAAATCAATCATGGTTGGTCAGGAAGTGGCGCGACGCCGCACGTTTGCCATTATTTCTCACCCCGACGCAGGCAAAACGACGCTGACGGAGAAACTCCTGCTGTTTGCGGGCGCCATTCACATCGCGGGCAGTGTCAAAGCAAGAAAAGCCAGTCGACACGCCACCTCGGACTGGATGGAAATCGAGAAGCAGCGCGGCATTTCGGTGGCGAGCTCAGTCATGCAGATGGAGTACGGCAACTGCGTCATCAATCTCCTTGACACGCCTGGACACCAGGATTTCTCCGAGGATACCTATCGGGTATTGACCGCCGTGGATGCGGCGCTGATGGTGATCGACGCCGCAAACGGGGTCGAAGCACAGACCTTGCGTCTGCTGGAAGTGTGCCGTGCAAGAAATACACCCATACTGACTTTCGTCAACAAGATGGATCGCGATGTGCGGGACCCGCTCGATCTTGTCGATGAAATAGAGCGTACCCTGCATATGGCGGCAGTGCCTTTTACCTGGCCCATGGGGATGGGGCGAGCTTTTCGCGGAGTTTTTGATTTGCGCAGCAACCATATGCGTGTTTTTCATCCAGGAGCGGATAAACTGAACGCGGAGGATGAGGTCATTCAGAATCTCGACAATCCCAGCCTGGCAGTGCGCTTCGGTGCGCAGGCCGCTGAACTGCGGCAGGAAATCGAACTGATACGAGCGGCCACGCCAGAGTTCGATCAAACCGCTTTTCTGGCGGGGAGGCAGACCCCGATATTTTTTGGATCCGCGATAAACAACTTCGGCGTGCGCGAAGTGCTGGATGCACTGATCGAACTCGCGCCGCCTCCGGGATCGCGCCCTGCGCTGCAACGTCAGGTGCAGCCCCAGGAGCCGCAATTTTCCGGAGTGGTATTCAAGATCCAGGCCAACATGAATCGGGCACACCGGGACCGCATTGCATTTGTGAGGGTTTGTTCAGGCAGATTCGAGCGTGGCATGAACCTGAAGATCGTCCGCAACGATAAGGACGTCCGGACGAACGGGGTGGTGTCTTTTCTTTCCCAGCGGCGCGATCTGTTGGATATTGCCTACCCCGGAGATATCATTGGTATACCCAACCACGGCACTCTGCAACTGGGCGATACCCTGACCGAGGGAGAGCAGCTTCAGTTTACGGGGCTGCCATTTTTTGCGCCCGAAATTTTCCAGACAGTCGAGATTGCCGATCCGATGCGGAGCAAGCAGCTTAAGCTGGGACTTGCCCAACTGGGCGAAGAGGGCGCGATTCAGGTTTTTCGCCCTCACATTGGCAGCATTCTGCTGCTAGGTGCGGTCGGCACCCTGCAGTTCGAGGTGGTGGCGCACCGGCTCAAGCACGAATACGGCGTGGATGCCCGCCTTGCGCCGGCCAAATACCAGTTGGCGCGCTGGATTACTGCTGAAGATGCGCGCGAGCTTAAACGTTTCATCGATACCAACGCCCATCGCATTGCCTATGACGCAGTCGAGGCTCCCACTTTTCTCGCCGCATTCGGTGCGGAACTGAGCGTAGCCGAAGAGACCTGGAAAGGCATCCGTTTCCATGCCATGCGCGAACACGCGGGCCTGGTATTCCAGACCCATGCAGATGGATAGGTCAGCCCGTACAGCACCTCATCGTTCCAGCGTATATCACCGTGTCTCTGCAAGCAACCGTGCGATCATCTGTTCCGCCTGGCGCAGATAACCGCTTCCGAACAGGTTGAGATGGTTGAGAACGTGGTAGAGATTGTAAAGCGATTTCCGCGTTGCATAGCCGGGGTCGAGGGGGTAAGTTTCGCGATAGGCTTCATAAAAGTCTTTGGAAAAACCGCCAAAAAGTTCGGTCATAGCCAGGTCCGTTTCACGGTCGCCGAAATATACGGCCGGATCAAAAATGACGGGCTGGCCAGAGACGTCGAAGCTGTGATTACCGCTCCATAAGTCGCCGTGCACCAGCGAAGCAGCAGGTGACGATCCGGGAAAGAAGGCGCTCAGCCGCTCCATGAGCTGCTCACCCTCAACCTGAAACCGTCCTCCATAACCGTTTGACCGGGCAAGCTGCAATTGGTAGCCCAGCCGGTGATTGCGCCAGAATCCGATCCAGTCCGATGAGGGTTCATTGATTTGCGGTGTCGCCCCGATCGTATTATCGCAACGCCATCCAAATTTTTCCGAAGAGACACGATGCATCGCCGCAAGCCCCTGTCCCAGGAGGGTTGCGCCGCGACGAGACCCAGCACCGAGTTCCAGATACTCCAGCACCAGCCACGCCGTGGAGCTGTTTTTGCCCTGGCAGACGGGGATGGGGACACGCAATGTCCCGGACGCATGGATTTCGCGCAGGCCATCCGCTTCCGCCGCAAACATGGAAAGGCTGTCCGCGGTATTCAGCTTGACGAAATATCGCCGCCCATCGCCTTCGAGACGGAACGTTCTGTTGATGCAGCCGCCGCCAACGGAACAAACCTTGCTTGCGGAGAGCGTTTTGCCCGTGCAATTCGAAATCTGCATAGCGATCTCAGCCCAAGGCTCTGCCGAATCCTCGCTCAGGGATGCTCCAGCCATTTCCTTGCTTCCCGGATAGCCGCGCTCACCCGTGATGGAGCCGTCCCGCCTGCATGGTTGCGGCTGCTCAGAGAACCTTCTAGCGTCAGCACGGTGAAAATATCGTTTTCGATCAGCGGGGAGAATTGCCGCAGTTCCGATAGCGCAAGTTCGGCCAGGTCGCATCCTTTAGCGGCTGCAAAGCGTACAGCTTGCGCCACCGCTTCATGCGCCTCGCGAAAAGGCAGCCCCTTCTTCGCCAGATAATCGGCCAGGTCGGTGGCCGTGGCAAAGCCGCGCATGGTTGCAACGCGCATTGTTTCGCGATTCACGCGTATGCCTCCCAGCATTTCCGTGTAGATGCGCAGCGTATCCGTCAGCGTGTCGACCGTATCGAACAGCGGCTCCTTGTCTTCCTGGTTATCCTTGTTATAGGCGAGTGGCTGAGCTTTCATCAGCGTCAGGAGCGCGACGAGATGACCATTGACGCGTCCCGTCTTGCCGCGAACCAGCTCCGGCACATCCGGGTTTTTCTTTTGCGGCATGATGGATGAGCCGGTACAAAAACGGTCAGCGAGATCAATGAAACCGAATGGCGGGCTCATCCACAATATGAGTTCTTCGGACAACCGGGAAAGGTGGGTCATGATCAATGCCGCGGCAGCGCAGAACTCGATGGCGAAGTCCCGGTCGGATACGGCGTCCAGCGAATTTTCACAAATCCCATCAAATCCCAGTTCCCGCGCCACGCGCGCGCGGTCGATGGGGTAGCTTGTTCCCGCCAGGGCGGCCGCTCCCAATGGCAACTGGTTCATCCGCTTGCGGCAATCGTTCAGGCGCTCAACATCGCGTTTCAGCATTTCAAAGTACGCCATGAGATGATGGCCGAAGACGACCGGTTGCGCCACTTGTAAATGGGTGAAACCCGGCATTACGGTATCGATATGTTTCTCGGCAAGCTCCAGCAAAGCGCGCTGCATCCCATGGATGAGTCCGACGATATTGTCGATCGATGCGCGCAAATAGAGGCGTATGTCGGTTGCGACTTGATCATTGCGCGAACGCGCGGTATGCAGCCGCTTGCCGGCGTCGCCCGCCAGAGCCGTGAGACGCTTCTCGATATTGAGGTGCACGTCCTCCATTTCCAGCCGCCAGACGAACTCGCCGTTGCGAATCTCATCCTCGATCTGCCGCAGGCCCTGCTCGATCGCATCAAGATCTTCGGCGCTGATAATGCCCGCGCCGGCCAGCATGCGCGCGTGGGCCAGCGAGCCCTGGATATCATGGCTCGCCAGCCTGCGATCAAAGCCAACCGACGCCGTATATCGCTGGACCAGTTCCGAAACGGGTTCATCGAAACGTCCCGACCAGGCGACTGCACCGGCTTCCGACAACACGCTGCTCTTTTTTATGGCTGTCATGATGAATTTCCAAAGGGAAGCGCACAGAAAGAATCGTGCCGCTCTGTCTATGCTGCTTTAAGGAAGCGCTGAACAAATCTCCGCTGGCGCAAAGCCCCGTCCCATCCGGGTTGCGGTAAAATCGGGCAGACCGCGCAGGGCGAAGCAGTATCTTCCAGAGGAAGATGCGACCCCGTAGCGGGCTGTTGGCGCCATATGTATATTTTGGCGCGGCCTGGCATCCTCTCCGCTGCCCGATCCCCGCTTCGCGGGGCCCCTCGGGCGACGCTCCGGGGCGCCATGGCGTTGCTCTCCTTGTCATCGTAGTCCCCGCTACGACCTGCGTCGCGCACCTTATGATCATCCCGATTTTAACAGCAACGCGCTCAGCGAGGATTTGTTCAGCGCTTCCTTAAGGGAGTAACGAGTATAAATCAAAACATCTGCCGGGCGAGTGGTCCGGAGAGCGGGAACTGACAGGGACAGGGAGGATGCTCTGGCAGTTGGCGTGAGTGGCGCAGTAGTGTTCAGAATTCCACTGGATCCACATCCAGAACCCAGCGCACGCTGTGGCTCGGCAGCTTGTCGAGTTCCACACGCCAGACTGACAGGAATGCCTGCAGCTTCGTGCGGGAACGCGATTGCACCAGCAGGTGCGCACGTTCCATCCCTTTCAGCCGCGCCATTTGCGCCGGAACCGGGTCAAATATTTCCACCTGCTTCAGCGGCGCGGCTTCCGCCGCGCGCTCAAGAAAATTCAGCGCTGTATCGATCTTCGGTGCCTCCGCCCGCAGAAGAGCCTGATAAACGAATGGAGGAAACCGCGCAGCTCGCCTCTCTTCCAAGAGTGTCTGCGCAAGCGAAGCGTAGTCGTGTCGCCTCAATGCGTAGTACAGCGGGTGATCGGGAAATTCGGTCTGAATGAGAACTTCTCCCGGAATGTCCGCACGGCCGGCCCGTCCGGCTACCTGCGTCAGCTGTGCGAACAGCCGCTCGGAGGCGCGGAAATCAGTGCTGAACAGAGATGCATCGGAGTTCAGGATGACAACCAGCGACAGATTGGGGAAATCATGTCCTTTTGCTAGAATCTGGGTTCCCACCAGGATATCCACGCGTTGCTCTCTGATGTCCTCCAGCATTCGCTGCCACGCGTCCTTTTTGCTGGTGCTGTCGCGGTCGATACGCAGGATGCGCGCTCCGGGAAGATGCCGGACAAGTTCCGCCTCCACTCGCTGGGTTCCATGGCCGAAGGGGACAATATCCTGATTTCCGCACTCGGAACAGTGATCGGGGAAGCGTTCCTGATGACCGCAGTGATGGCAGCGAAGTTTTTTTCCCCGCAGATGGACCACCAGCCGGCTGGTGCAACGATGGCAGGCGGCGGTCCAGCCGCAGGATCGGCAAAGCAGAACAGGCGCATATCCGCGCCGATTGATGAACACCAGGCTTTGCTGGCGGAGATCGAGGCATCTCTCCAGCGCGTCAATGACGCGGACAGAGAAATTTTCACGTTTTTTTTCGATGCGTGTATCGATACACCTCATCGTCGGCAATGTGGCGTTCACGGCCGCCCGGGAAGGAAGGTCCAGTTTACGATAACGCCCTTTGATCGCGTTGTAATAGCTTTCAAGAGACGGGGTGGCCGAACCGAGAATGATTGGTACATTTGCCTGGCGGGCGCGAAAGATGGCCACATCCCTTGCCGAGTAGCGCAAGCCTTCCTGCTGTTTGAACGAGGCATCGTGCTCCTCATCCACTATGATCAGTCCCAGGCCGGGAAGAGGCGTAAATACAGCAAGGCGCGTACCCAGAATGATTTTTGCGCTTCCTTGCTGTGCCTGAATCCAGCCATCCACCCGCTCGGAAGGATTGAGTCCGCTGTGCAGGCTTGCTACATACGCGGAAGGAAATCGTGCGCGAAAAATGCCTTCCAGTTGAGGAGTCAGGTTGATCTCCGGCACCAGAATAAGGGATTGCCGTCCCTGGCGCAGCTGCAACGCAATCAATTGCAGATAAACCTCCGTCTTGCCGCTTCCCGTTATCCCGTGGAGCAGCCAGGTATTGAATTCATCTATGTCCTGTGTAATTGCATCCAGTGCATTTTCCTGGGCAGAGGTCAGGGTGGGCATCGCCGGAGGGGGGGCGCTGGATACCAGGGGAGGGAAGGTGACATTCGGGATTTCAGTCACCCAGTCGAGCGCTGTCAGCTCTTCCAGTACTCTGGGCGCTCGACGGGAAATTTGCTTCACCTCTCGCATATCGATTGTGTCCGTGGCTCGCAGCCTGGCCAGGAGTCTGCGCTTGACCGCGTTTCGGGCCGGGATGATCGACAGATCGGCGGTCCGGCCCGCCTCGGTAAGCTGATACGATAAAGGGGGCGGAGCGTTCCGGGTATTCCGAATATAAGGCTTGCCGCTGCGCAGTCGACCTGGTAATCCATTCAGTACCACTTCGCCAAGCGGATGGTGGTAATACCGGCTGCAAAAACGGAATACATCGAGCAAGGCGCGGGATAACGGTGGCACGTCCCGAAGGATATGTGCGGCATGCTTGAGCTTTGATAAGGGGACATCGGAGCGATTTGTGATTTCCATGATCACGCCCGTCTTCCACTGTTTACCGAATGGGACACGGACACGCGCACCGATGTCTTCTGCCGTTATCCCCTCTTCATTCCCCTCCATGAGGGGAGCGAGATAGTCGAACAATTTGTTCAGAGGGACATCGAGTGCAACGCGCAGGACGATCATGCCAAAAGAAATTGATAACGGAGGCTGTCAGTATTTTTTTGCCCCGAATCGTACAAGCTTTAAGCATCGGGGGAAGAATGTGGCCGGACAATTGCAATCGCCGTATCTATACCTGAAATGCCCGGAGATATGCAAGCCGCAAGTAGATTAGGTACGAACGGAGGCTGCGGTGTGAGCGTTTATTGACCGAGGGATCTTCGGGTTCAGTACGCCCTGTTTATCGGAAATTAATGAATAATCTCAAGGTTATGATCTCGGGTCGCGTGGGATAACTGGAATGGGATATGCTTGGTAACCTAAAAACCAGGGTGAGCCGGAATTCAATCATCATTCCGTTGTTCGGATAAAGAAAGAGAGATCAAATTCCGAATCAATTTTTCAATGGTGCGGAATGAATGACAACGTCTTTTATTTCGGTGTCTTTCGACTTCTTTTTCTTTGGCATTTTGGGTTTTTGGTACTGACAAATTTCTTGACTTAGGTGATCTTCGGGGATAGTCTTTGCGTGGTTGTGGTTATGTAAGGTATTGGTAACAAA
>CAYXQR010000074.1:0-57482 GCA_964466955.1 uncultured Nitrosospira sp.
CACCGGCATGGCATTGCGCCGGGCAGCGAATCGCCAAACGCCAGGCCATCGCGCGCCTCGAAACGAGGCACGTTCATCTTTCCGGGCAGAAGCCGGATGAAGCAAGGGAAAAGCAGCTGATCGAGTGAAGCCTTAGGGCCATCACGAATAATCGCAGAGGTGCATTTCTGCCGCTTACCGAGCATCCGGTGTTTGGCGCCCCCATCGCGCTGCCGTCGGGAGGTTATGGCCCTCGTGCTCCTGCTCGAATATCTCGCGACGGGTCTGTAATCAGAAAAGAGAGTGCTTTTTTATCCGTATCAATCCCATACAGGAAATATTGAAATGACATTATTTGTGAAACCTGCCCGGCTCTTTTCCGCCATCCTGCTCGCTGCGCTCATGGGGTGCGTGTCCGCATCGGAACCCGTACCGGAACAGCGGGCGGACGATGCCAGCGAATCCGTTCCTGCACACGAGAACGATGAAATCATCACCGCCAGGGTGAAGGAGGCGATCCTGCGGGAGCCGTCTCTTCAATCGGAGAATATCGGCGTGGAGACATCCGGGGGCATGGTGCGCCTGACAGGCGCGGTCAGTTCCATCGTTGTCATGGAAAAAGCAGTGGAGGTCGCTGGCAAAGTTCCGGGCGTGAAGACGGTCAGGGATGAAATGCAGTTCAGGTGGCAATACTAGGCCGGTTTCCGTTTCCTGCTTTCCATTTAACATTTTTTACGGGGAGCCGAACGGCATGAACGAGCAGACTTTCAGGCTTCATCTCAACTCCTTCCCCGTTTCAGCAGGTTTCGTCCCTGAAACGATGAGCCTAAGCCTTTGCCTCGTCCGGATACTGATGTTTTCCGGAAGCCTTGCATTCACTCTTCCTGTCTCCGCGCAGCCAGCTACGGACGGGACGGGGCGCGCCGTCACGACCACGGCGGAGACCAGTGCCCAGCAAAAGTCATTGCAGTCGACGCGGGGTGAATCCGGCGCGAGCGCATCGGCGGCCTCTCCGGCCAGATCCGAGAGTTTTGAAGGCGTCATCCTCCACACGGAACCGCTGGAAGTAAAATCCATGACCGGGGAAGTTCGACAGTTTCTTCCGCATGGGCAGAAGATGCCGCCATTCCGGCTCGACCCCGGCGATCTCGTCCGGCTGGACTATACCCCAGGCCCTGCCGGCAACCTGCTCGCGAAGATGCCCGAAGTGATCGGCGCCACCATCACCGGCACGATCAAGGAGATCGCCGAGGACATGTCATGGCTCATCGTCCGGACCCGGCAGCCGGACTACCCGGAGAACGAAATCAACGTCCCGCTCCAGGCCGGCGCCCAGTTCCAGGCGCTGGTGTCGGCGATGCGACGCGGCGACGGCATCCATGCGACCTACGTGCGTGATGGCGGCATGAACGCTCTCGATGGAATCAACCATGTGAAATCGCTGGAATGGCAGAGCAAGCCGGTGGAACGCGCAAAACGCTGGACCTCGCTCATCAGCGCCGCGGGGCTGCTGTTCATCATTGCGTGGGTATTCACGAAAGGACATCCTGCTCATCTGTTCCTGGGAAAGGACAACCGCTACAGCAGTTCCCAGTTCCAGACGGTGATCTGGTTCGGCCTCGTCGTCAGCGCGTACATCGCCATCATCTCCCACCGGATCGTGGCAGCGGGCTGGAGCTATGTAGGCGGCGTGGATATCCCCCCCAACCTGCTCATCCTCTCGGGCATCAGTGTGCTCACCTTCACCGCGGCCAAGGCGATCACGGCTGGAAAGGTGGAAGGCAAGCCCGGCCTGAAAGCCGCGGCACCGGAACCGAAGGCCAGCGACCTCATCCGCACCGACGACAACCGGACCGATCTGGGGGATTTTCAGATGGTCGCCATCACTTTCCTGGCCGCCATCATCTACGCCATATCGGTAGTCGAGTTCATGGAGCAGATCGAGTTCCGCCGCGTGGTGACCATGCCCGATGTCGATGCCACCATGCTCTCCATATTCGGCCTGGGCCAGGCCGCCTATCTGGGCAAGAAGGCGGCGGGAAAGGATATTTCGTGACTTCGGGAAGGAAACGCATCTTTCCCCTCATTCCCCTCGTTCTCCTTGTTCTCCTTGTTCCCCTTGTAATGCCCTTATTTCGTGCGTAAAATGATTGTAGACTGATCGGTCTATTTCTAAAGAAAACGGATGGTTTACTTTTATCTGTAGAGGAGAAACGGAATGAAAGGCAGCACCGTTATGAAGTTTTGTTCCACGCTGCCGGTTTTAATGCTGGCAGCCAGCCTGTCATACGCCATGCCAGGCATGCACGGAGCGGAAGGCAGTGGAGCGGCTGAACCGCCTGCTGCATCGAAAGATATGGGGGCACCCATTAACTCACCAGGTTCCGAAATAGAAATCACCTACAGCGCAGACGGCAAAACAGCTATTTTTGTTTCAACCCGTGAGGGCAGTATCGAATCACCCGGGTCCCCATACAACTTCGATATATGGATGGCTCGCAATGTGGATGGTGTGTGGCAGGAGCCTGTTCACCTCGGTCCTGACATCGATCCGGCCGTGGGGCCAAATATCAATACAACGGCCTGGGACCTGGAGCCCAGTTTCTCGGATGATGGCAATGTCATTTATTTTACGAGATATGAACCGGGCAACCTGCTGTCAGGCGATCTATATGTCGTTCAGAAAGTGAACGGCGTATGGCAGTCGGCCAGAAACTGGAACGATGTTCCGGAACTTCCCAGCATCAATACCCCGACCGGTGAGGAACATTGTCCGATCATTGTTTCCGACAGCCTGATTTATTTCAATTACAGCCAGCCGGGCGTGACGCAGGAGAGTGACATCTGGAAAGTGGAGAAAAAAGACGGGGTGTGGCAGAAACCGGTGAGCCTGGGGGCGAAAATCAATTCTCCGCAGCGTGATCATATGCACTGGACCGGGGTGTCAAAAGACGGCAAAAGCATGGTGGTCACCAGCACACGGATCGATCCGGATTCCCGGGGCGGGCACGACATGTGGATTTCGCATCAGGATGCCAACGGGGAATGGCAGAAGCCCATCAATCTGGGCGATGTCATCAATACCCCGGGTGAAGAAATGTGCTGGACTTTCACGCCTGACGGCAGGAAATTCACCGGCAGTTGGGGGCCCCACAACACGTTCGATACGGATATCCGCTGGATAAGCAAAGAGGATATTCCGTTATTGAGAAAATTCGAGCCAATCGGGCCGCCGCCCAATTTGCTTGCCAATTCGTCAAACTGATTCACTGAACGGCTTGCCTATTGACCGGAATTCACCTCATCCGGGCCGTTATGAGGGGCCAGCTACGAGACGCCGGCTCCTCCTCCGGCGCTGGCAAACGCCGGCCGCATCATCGCTTCCACCCGCTCCAGCGGCGATTTCGTCCTCCATGTCCGGCACGAGTTTACCGATCCGGATACCCCCTTCTTCATTCCAGGAACCGACGGTGTCCGGGTTCATTCGTCCGTTGCTCCGCAGGAGGGCGAGCCGGTCATCGTGAAGAATCACCCCAATTCGTTCCTCAAGTCCGGATTGAAGCAGGTACTCGACGAAAAAGGCATCGAGGAACTGATCATCGTTGGCGCGATGAGCCATATGTGCATCGACGCGACCGCCCGCGCCGCTTCGGACCTCGGTTACAAGACCACCGTCGTTCACGATGCGTGCGCTACATGGGATCTCCAGTTCCGTGGACAGACGGTGCCGGCAGCGCAAGTTCATGCCACCCTCATGTCCGCACTGGCATTCGCCTACGCCACGGTCGTGACGACGGATGAATATCTCGCCCCATAAGTCTTTTAAGCGTTTTCATGCCAAGGGCGCGTGCGCCGCAGCCCCGTTCCTGATTCCGGACCCCCTGGGGCGGAAAAACGGAGGCCTGGCGCGGGCAGCCATATTTTGTATGGAGTCGTCTCCGAATTTCGCAATTCTGCAACAAATTCCTCCCCATTTCCGCGTTTCACCTCTCGCTCTTTTGGTTTACCCCATTCCGCTGGTTTAGAATACGGGTCTCGCTCGGACAGGCAGAGCCTGAGCGATCCAATTGAATCCACTGACCCTACTGGAGAACATGCTGTGCTGTTCGAGCGCATCAAGCCCGTGGACCATATCCTGAAATCGGCTGGAACACGGGGGCTCAAGCGCCAGCTGGGCGCATTCGATCTCACCATGCTCGGCATCGGCGCCATCATCGGCACCGGCATTTTCGTGCTGACCTCGGTCGCCGCCGACAAAGCGGGACCGGGCATGATGTTCTCGTTCGTCATCGCGGGCTTCGTCTGCGCGCTGGCGGCACTCGTCTATTCCGAGATTGCGGCCATCGTGCCCGTGGCCGGGTCGGCCTATACCTACTCCTACGCCGTCTTCGGAGAACTTGCCGCCTGGATGGTCGGATGGGCGCTCATTCTGGAATACGCGGTGGCTGCTTCGGCCGTGGCGGTCGGATGGTCCGGCTATATCAACGGCTTTCTGCACGAGGTCGGCTACGGCCTTCCGCTGGCGCTGACCGCAGGTCCGGCCGACACCATTCAACTTCCCGATGGCACCGCCTCTGCAGGGGGCTTCAACCTGCTGGCGTTTCTGGTTTCCCTGTTCGTCACCTGCCTGCTGACCATCGGCACGGCCAAAAGCGCGAAATTCACCACCGTGCTGGTGATCATCAAGATGATCGCGCTGGGGGCATTCATTCTTCTTGCCCTTCCGATGGTCAACGCCGCGAATTTCGATCCTCTGCTGCCCAATGGCTGGGGCACGCCGCTCTCGGGGATAGGCGTGCTGGGCGCGGCGGCCTCCATTTTCTTCGCCTATGTCGGCTTCGACGCGGTCTCCACTGCGGCGGAGGAAACGACCAATCCCAATCGCAACGTGCCGATCGGCCTCATCGGCTCGCTGACGATCTGCACCACGATCTATCTGGTCGTCGCGTATACTGCCGTCGGCGCCGTGGGCGCACAGCCGGGAAGCGCCCTGACCCTGTCCAAGGAGCCCCTGGCTTTCGTGCTGCGCGAAATCGGCTATCCCAGCCTCGGCAACTGGGTCGCTTCCGCAGCCATCATCGCCCTGCCCTCCGTGGTGCTCATGATGCTCTACGGGCAGACGCGCGTGCTGTTCACCATGGCGCACGACGGGCTGATGCCGTCCACCTTTTCCCGGGTGCACCCGAAGTTTCATACCCCCCACGTGGTCACGCTGGTTACCGGCAGCGCGGTCGCGCTTTTTGCAGCCATGTTTCCGGTCGGGATGCTGGCCGATATCTCCAACTCGGGCACGCTCTTCGCCTTTTTCATGGTTGCGCTGGGCGTGATGGTGCTGCGGCGGCATCAGCCCGACCTGCCCCGCCCCTTCCGAACGCCGATGCTATGGCTGGTGGGACCGCTCGCCATGGGAGGCTGCGCCCTGCTGTTCCTGAGCCTGGGCTGGGAGACGATCCGCCTGTTCTTTTTCTGGGCGGCCGCGGGGCTGGTCATCTATTTCAGTTATGCGAGGAAACACAGCCATCTCGGGAAACAGCAGGAAATCCGTTGATCCATGCGCGAGAGGAGTGGAAGGTTTCCATTCAGGCGGACGGCAAGGGGTCCGGCTCCTGTTGCCGGATGATCCGGCCCTGCGGTGAGAGAGCAGGACGACCCGGGAGGTAAAATGGGAAAGGCGGCCGGATCGCCCTGGGGGAGAGAAAGGTGACGGATCAGATGATGATATAGCTGCAGTCGGTCATCCTTTCAAAATCAGGCCGTGCATCGGCGCGAGCCGGACTGGCGCACATTGTGAACCGGACTGGCGGGGCCGCAATCTCCGGCCTGCCATCGAGGATTTCCGATTCCAGGCGGAGAAGAAGGCGCCCGGCCTGTTCATTGCGACGCGGATCGGCCGTTAATCCGAATAGATCGACAAGCTGGTTTCTTTTCATGATTGACTCCTCTTCTGAATGAATTCCTGTTCCTTGCACAATATGCCAACGCGCATGGAAAATCGTAAGGAAAAGGTTAAAAATTGGTTAATTCTGCGGAGTGACGGCGTGAATTTCCTCCTGGGGGTAATGCCATGAGCAAGATGCCGGGCGTCTGCTGGGAGTTTTTTCCTTTCCGCCTCGATATAACCAACGCAATCCTGTGGAAAGGCGATGACATGGTGCCGTTGCGCCCCAAGAATTTCGCAGCGCTGTGCCACCTGGTCCAGCGGCATGGAGAACTGGTCACGAAGGATGAGCTGCTGGATACAGTGTGGGAGAACCGCTGTGTCAGCGAGGGCGTGCTGAAAGTCTGCATCAACGAACTGCGCCAGGCCCTGGGCGACCAGGCCGGCGCCCACGCCTCCCGGTATCTCGTTACCGTTGCCCGCCGAGGCTACCGCTTCATCGCGCCGGTGAGAAAAACCGTGGCGCCTGCCAACATTTCCGCCGGGATTCCCGCCCGGGCTTCCGTTGGAACCGCCCCGGAAAATCCGAACGAGGCTCCGTCCCGGGACCCCCTGCATTTTCCCGTGACCACCTCCGTCGATGCCGGTGAGCAGGGAATTCCGGCGCACGCCGCAGGCCCCCATTCCGCGCGTTCCCTTTGCCGGATCGATCGCCCGGGAGCGAGGAACGGGCTGATGGAAAGCTGGCGGCGCGCCCTGGGAGGCCAACGGCAGATCGTGTTTCTGACAGGGGAAGCGGGGATCGGCAAGACGACCCTGATCGAAATGTTTCTGGGGGAGATCGCGGAACAGGCGCCCGCGGTACTGCGCATGCGCTGCGTGGAGCAGTTCGGCCGCGGGGAAGCGCTTCTCCCGCTGATCGAAGCCTTCGAAAAGCGTTGCCGCGCGCCAGCGGGCGCCGGACTGATCGAACTGCTGCGCCGGTATGCTCCGGTCTGGCTTGCGCAACTGCCCTCCGTGCTTCCTCCGGAGGAAAGGGCATTGCTCCAGCATGAAATATTCGGCGCAAGCCCGGAAAGGATGGTGCGCGAAGGATGCGAACTGCTGGAAAGGCTCAGCGCGCATACACCGCTGGTCCTGGTGCTGGAGGACCTGCACTGGAGCGATCCCGGCACGCTGGATCTCGTCAGCCTGCTCGCGCGCCGGGATGAGCCGGCCGCCTTGCTGGTCCTCGCCAGTTACCGGCCAGTGGATGCGCAGGTGCAGACCCACCCGGTGATGCTGGCGCATCGCGAACTGAGCATGCGCGAAATCAGTACGGAAATCGCGCTGGAACCCTTTTCTCCGAAGGAAACCGGCCGCTACCTGGCGCGCCGCTTCCCGGGCATGGAGATCCCGGCGCCGGTAAGTGAAGCCCTGTATACCCGCACCGGTGGCCACCCTTTGTTCGTTTCCAGCCTGGTCGGATATCTGGTGTGCCAGCACCAGTGGTCACCGCTTTCACCGGAGCCGGTCATGGGCAAGGCGCTGCCGGAAACCATCCGCCTGGTCATCGAACGCGAGATCGAACGGCTGAGTGCGAATGAACGGCGGCTGCTCGGCGCGGGCAGCGTGATCGGCGCCCGCTTCTCCACGCTTCTGCTCTCCACCGTGCTTGAAATGGACGCATCCGAGGTGGAAGGCCATTGCCAGGATCTGGCGCGGCGAGGCCAGATACTGGTGGCGGATGGCATGGAGCAGGTGCAGGGCGAGGTCACGGCGCAGTACGCCTTCAGGCACGCGCTGTATATCGATGCACTTTACCGGCAGCTCGCGGCGACGCAGCGGGTCAAGCTGCATCTGCGCATCGGCGAATGCCTGGAGCGCATCCATGCCGGGGACGACCTGACGCACTCGGCTGAACTGGCCCTGCACTTCGAGCACGGCTGGGACTGGCAGCGCGCCATCCGTTATCTTTCCCGTGCGGCGGCCAACGCGTCGCACCGTTTCGCCAACCGCCAGGCCCATGACTACCTCACCCGCGCGCTGGCCCTGGTGGAACGGCTTCCTGCGAAAAACAGGGTCCCGGCACGCCTCGACCTCCTCAGGCAATCTTCCGCGGTGCGCCGCTCCATGGGAGACATGGCGGGCGCGAAGGCCGATCTGGAAGACATGCTGGCAACGGCGCTCTCCGCGGACGACGCGCGCGCGGAAGTCGTGGCGCTTCTTGAACTGAGCCGCATACAGGTATGGCTGGACCGCAGGAAATGCCTGCAACTGGCGGAACAGGCGCTGAGCCGCAGCCGCGACCTTGACGATCCGGTTCTCCAATCCATCGTCAAAGGGATGTGGGGCGGCCTGAACCTGTCATTCGACCGGTGGCGGAATGAGTGCGCCAGCGCCTGCTTGGAAGCCATGGCCGTGGCCAGGGCAACTGGCAATCCGCTCGTGCTGCACACCCGCCTGACGCAGCATATCTATATCGAAACATTGGCTTCCCGTTACGGAAGCGCCTGCGCCACTGCGGAAGAAGCGTTGGCGCTATCGCGCTCGCTGGGTGATGGCTACACTTTCATGATCGGACACTACTACCACGGGCTTGCCCTGCTGCACGCAGGCGAATGGGGGAAATTACGCCGCGTGGCGGAAGAAAGCGGGCGCGCGTTCGAACATAACTGCAACGATGCGAATCTTCCCCTCCGGCTGCACCAGCAGATCATGATCGCGTGGCTGCATGTCGAGGCCGGCGATTTCGAAGGCGCGCGCACTCTCTGCGAAGACGCGCTGTCGCAATGCTCCGGCAGCTGGGCCACGTACATCCGCGTGCATTTTTCCCCGATACATGGCCGCGCACTGCTGGGGCTCGGCGACCATCGAAACGCCCTGCGGAGCTTCGACGTTTTCTTCCAGGGAGAAAAAGAGGAGACTTTACCCGTTGCCCGCAACTACGCTTTCACCGCCTGCCTGGGCGCCTGCGAAACCTGGCTGGCGCTGGGAGAACTGAGAAAGGCGCGCGATTTTGCGCAACGCCTGCGCGATCTTTCCGCCAAGGCGCCGGAGCGCACCTACCTGGGACTCGGCCATCGGCTGCTTGCCGAGATCGCGCTGAAGGAAAACAGGCCGGACGAGGCCGAGGCGCACCTCGCCAGCGCGCTCGACGCAGTGGAAGGCAGCGAGACGCCTCTGGCGACCTGGCGCATTTATGCGACCGCGGAAAAGCTTCATCACCAGCGGGACGCGGCCGAAAAAGCCCGGGATTATCACCTGAAGACGCAGGAGGCGCTGCAAGGATTGTTCAGCTCCCTGCCGGATTCCGATCCGCTGCGCCGTTGTCTGCCCGCGATCCCGGAAATGAAACCTCTTTCCGCCAGGATGGAGGAAGCGTTACCCACCTCAAACCCTCCCGGCGCACACGTGCGTCTTGTCAGCCAGCGCTGATTCCTTCCTTTTCTTCTGTTTCCGGAGGACTGCCTCCGGACCGGTCATTTTCAACGGTTTTTGGAACTGCCCGGCCCCTCTTCTTGAAGCCATTTATCCCCCGGCCAGCCATGAACAGGAATACTCCTGCGGCAAGACCCACGCTGTGTTTGCAATCCGTACTCCGTGGTCTATAACGATAATAACCCGGTTGCGCAGAGGGCCATCTGCCACGCCGCAACGCCCGTTATCGATATTAAATCCCCGCCGGAAAAGATCCGATCCCGCCCGGCGATCACCTGGAGATGCTGCCATGAGAAAAGACAGATGCGAGCCCTACCATAATCCGGATTACGAGCGCGACAGCCATGATCACGATCATGGCCATACCCCTCCGGAGAATCTTCGTTACCCCGACCGGCGCATCTATGGCGAGTATGCGTCGAAGGAGCCCCCGCGCTATATTCCGCACCCTTATGAGCACGCCATCTTCCGGCCGCGCAAGGAAGACTACAAGACCCCCATGCCCTGCGACGGAGAAGGAACGGAAGGCGGGTGCGCTCGCCGGAACCAGCGCTCGCTCACGACCGACCAGCAGAGCCGTTTCCTGAATGCCTACACCCAGGTCAACAACATGGGCGCGCTGGGCCCCCTGGTGGACATTCATTCGAACGCCGCACATCAGATGCATTCCAATCCGCGTTTCCTGCCCTGGCACCGCATCTACCTGCTGCGACTGGAAGAGCTGTTGCAAATGATCGATCCGACTGTCTGCATCCCCTACTGGAAATCGAGCGAAGATCAGTCGTTCCCCTCCTGGCTGACGGGTTTCACCCCGACCGTCAACCTGATGACGGGCCCCCATACCGTCACCCGCAACATCGGCGTGTTCGCCACGCTGCCGGATGCGTCAGCCGTGGCGGCGGCCATGGCGAACGGCGCCTATAATCCCTTCGCTGCGGCGCTGGAGGGTGTCCACAACTCCGGACATGTATGGGTGGGCGGCACCATGATGAGCATTCCCACCGCACCGGCCGACCCGGTCTTCTGGATGCATCATGCGGAAATCGACCGCATCTGGGCCGAATGGCAGACCGCGAATCCCGGCCAGAATCCGGGCCTTGCCGGTGCCGCCGCAATCATGGATCCCTGGACCGAAACCGAGACCGACACGCGCGATATCGCGGCGCTGGGCTACTCCTACGTATAACCTTTCCGGCGCAGGCAGTGATGCCTCTCGCTCCGCGTGAAGTCCGATTCCAAAGCGGCAGGCCGTGCAGAGCGTACTGCTCAGCTTCCGATAGTACGGTCAGCCGCTTGTTTGTGGCGGGTTTTCGTTAGACGAGTTGCACAGTACCTGAGTATTCAGCCACGCGTACATCGGCTGTCAGCAGGGTGATGCGACAAGCAGGCGGTCAAAGGGATCTTTGTGGATCGGCGGCAAGGCACCGATGGCTACCGCATGCTCACTGAGGATCGGCAATTCGTTGTAGCCGTTGTCCAACAGACCGCGCCGCAGCAGGTGCGGATCGACTTGGAAATCTTCGCGGCCTAAACCGCATTTAATCACGACTTCCCACAGACTTGCGGCGCTGAAGAACAGTTCATTTTCAAGGTCCACTCATCAGCGGCTGGGCGGCCGGCGGCAGATAGTCAAACCCTTCCGCAGCCCACAGCAGCAGATGGGTGTCCAGCAGCAGCTTCACCCACCGTCCTTAAATAGCTGCACGACTTCCGCTTCGTCCATCCGGTCGAAATCACCTGGTACCTTGATTTGTCCAGCCATGAAACCGAACCGTTTGATCTGAGCAGGCTCCGGCGCATGGAGCGCAATCACCTTTACCATCGGCTTGCCGGCCTTGGCAATGACAAACGACTCGCCCTTGGCAGCTTGCTCCACCAATCGGGAAAGCTGAGTTTTAGCATCGTGAATGTTGTAGGTCCGCACCATACCCCTCGTGATTTAACCTAGTTCATTGAACTTAGTTTATCTCAACTCGACATCCTGCTCCAGTCGAGTGAGGTAACCCTATTGGAGCACATCACCCCCCGTCGGATGCCAGATAAATTATCCGTGACAACGGCCAACGCTACGGACGGCGACACAAGCAGCGGCGCTTGATCTCTCAATAAACCCCATCCTTCCCGAAAGCAGGAGTCGTTATTACGCGCTTCCTTTACTTCCGCAGGCCGTCCTCCGGCCCACTCGACCGGAAAGCCTCGCGCTTGTTGCCTTCGACAATATGGAAGAACGTTTCGTCCTGCCGGATCAGACCCAGCTCGTTACGCGCGCGCTCTTCGATGGCGTCGTACCCCTGCTTCAGATCGCGCACTTCCGCATCCAGGGTCGAATTGCGGATCGCCATTTTCCTGTTGTTTTCGCGTTGCGCCGTGATCTGCTGATCGAGCTCCCATACGCCGAGCCAGCTGCGCTTCCCCAGCCACAACGGGTATTGCAGCAGGACAGCCAGCACGGCAAGAAAGATGGTCAGCGCTTTCACCACGGAACCCTATGACGCCCGGCGGAGGCGGATTTTCCTATCTCAGCTGGTAGAACGCTCCGCGCCCCGCGTAGCTCGCCTCGTCCCCCAGATCCTCCTCGATGCGCAGCAACTGGTTGTATTTGGCAAGCCGGTCGGAGCGGGACAGCGATCCGGTCTTGATCTGCAACGCATTGGTGGCGACGGCGATGTCGGCGATGGTGGGATCCTCGGTTTCGCCGGAGCGGTGAGAAACAACCGCGGTGTAGCCCGCGCGCTTGGCGGTTTCGATGGCGGAAAACGCTTCCGAGAGCGTGCCGATCTGGTTGAGCTTGATCAGGATCGAATTGCCGATCCCCTGGACAATGCCTTCCTTCAGGATGCTCGTATTGGTGACAAAAATGTCGTCCCCCACTAGTTGAACCGATTTTCCGAGCCTGCTGGTGAGCAGCTTCCAGCCGTCCCAGTCATGCTCGCTCATGCCGTCCTCGATGCTGATGATGGGGTACTTGTCCACCCAGGTGGAGAGGTAATCCACAAACTGGGCCGAATCGAGAACCAGGTTATCCGATGCCAGGTGGTATTTGCCGTCCCGGTAGAATTCGGAACTGGCACAGTCCAGACCGATCGCCACATCCGGGCCCGGCAGATATCCCGCCTTCTCGATGGCCTCCACGATCAGCTGCAGGCCGGCTTCGTTATTCGCGAGAAGAGGCGCGAACCCGCCCTCGTCCCCTACCGCCGTATGCATGCCCTGGCCATCGAGCAGATCCCTCAATGTGTGGAATATTTCCGCCCCGCAGCGAAGGGCTTCGCGGAAACTCTGCGCCCCCAGCGGGATGATCACGAATTCCTGCATGTCGAGTTTGTTGTTGGCATGCGCGCCGCCGTTGATGACATTCATCATGGGAACAGGCATGGCCATGGGACCGGCTCCGCCCAGGTACCGGTACAGCGGCAGCCCGGTTTCCTCCGCCGCCGCCTTGGCCACGGCCAGCGAGACGGCTAGAACGGCATTGGCGCCCAGCCTCGACTTGTTGCCGGTTCCGTCGAGTTCGACGAGGGTGCGGTCGATGAATCCCTGATCCATTGCGTCCAGCCCCATGATGGCTTCCGAGATCTCCGTATTCACATTCTCCACCGCCTTCAGCACGCCTTTCCCGAAATAGCGCTGAGCGTCTCCATCGCGCAGTTCGGCTGCCTCCCGTGTCCCGACGGATGCGCCGGAGGGAACGGCAGCGCGTCCCAATACACCGGATTCGAGCAACACATCCGCTTCCACGGTTGGATTTCCGCGCGAATCGAGGATTTCGCGGGCGATGACATCTACAATTGCACTCATGCTGTTTTCCCTGGGTCTCTATTTGCAAGTTTACAAGTTAAAAAGATCTGCTGCGGTTTTCGGTTTTTAAGGATCGAATCTTTAACGGGCTGGATTGTACGGCAGCACAGCCCCGATCCGGATCAGGCGAACGAAAACTTATTCCCCGTTCGGCAACAATGGCGCCATCCTGCGCTTCTGCACCGCCGCGATCGGATTTTTTCGTTGAAGCAGTCTTTCCGCGGGAATCGCTTCCCCGGTGGCCGCAAGAAGGAGAGCCTTCCTTTGCAAGGCCGGATTCTAGTGTTTGATGCTCGAAGTGACGCTTCCCGGCTGAATGGATGGGGGCAGCGCCGCCAGACGACTGGACGCATGGAAGGCGGCAGCCTCCACGAATGCCTGAAACAGGGGATGCCCGGCCTTGGGTGTTGAAGTGAACTCGGGGTGAAACTGGCTGGCAACGAACCATGGATGCTCGCTCCGGGGCAATTCCACCATCTCGCACAGGCCTTCGCCCGCCGATACCGCGCTGATGCGCAAGCCGGCCTGCTCCAGCCGGGGGATGTATTCGTTGTTGACTTCGTACCGGTGACGGTGGCGCTCTATGATTTTTTCCGCCCCATAGACTTCCCGGGCGAGAGAATCTCCCTTCAAAAGGCATTCCTGTCCGCCCAGCCGCATGGTCCCGCCGAGATCAGACCCGGCGTTGCGCACCTGCAGCTGTCCTTCGCGCGTACGCCATTCGGTGGTGAGGGCAATGACGGGATAAGCCGTCTCCGGGTTGAACTCCGTACTGTGCGCGCCCGTCATCATTGCCTTGTCACGCGCATATTCGATCACCGCGAGCTGCATGCCCAGGCAGATGCCGAGATAGGGAATGCGATTGATTCGCGCATGGCGGATAGCCATGATCTTTCCTTCCACCCCGCGCTTGCCGAAACCGCCGGGAACCAGTATCGCATCCATGCCGTCGAGGCAATCGACTCCTTCTTTTTCGATATTTTCCGAATCCACATAATGAATCCTGATCCTGCTGCGCGTATGGATGCCGGCATGAATGAGCGCTTCGGAGAGCGATTTGTATGACTCCGTCAGATCCACATACTTGCCGACCAGCGCAATGTCGATCGTCCGCTCAGGATGCTCCAGCGCATGCACCAGGTTCTTCCAGCCGCTCAGGTCCGCCGCCCGGGCAAGAAGGTTCAGCTTGTGGCAGACGATCTCATCCAGCATCTGCTCGTGCAGCAGGCCGGGAATCTTGTAGATGCTGTCCACATCCCGCGCTACGATGACGGCTTCCTCCCGCACGTTGGTGAACAGGGCAATCTTGCGGCGCTCCTCCGCAGGCAGGGGCCGGTCGGCGCGGCACAGCAGGACGTCCGGCTGAATGCCGATTTCGCGCAATTCCTTGACCGAATGCTGAGTCGGCTTGGTTTTCAATTCTCCTGCCGAACTGATATAGGGCAGCAGCGTCAGATGAATGAAGCAGGTGTCCTCCCGCGGCAACTGCATGGCCATCTGCCGGATGGCTTCCAGGAACGGCAGAGACTCGATATCGCCCACGGTGCCCCCGATCTCGACGATGGCGACCTGGGCATCGCCCGCGCCATCCCGGATATGCAGCTTGATCTCGTCCGTGATGTGGGGGATGACCTGCACCGTGCCGCCCAGGTAGTCTCCGCGCCGCTCCTTCTTGATGACGCTCTCGTAGATCTGGCCGGTGGTGAAATTGTTGCGCCTGCTCATCCGGGCGCTGATGAAGCGCTCGTAATGGCCGAGATCGAGATCGGTTTCCGCACCGTCCTCGGTTACGAACACCTCGCCATGCTGAAAAGGGCTCATGGTGCCCGGGTCCACATTGATATAGGGATCCAGTTTGAGAATGGTGACCCGGATGCCACGCGTTTCGAGAATGGCGGCGAGAGATGCGGCGGCGATGCCTTTACCCAGCGAGGAAACCACGCCGCCGGTGACGAATACGTACTTGGTCATGACCCGCGCGTCCGGAGACCGTGATCAGAACCTGGGACGCCATCCGTCACAATTACATGCTTTGCCATGGACGCTCATGATACCGTAAAAGGCCTTCTCGAACAAATCGACCTGGCATCAGCGCCGCCTGGGCTGCGATAACACGTCATCGATCTCCGCAGGCAGTGCAGTCAGTGCATTAGGCGCGATCTTTGTTACAGGAGGTATGTCAATGAAGGCTTCCCGAGCCGGAAAAAGACCCGAGCATGCATTGCCCTTCTTTCCGTTCGGCGAAACAGGGATCAGTTCCTGATATAGACCTCGGTTCCCACATTTACCAGCGGGAACAGTTCCAGCAGATCAGCGTTATTCATGCGGATGCAACCGATCGATCCGGGCCTGCCCATTTCGACGCTGTCCGGGCTGCCATGAATATAAATGTATCGCCGCATGGTGTCGACGGAACCGAGACGATTGAAGCCCGGCTCGCAACCCGAGAGCCAAAGAATGCGTGTCAGTATCCAGTCCCGACCAGGAAAGCTTGCGCCCAGTTCCGGGGTATAAATCTCCCCGGTGGGGCGGCGCCTGATGAAGACCGTATTAACCGGCTGGCCGGCGCCGATCTTGGCGCGGATGACATGCTTCCCCAGCGGGGTGCGGAAACTGCCATATTCCTGGCCCACTCCTTTTCCGGCGGAGGAAATACGATAACGTCTTATGATTTCGTTATTCTGGTAAAGATCGAGTTCCTGGGAGGGAATGGTGATTTCTATTCTCATCGATATCCTCTGTTTCCGCTTTCGTATCCTTTCCCGTCCCACGCGACAGGCGGCGCCTCTTGAAAAAATCGCTCAGCTTGCGCCCGCATTCTTCCGCGAGGAGACCTCCGCCCACCTGGGCATGATGATTGAGCCGCGCCTCGGCCGCCAGATCGATGACGCTTCCGCACGCTCCGGTCTTGGGATCGGCGGCGCCGTATACCACCCGCGCGATGCGCGCATGAAAGATGGCACCCAGGCACATGGCGCAGGGTTCCAGCGTCACGTAGAGCGTGCAGCCCGACAGGCGGTAGTTGCCTGAGCGGCGCGCCGCATCGCGCAAGGCCATTACTTCGGCATGGGCAGTGGGGTCCGCGGCGGAAATGGGGCGATTATACCCCCGGCCGATGATCACCTCATCCTTCACCACCACGGCCCCCACCGGAATCTCACCCGCCTCTCCGGCCCGTTCCGCTTCTTCCAGCGCAGCCTGCATGAAGCCGGTATCCGACTCTGTCATCCCGATCCGCCCTCCACCGGTTGCCGGCCGGCTGCATACGGCAATCTTGCTATTCCTGACAGCATGGTTTAAAAAAGTAGGGAGTTATACCATTTCGTTTTCGCGGCTGGAACCTCAGCCTGAATCCTGACGATTTTTTAACGGGAGAATCGCACCATGCCAAAAAAAACTCAATCCAAGCAAAAAAAACGGGAGCCGCTCGCGCTTCTGAAAGGACAGGACCGGGAGCGGATGGGACGCCTGTTCGAGGAAATCACCGGCAGGGCACAGGAGATGAGCGCGATCATGAATCGCCTGCACGGCACGCCAGTCCAATGGTCCAGTTTCAGGATTCTATCATCGAGCGGTACAGGCGCCGGTGCGGGTGCCGGCGGGGGATCGGAGGGACCTGGGATTATCACAGTGGTATGCAATGAGGAAACGGGCGAGTGCGGATGCTATGATCATGAGGCCGGAACATGCGGCCCGTGCCCCGAGCTTCCGCCCGGATTCCCCTGATTCCCCTGATTCCCCTGATTCCTGCGATTTCTTTCCCCTGATTTCCCGAAACCGGGGTCGGCAGTCCCGACCCCGGTTCCGAAAAGATGACCAATCACGAACATCCTTCTGGCCACGTAAATGGTTGGCCGCAGCTACCTCCCCTGAAAGACTGGGAGGATACCTGCGCCACGCTCCATATGTGGACCCAGATCGCCGGCAAGATCCGGCTGACATGCTCGCCGGATATCAACCACAGCTGGGGCTCCACGCTTTACCTGACGACGCGCGGTCTCACGACATCCCCGATTCCGTGCGGAACATTCACGTTTGCCATCGACTTCGATTTCATCGAACACGCACTGCGCATCACCACATCGCGGGACACAGGCTGTTCGATCACCCTGGAACCCATGCCTGTCGCCGACTTCTACCACAAGACCATGCAGGCTCTCGCCGAACTTGGGATCGAGGTCAGGATCCTTGCCCGCCCGGTCGAGGTGGAAGTCGCGATTCCATTTGAAAAGGATGATCAGCATGCGAGCTATGATGCAAACGCAGTTGCCCTTTTCTGGCAGGCGCTCGTGCGGATCGATTGTGTCCTCAAGGAATTCCGCAGCCGCTTCATCGGCAAGGTGAGCCCGGTGCATTTTTTTTGGGGAGCGTTCGATCTGGCTGTTACCCGCTTTTCGGGAAGAACCGCGCCGAAGCATCCTGGTGGCGCACCCAACATAGCAGCCCGCATCATGGAAGAGGCTTATTCCCACGAGGTATCCAGTGCGGGTTTCTGGCCGGGAACAGGCTTCGGGGAAGCCGCCTTCTACGCCTATGCCTATCCCGCTCCCGACGGTTTCGCTCAATATCCCGTTCAGCCGGAAGCTGCGTATTTTCACGACAAGCTGGGTGAATTCATTCTCCCCTACGAGGCGGTGCGGGGAGCCGGCGATCCCGAGCGCACGCTGCTCTCCTTTCTCCAGACCACTTACGAAGCTGCCGCCACGCTTGCCCATTGGGATCGCGCGGGACTGGAGCGTGAAGCCAGATGAAGGGATCATGACTACTAAGATTAAACAAACCCCTTCTCACTTACTCTTGAATCTGACAGGAATATGGACATGATCGTCAAACCCATACCGGATGGTTATCACACGCTGACGCCCTATCTGATGATCGACGGGGCTGCGGAAGCCATCGAATTCTACAAGCGCGCCTTCGACGCCATGGAGCTGTTCCGGATGGATGCTCCCGGCGGCAAAATCGGGCACGCCGAAATCCAGATCGGGGATTCGCGCGTCATGATGGCCGATGACTGCGGCGAAGAAAGCCATTTTCGCAATCCCCGGTCGCCCGGCAACTCCACCGTCGGCCTGCTGCTGTATGTAAAGGATGTGGACACATCGTTCAAGCAGGCCATCGAGGCGGGCGCCAGGGTCATCAAGCCGCTGGAAGACCAGTTTTACGGCGACCGGACCGGTGGACTGGAAGATCCCTTCGGGCACATCTGGTTTCTCTCCACCCACAAGGAAGACCTCTCGCTGGATGAAATCAGGCAGCGGGCGGAGAAGTTGCACAAGCAGGATGACTCATAGACGGGAATGTCTTGCCGCGAACGAAGGCCGCACCGCTTTTCTGTTCCAGTCAGTGGTCGGTATTCAGGCAGGATTTCCCGATCATGATGATGCCTCCCGCCGCTGCTTCAGAAAAAAATACCTCGCAGCCCTCTGAACAGCCTGCGCACGTCATCGAACATCACGGAAATTTCGAAAGTCAGCAGAAGAAGAGCGGTCTGGAAGAGAGCGGGACGCCTGTCCATCAGCCTGCTGCACTGCTCGATATAGAGTCTCCGTATGCCCCCTCGATAGGCCAGCACCGTGGATGCCGTCCCCAGCACCGCGCCGCCAATGATATCGGTTGGATAATGCCAGCCAAGGTAGACCCTGGGCAACGCGATAAATGCCGCGACATAGAGAAAAACAAAACAGCCTATCGCCCGCGAAATGAAGAAAATGCCCGTCGCGAGCGAAAAAAACATCGCTGCGTGATCACTGGGAAACGAATTCCAGTCGTACAAAGTACGGCTTTCCGGCGGAGGCAGACCGATGAGCATGGGAAAAGCGAGCGCCGCGTTTGCGACGGGGCGTGGCTGGTAGGGAGCCAGGTTGTTTATGAGCCTTGCGGCAAGCAGGGCAAGCAGACACCCGACAAATGCCACAATGACAAGCTGCCTTGTCCGGGACCGGGGATCCGTATCCCTGAACCAGAAATACCAGAGCAAGGCCATGACGGGAAATCCCTTGAATATATACGCTCCTGAGATATAGCTGACCGCCCGGTTGAAATTTGCCGAGACGGATGCGTACTGGTTCATCCACTCGATCACGACGAGATTGATAGGGATATCCCACATCTTTTTTATAATTATTTATAGTTATTAATCGGGGCAAGGGTCACCCCGTACACCTTTCGGCACTTGCGCAGGTCGCCCTGTCCTGGAACAGGCGGTTCAAGCAGCGCCGGCCCTCGATTACCCTCCGGAGTTAGTTCCTCCGACCCCATACCGACCACGTCGGCTTGCTGTGCTTATTAAATAATAGACTATTAATAGGTTATTTATTGCACATTTATTACAGAATCTATCTAAAAATTTGTCAATAACGCCTGACCAGGGTGCTGCCTCTCGGAAACGGAAGCAGAAGCAAATTCTCATTCCGGTAAACAGCGCAATCGACTCACGTAACGTCAGATCGATACGCTATAATCGCGGTTTTTTTGCGTCGGCCAATGCCCATGCTGCAAGGAATCGATCTGGCGTGCATCCGGGGCGACCGCAAGCTCTTCAGCGGCATCGGCTTTTCCCTGGAAGGGGGCGGGTTGATGCAGGTGCAGGGCCCCAACGGCAGCGGCAAGACCAGCCTGCTGCGCATGCTGTGCGGACTGGCCGCGCCCGCGCACGGCGAAATCCGCTGGGACGGCGCCGACACCCGCGGCCTTGGCGCGGCCTATTTCGCGGCGATGACCTACCTGGGCCACCTGAGCGGCGTGAAGGATGACCTGACCGCCATTGAGAATCTGCGCATTTCCAGCGCGCTGGCCGGCACGGACATCGACGCGGGCCAGGCGCACAATGCCTTGCAGCGCATGGGGCTGGGCGGGCGTGAACTGCTGCCCGCCAAGGTACTGTCTCAGGGTCAGCGCCGCCGGGTGACACTGGCGCGCCTGCTGGTCTGCAACACGCCGCTCTGGATTCTGGACGAACCGCTGACAGCCCTGGACGCCGCTGCCGTCAAGCTGATGCAGGAACTGATGGAACGCCACCTGGAACAGGGCGGCATGATCGTCATGACCACCCATCAGGAAATCCACATTACCGCGGCCGCCATCCAGCGGCTGCCCCTGGCCTGATGTTCCTGCGCATCATCCAGCGCGACCTCCTGCTCGCCATGCGTCGCCGCTCCGACGTGCTCACCACCCTATTTTTCTTCATCATCGTCGTCAGCCTGTTTCCCCTGGGCGTCGGTCCGGAAATGAACATGCTGCGCATCATGGCGCCCGGCGTCGTCTGGGTGGCTGCCCTGCTCGCCGCGATGCTGTCGCTGGGGCGCATGTTTTCCGGCGATTACGTGGATGGCACGCTGGAGCAGATGCTGCTTTCTCCCCAGTCGCTGTCCCTGCTGGTGCTGGGCAAGGCGCTGGCCCACTGGCTGGTGACGGGCGTCCCCCTCGTGCTCATGGCCCCTGTGCTCGGCGTCCAGTACGACCTGTCTTCCGATGCCCTTCTGGTGCTGACGGGATCGCTTTTGCTGGGCACGCCGGTGCTGAGCCTGATCGGCGCGATCGGCGCGGCCCTGACCCTGGGGCTGCGGGGCGGCGGCGTGCTGGTGTCCCTGCTGGTACTGCCGCTTTATATACCCGTGCTGATCTTTGGGGCGGGCGCGGTGGAAGCAAGCGTCGCCGGGCTGGGCGCCGGCGCGCACATGTCGCTCCTTGGCGCCTTTCTGCTGGCTGCGCTGGCGCTGGCCCCATGGACGACGGCCGCGTGCCTGCGCATATCCATGGAATAGAATCCGCCATTCAGGGCCTTGCCATCCCGGAAACGAAGCGGGAAAGAAAGGCATTGAAGAATCCAATTCTGGATTCAAGGTTTTTAGGTTAAAATATGCAGTTATGCGCGCCGCGCCCGCTGCGTACCACTGGAGGCCCGTATATCTAGACATGGCGATTAACTGGTTCAAATACGCTTCACCGGCGAGCTTCTATTTTCTTGCCGGCAAACTGATCCTCCCGTTTTCGATTGCCGCCGCGGTGCTGTGCGTGGTGGGCCTCTATATCGGATTTTTCGTGGCTCCCACCGATTTCCAGCAGGGAGAAGCCTACCGCATCATCTTCATCCACGTGCCGGCTGCGTGGATGTCGATGTTCCTCTATGTCATCATGGCCATGTGGTCCGGGATCGGCCTCGCCTTCAACACGCGGCTTTCCTCGATGGTGGCGACCGCGATCGCGCCGACAGGCGCGATGTTCACCTTTCTCGCCCTGTGGACAGGCGCCTTGTGGGGAAAGCCCATGTGGGGCACCTGGTGGGTGTGGGACGCCCGGCTTACCTCCGAACTGATCCTGCTGTTCCTCTACATCGGCTTCATGTCGCTGCAGGCGGCGATAGACGATCCCCGCCGCGCGGACAAGGCCGGCGCGATGATTGCGCTGGTCGGCGTGGTCAACGTCCCCATCATCTACTTCTCCGTCAAGTGGTGGAACACGCTGCATCAAGGCGCCTCGGTCAGCCTGACCCAGTCGCCGAAGATGGCGAGCACCATGCTGACCGGCATGCTGATCATGTCGATCGCCTGCTGGATGTATGCCATCGCCATCATCCTGATGCGCACCCGCGCCATCATCCTGGAACGCGAGCGCCACACCGCGTGGGTCGGCGAACTGCGGGAGGCGCCGCAATGAACTGGTCCAGTCTGCCGGAATTCCTGGACATGGGGGGGTACGGGTTCTACGTATGGGGCTCGTACCTGGTCACGCTCGTGTGCATCGCCGGGGAAATCGCGCTCGTGTTCAACCGCAAAAGAACTTTGGTGAAACATCTCAGTCTGATTCATCAGTCGAATATACAAGAGAAACAAAATGAAACCACGTCATAAGAAACTGGCGATCATCGCCTCCAGCGTGACCGCCCTGGGTATCGCTTCCGTACTGGTTCTGAACGCGTTTCAGAGCAATCTCGTGTTTTTCTTCAGCCCCACGCAGGTGGCCAACAAGGAAGCCCCGCTGGGCAAGAGCTTCCGTATCGGCGGACTGGTGGAGGAAGGCAGCGTGAAGCGGCAGGGCGACGGCGTGACCGTCAGCTTCGCCGTGACCGATACCGCCCAGGTCATCCCCGTCGTCTATACCGGCATTCTTCCCGATCTGTTCAAGGAAGGCAAAGGCGTGGTGGCTCAGGGCAAGCTGGGGGACAATGGTGTTTTCCGCGCCGACGAGGTCCTGGCCAAGCACGATGAAAACTACATGCCGCCCGAGGCCGCCAGCGCCCTGGATCAGGCGGAGAAGGCGCGCAAGACCGTGATGCAATAGCGCCAGGCGATAGCGCCACCCCGGGCGGGAAAATCCCGTCCGGACACGCCGGAACAGGGTCGTGCCTCGGTTTTCATTACCACCCTCTCTTTCATTTATCTCAATCCACCGTCTCCATCACCATGATTCCAGAACTTGGCAATTTCGCTCTGATCCTCGCCTTGCTGCTCGCGCTCATACAGGGCACCCTCCCCATCATCGGCGCGGCGCGCGGCAATGCGTCCTGGATCGCCCTGGCCCGTCCGGTCGTGCATGGACAGTTCGTCTTCGTCGCCATCGCGTTTTTCTGCCTGGCCTACTCGTTCGTCAACAGCGACTTTTCCGTGATCAACGTCACCCAGAACTCGAACACGAAACTGCCGCTGCAATACCGCTTCGCCGCCACCTGGGGGTCGCACGAAGGATCGCTGCTGCTGTGGACTTTCCTGCTGGCCTGCTGGTCGGTCGCGGTCAGCATCTTCAGCCGCCACCTTCCCGAAGCCATGGTCGCACGCGTGCTGGGGGTCATGGGTCTGGTGAGCGTGGGTTTCCTGGTGTTCATGCTCTTCACCTCCAACCCCTTCGATCGCATGCTGCCGGCCGCAATGGAAGGAAGCGACCTCAACCCGCTGCTGCAGGATCCGGGCATGGTTTTCCATCCGCCCATGCTCTATATGGGCTATGTCGGCTTCTCCGTGGCGTTCGCCTTCGCGATTTCCGCCCTGCTCAGCGGGGAACTGGATGCGACCTGGGCGCGCTGGTCGCGTCCCTGGACCACCGTGGCATGGATGTTCCTGACCGTCGGCATCATGATGGGCAGCTGGTGGGCCTACTACGAGCTGGGCTGGGGCGGCTGGTGGTTCTGGGACCCGGTGGAGAATGCCTCGTTCATGCCCTGGCTGGTGGGCACGGCCCTGGTTCATTCCCTGGCTGTCACTGAAAAACGCGGCAGCTTCAAGAGCTGGACCGTCCTGCTGGCGATCAGCGCCTTTTCCCTGAGCCTGCTCGGCACGTTCCTCGTGCGCTCGGGCGTGCTGACTTCGGTCCATGCCTTCGCGACCGATCCAACACGCGGCATTTTCATTCTTGCCTTCCTGGTCGTCATCACCGGCGGCTCCCTGCTCCTGTTCGCCTGGCGCGCGCCCAAGATCGGCCTGGGCGGCAAGTTCGACGTGGTTTCGAGAGAATCCATGCTGCTCGGCAACAACCTCCTGATGATGGTGGCCGCAGGCAGCATCCTGCTGGGCACGCTGTATCCCCTGTTCATGGATGCGCTCGACCTGGGCAAGATATCGGTTGGCCCGCCCTACTTCGAATCCGTATTCGTGCCCCTGATGACTCCGGCGGTTTTCCTGATGGGGCTGGGGCCGCTGGCGCGCTGGAAACAGGCGAGCCTCCCTGAACTGGCCGTGCGCCTGCGCTGGGCATTCGGCGTAAGCTTGGTCACGGCGCTGATCGTGCCCTTCCTCATGGGCGAGTGGAAACCGTTCGTGAGCTTCGGCCTGCTGATGGCCTTCTGGGTCATCGCGACCGTCATCGTCAGCATCAGGAACCGGCTGCGCAGCAGCGGCAAACAGGGGACGTTCGCCAAGCTGGCGGCGCAGTCGCGCAGCTACTATGGCATGCATGCCGCGCATCTGGGGGTGGCGGTATTCATCATCGGCGTGGCGCTGGTGGGCGGCTACGAGACCGAAAAGGACGTTCGCATGGAAATCGGGGATACCGTCGAAGTGGGCGGTTACACCTTCCGCTTCAATGGCGCGAAAAAAGCGCCCGGCCCCAATTACATGGCGGATGTCGGCAATGTGGAAGTGCTGCGCGACGGCAAGAAGGTGAGCGTGCTGGAGCCTGAAAAACGCGTCTACAATGCCTCGGGCATGGCCATGACGGAAGCGGCCATCGATACCGGCTTCTTCCGCGATCTCTACGTCGCCCTGGGCGAACCGCTGGAAAACGGTGCGTGGATCGTGCGCGTGTACCACAAGCCCTTCGTCGACTGGATCTGGTTCGGCTGCATGCTGATGGCATTTGGCGGCGCGCTGGCCATTTCCGACCGCCGCTACCGGCTGTCGTCGCGCCGGGAGCGTGAACCCGTGGAAGAAAAGAAAGCAGCGGCCGGAAAAGCCCGCAAAGGCAGAGGCAAAGCTGCGGGCGCGCCTGTCGTCGCCAGGAGCGGAAAGGCATGACGCGTTTTCTCATTCCGCTGGCGATTTTCGTTGTTCTCGTCGGCTTCCTGCTGGTCGGGCTGAACCTCAACCCGCGGCAGGTTCCTTCCCCCCTGATCGGGAAGCCTGCTCCGGAGTTCCAGCTGCAGCAGCTGCACGACACCGGGAAGACCCTGACCTCCAGGGACAACCTCGGCAAGGTGTGGCTGCTGAACGTGTGGGCCTCTTGGTGCGTCTCCTGCCGGGATGAACATCCCGTGCTGGTTGAACTGGCCAGGACCGGCATCGTTCCCGTCTATGGACTCAACTACAAGGATGAGCGTGACGACGCGCTGCAATGGCTTCGGCAGTTCGGCGACCCCTACACGGTCAGCATCGTGGATCGGGAAGGCAGGACGGGAATCGATTATGGAGTCTATGGCGTTCCTGAAACGTACGTGATCGACAAGGAAGGGGTCATCCGCTACAAGCAGATCGGCCCGGTGACGGTGGAAGCGTTGCAGAACAAGATTCTTCCGCTGGTGAGGGAACTTCAGGGGTAGACCGCGAGTCCCTGTTCCAGCCGTGGAATTCATCCCCATAACCCTATGCCCGTAGAGTGCGGGCAAGTCTGATGATAATGAAAAAATTTGCTTTATTGCTTGTCCTGACGCTGGCTTTTCCGCTCGCGTGGGCCAAGGAAGCAGTACCCGTGGCAGAAGATCCGGAGATCGAGCGGCGCATGGTCGCGCTGTCCGAGGACCTGCGCTGCCTGGTTTGCCAGAACGAGACCATCGCCGCTTCCCGGGCCGATTTCGCCAACGACCTGCGGCGCGAGATTCGCGAACAGATGCAGGCGAACAGGAGCGACAAGGAGATCGTGGATTTTCTCGTCGCCCGCTATGGTGATTTCGTCCTGTATCGGCCGCCGTTCAAAGCCACCACGCTGTTCCTGTGGATCGGCCCTTTTCTTTTTCTCCTGATTGGCGCGGTTGTCCTGTTCGTTTACCTCAAGCGCCGCCGCCAGCAGATCGAAGAACCCATGCTGACCGAACAGCAGCTCAAGCAGGCCGAAGCGCTGCTGAAGGACGGCAAGGGTAACAACGTATGACATCATTCTGGGTCGTGGCGAGCATCTTCATGGTGGGTGCCCTGATGTTTATCATCCCTACTCTGTGGAGCAGGCGGGAAAGCGATGAAAGCGAGGCAGAGCGCGAAGCCACCAACATCCGTATCTACCAGGATCAGCTGGCCGAGCTCGAAAGCGATCTGCGCAGCGACGTGCTGACCCGCGAGCAATATGAACAGAGCAAGCGGGAACTGCAACAGCGCATGCTGCAGGATATTCCTGCCGGCGAAGTGGGGACAGCCCCGTTCGACAGCAACCGCAACATCGCCACCATCACCGTGACCGCGCTGGCGGTTCCGCTGCTGGCGGTCTCGCTGTACCTCGCGCTGGGCAACACCAAGGCCCTGCTGCCGCAGACGGCGGCCGAACATCCCCCCATGGCGGCAGCGGAACAAGGCCATCCGGATTTCTCGTCGGTGATGGACAACCTCGTCGCCCGCCTGCGGGATAACCCGGACGATGCGGAAGGCTGGCTCATGCTGGGGCGCACCTATGCCATGCTGCAGCGTTTCAACGAATCGAAGGAAGCTTATGAAAGGGTCCTCGCCCTGACGCCCGACGACGCAGCCGTCATCACGGACTATGCCGACATCGTCGCCATGACGAATGACGGCAGCCTGATCGGGAAGCCGTGGGAACTCATCAACAAGGCGCTGAGCCTCGATCCCGACAATCCGAAGGCGCTGGCGCTGGCGGGGACGGCGGAATTCGAGCGGAAAAGATATAAGGAAGCGGCTGGCTACTGGGAAAAACTGCTGGCGCTCATTCCCCCCTCGGAATCCGAGCTGATACAGTCCGTCAACAACAGCATCGCCGAAGCCAGGTCGCTGGCGGACGGCAAAGGCAGCCTGCTCGCAAAAGGCCCGGATCAGGCCCCGGCAAGCCAGCCGTCTGCCGGCGGGGGCGCTCCGGGGTCAGGGTCGGCATCCGCGGCGGGTACAGCCGGATCAGGGTCCGGCACGCTGTCCGGCACCGTGACGCTGAGCCCCGCTCTCGCCGCCAAGGCTTCCGCCGGCGACAGCCTGTATATCTTCGCGCGCGCCAAGGTCGGGCCGAAAGCGCCGCTGGCGACCCTGCGGCTCCAGGTCAAGGATCTGCCCGCCTCCTTCACGCTGAATGATTCCATGGCCCGGTCAGGCGTGCAGTTGTCCAGCTATCCCAACGAAGTCGTGGTTGGCGCAAGAATTTCCCGGTCCGGCTCTCCCATGCCCCAGAGTGGAGACCTGCAGGGGATCAGCCAGCCGGCCAGGGTGGGCGATTCCGGCATCAACTTCGTAATCGACCAGCAACTGCCTTAGTTTCGCAGTATCCGAAGAAACTGAAAGGCAGCGAAAGGGGCTGAGGCGTCATTCGTCTCCGCCCCTTTTTTCCGTAATGCGGGCGCGCTATCCCCTCCATTCCCATCTATCTCCATCGCATTCGTCCACCGGAAACACTCCCCCCCGTCATTTCGCCGAAACCCAGGTCCCACCTGACTGACCGGTGTCAACGCAACAAGGTTTTGCAGTATGGGACGGCGGGCTCGTTTACGGGATCGGAAGCGGGATCAAAGCCGGCTTCTACCCCACACGTCCATTGCCATGCCGCACCGGCTGAGTCCTTCCCCGGACAGGAGGCTGTCTCCGCACATGGAAAGAGCATAGCAGGGGCTCTGCCCGCCACCACATCGTCAGGCGGAGCCTGACCTACGCGGACTGATCAAACGCAAGGCGGCTCTCCCCGCGCTCAATTGCCCGGTAGCGGAGGCTGGGTTGTGCCCGGCACAGCGGAACGGTGCTCCGGCTCGGGTTTGATCGGATGCGCGGCTATTGCCGGTGGAGTTCGTGGGTAGCCCAGAGGGCGGTGGAAAACAGCACCAGTGCACCGGCCTGGTGAGCAGCCGCCAGGGTGAGGGGAACGACCAGCAGCAAGGTGGAAATCCCCAGGCTGATCTGTATGACCAGCATCACCAGCAGCGCGGTGCAGGCAAGGCGCGCCGTGCCGTTGATCGGCAGGTTTCTCGATTTCAGCCAGAAGAGAGGGACAAGGATGGCCAGTACCCAGGCAATCAGCCGGTGGTCGAATTGAACGGTCGCCATGTTATCAAAGAAATTCCGGTACCACGGTTCCAGCATGAATATCTCGGGCGGAATGATATGGCCGTTCATCAGCGGGAAAGTATTGTAGGCCATGCCTGCCTTGATCCCCGCTACAAAGCCGCCTGACAGCACCATGACAAATATCAGGGCGGTCAGTACGACGGAAAATCGCCGCAAACCCCGCAGGCGGCTGGCCGGCGCTACCTGCGCGCTGTCGGGCTTGAGCAGATCCAGTGCGACCCAGAACATCGCGGCATAGATCACGAACGCCAGCCCCAGGTGGGCTGTGAGGCGGTACTGGCTGACATGCGGATTATCCACCAGCCCGCTCTTCACCATGTACCAGCCCATGCCCCCTTGCAGCGCGCCCAGCAGAAAAATTCCCCCGAGCTTCAGGCCGAGCGGGCGATCGATGGCCTTTTTCGCCAGGAAATACAGGAAGGGAAAAAAGAAAGCCAGCCCGATGACCCGGCCCAGCAGCCGATGAAAATATTCCCACCAGAAGATGTATTTGAACTCATCCAGGCTCATGCCGGCATTGATCTTCTGGTATTGCGGCGACTGATGATATTTTTCGAACAGTTCGTCCCAGTCGCTCTGTGTAACAGGCGGAACGGTGCCCACGATCGGCTGCCATTCGACGATCGAAAGCCCCGAATCGGTCAGCCGTGTCACGCCGCCCACCACAACCATGGCAAATACCAGGGCACAGCAGATCAGGAGCCAGATGGCGATGGGTTTTTGCATGGCGATATAAGGATCGTCAATGGGTGCGGCCGAAGGAGTATAAGCATGCTGCATGACTGAAATCCAGCTGAAATTTACAGGTTAAGGGAAGTTAAGGAGATCCAGGGGGTTAAGCGGATCAAGCGGTAAAGAAGGTTAACGAACGGAAACATTCTCCGAGGGAATCATCTGGCGCGCATGAGCCTCTGCTTGTCGCGCTCCCACTCCTTCTGCTTCTCCGATTCGCGCTTGTCATGCTGCTTCTTGCCTTTTGCAAGACCGATCTCGAGTTTGATTCTGCCCGATTTATAGTGCATATCCAGCGGAACCAGTGTATAGCCCGCGCGCTCCACCTTGCCGATGAGCCGCGTGATTTCCTCGGCATGCAGCAGAAGTTTGCGGGTACGGACCGGATCGGGGCTGATATGCGTGGAAGCAGTCGGCAACGGGCTGATATGACAACCGATCAGGAACAGCTCTCCGTTGCGGATGAGGACATAGGCTTCTTTCAGCTGCACCCGGCCGGCGCGGATCGCCTTGACTTCCCACCCCTCCAGAACGGCGCCCGTTTCATGTTTTTCCTCGATAAAATAATCGTGAAATGCTTTTTTGTTCTGAACGATACTCATTTGGGGAACCGCCGAATAACTCTCCGCTGGCACGACGGCGGCTTTGCGGGATGGAAAGCGCGAAAGGCGACGGCGCGAATGGATGCTCCGCGAAAGACGGAGCAGCATCTGCCGCAGGAGGTTGAGACCTCGCAGCGGACTGTCGGTTCCCTGCGCGCACTTTGGCGCGGTCTGGCATCTCCGCCGCAGCCCGATCCCTGCTTTGCAGAGACCCCGGGGCGACGCTGTCGGAGAGCCATGGCGTCACGCTCCCCTGGCACCGTAGCCCCGGACACGATCTGTGTCGCGCGCCTTATGAACCTTATGATCGTCCCGATTTAACAGCAACGCGCTCAGCGAGGATTTGTTGAGTGTTCCCTGAGGAAGAAAAAGGTGAGTTTCACCTATGTTTCGTGTATTTTAACAGCTTTCCATACTGTCTCGCTGGCCCGGGGGCAGTTTATCTTTATGGCTGAAATAGAAAAATCGGTTCTGATCGGTTATTCCGCCAGTCGCATGTTCGCGCTGGTGGACGCAGTGGAGGATTATCCCAGGTTCCTGCCCTGGTGCGGGGGTTCGTCTGTGGAACGGCAGAGCGAGACCGTGACGCACGCCACTGTCATGATCGATTACCACCACATCAAGCACAGCTTCACCACGGAGAATGTCAGGAACCCGCCGGAACTGATCACCATGACGCTGCTGGATGGGCCGTTCCAGAACCTGGATGGGCACTGGCGCTTCATTCCTCTGGCGGAAGACGCCTGCAAGATCGAATTTCGCCTGCATTACACTTTCTCCCACATGTTTCTGGAAAAGCTGGTCGGGCCTGTCTTCTTCGTGATCGCCAACAGCTTCGTCGAAGCATTCATCCAGCGCGCGGAAGAAGTTTATGGAAACTCATGAACCTGATATCGCCGTGGAGGTGGTCTACGCCCTGCCCCACAGCCAGACAGTACGCGCCCTGACCCTGCCCGCCGGATCGACGGTGGCGCAGGCAATCGATGCATCCGGCATTCTCCGTCTGGTTCCTGAAATCGATCTTCGGCAAAACAGGGTGGGCATCTACGGAAAACTCGCCAAACCCGACACCATCCTGCGTGACCGCGACCGCGTCGAAATCTACCGCCCCCTGCTCGTCGATCCGAAGGAGGCGCGGCGGAGGCGGGCGGGAAAAACCGCCAAGGAGGGAGGCCGGCAAGGTGTAACGGGAGCGCAGGCGTAACAGCCCCGGTAACAGCAAGAACACACATAAACCCAAGCCGTAAACCCGGCCTCCTCGCGCTTTCGGCTTCATGCCCCCAATTCTCACTCCCTGAAATCCTTTCCTCCCTCGCGCATCCGGTATTCGGGGCGCTTTCTATTCGCCCCGCATTTCTCTCCGGGATCGAGCGGCTTGAACAGTTGCGCCCAGTCGCGCCAGCGCGACAGGCGGAGCGTTTTTCCCCGTCTCATGGCACGGAAAAACGCGAAACCCCGCTGGCGCGGACACTCAATCTCTGGCTGCGCGAGAACGTATTTTCTCCAAATCCGCAGCGCATCCCCCATAAAACGCCGTCTTTCGCTATAATGCCGCTTTGCAAGGGACAATATCATGCGACTGGTTGAAAAAGCCCTGACCTTTGACGATGTTTTGCTGCTCCCCGCCCATTCCGAAGTTCTGCCACGCGACATCAGCCTGACCACGCGGCTTACGCGCGAAATCTCCCTCAACATTCCCCTGGTTTCCGCCGCCATGGATACTGTCACCGAGGCGCGGCTGGCCATCGCCCTTGCGCAGGAAGGCGGGATCGGCATCATTCACAAGAATATGTCGGCGGAAGCGCAAGCAGCCCAGGTCGCAAGCGTCAAGCGTTTCGAAAGCGGGGTGGTCAAGGAACCGATCACCATTCCGCCCGACATGACCGTGCGCGAAGTGCTCGATCTCATCCACCGCTTCAAAATATCCGGCCTGCCGGTGGTGGAAGGCTCAAAGGTGGTCGGCATCGTCACCAATCGCGACCTGCGCTTCGAAACCAACCTGGACCAGCCCATCCGCAACATCATGACCCTGAAGGACCGGCTCGTCACCGTCAACGAAGGCGCCACCCGGGAAGAGGCGATGGCGCTGCTGCACCGGCACCGGCTGGAACGGGTGCTGGTCGTGAACAGCGACTTCGAGCTGCGCGGGCTGATCACCGTGAAAGACATCATCAAAACTTCCGAACATCCCAATGCCAGCAAGGACGAGCAGGGCCGCCTGCGCGTGGGCGCGGCCATCGGGGTGGGCGAAGGCAGCGAAGAACGCGCGGAAGCGCTGGCCGAAGCGGGTGTCGACGTGATCGTGGTGGATACCGCGCACGGCCATTCGCAGAGCGTGCTCGACCGCGTGCAGTGGGTCAAGAAACGTTTTCCCCATATCCAGGTTGTCGGCGGCAACATCGCCACCGCCTCCGCGGGCCGGGCCCTGGTGGACCAGGGCGCGGACGCCGTGAAAGTCGGCATCGGCCCCGGCTCCATCTGCACCACGCGCGTCGTGGCCGGCGTGGGCGTGCCGCAGATCACCGCGATCAAGAACGTGGCCGGCGCGCTCGCCGGAAGCGGCGTGCCCATCATAGCGGATGGCGGCATCCGCTATTCCGGCGACATCGCCAAGGCGATTGCCGCAGGGGCGAGCTGCGTCATGCTGGGAGGGCTGTTCGCCGGCACGGAGGAAGCCCCCGGGGAAATCGAACTGTTCCAGGGGCGCTCGTACAAGACCTATCGCGGCATGGGCTCCCTCTCCGCCATGCAGCAGGGATCGAGCGACCGTTACTTCCAGCAGGCCGAGAAGGACACCAAAAAGCTGGTACCGGAAGGCGTGGAAGGGCGCGTTCCCTTCAAGGGCAGCGTCATCGCTGTCATCCATCAGCTCATCGGCGGCATACGCTCCGGCATGGGCTATACCGGCTGTGGCAACATCGCCGACATGCATGCGAAAGCCGAGTTCATCGAAATCACCTCGGCCGGTATCCGCGAATCGCACGTCCACAATGTGCAGATCACCAAGGAAGCGCCCAACTACCACGTCGAATAACCGGCGATGATTTTATTCGCCATGGACGATCCGGCGCGCCCTCATCCGGGACAGGCGCGCCTCCCCTGCCCGGTCGTTTGCTGACATTCCCGCGCCGGTTCCGCCACACGAAACCTGCCGGATAGCCATTTCCCGCACTCCAATTTTCCACTGCGTCATGCACCAGAAGATACTCATTCTCGACTTCGGCTCGCAATATACCCAGCTCATCGCCCGCAGAGTCCGTGAAGCCAGCGTCTACTGCGAAATCCATCCCTTCGACGTCAGCGCGCAATTCATCCGGGAATTCGCGCCTGTCGGCATCATCCTCTCCGGCGGTCCCGCTTCGGTAGCAGGCAATGAGACGCCGCGCGCGCCCCAGATCGCTTTCGAACTGGGAGCCCCCGTGCTGGGCATCTGCTACGGCATGCAGACCATGGCGGCGCAACTGGGCGGAGCGGTGGAAAATTCCCGGGTCAGGGAATTCGGCTACGCCGAGGTCCAGGCAGCGGGACACATCGCACTCCTGCGCGACCTCCACGACCGCATCGACGCGGCCGGAAAACCCGTGCTGGATGTGTGGATGAGCCATGGCGACAGCGTCCATTCGCTGCCGCCCGGCTTCGAGGTCATGGCGGGCAATGCTGCCACCCCTTTCGCCGCCATTGCCGATGAGACGCGCAGGTTCTACGGCCTCCAGTTTCACCCCGAAGTGACCCACACGCTGCAGGGCAAGGCCATCCTCCAGCGCTTCGTGCACGACATCTGCGGGGCCGGACATGACTGGAACATGCCGGACTACATCGAAGAAGCCATCGGCAGGATACGCTCGGAGGTCGGCGCGGATGAAGTCATACTCGGCCTCTCCGGCGGGGTGGATTCGTCCGTCGCCGCCGCTCTCATCCACCGCGCCATCGGCCCGCAACTCACCTGCGTGTTCGTGGATAACGGCCTGCTGCGCCTGGATGAAGCCGAACAGGTCATGGATACCTTCAGCAGAAACCTGGGCGTCAGGGTCATCCATATCGACGCCAGCGAAGCCTTTCTGACGCACCTGAAAGGCGTCACCGATCCGGAAATGAAGCGGCGCATCATCGGCCGCGAATTCGTCGAAGTTTTCCAGCACGAGGCGGCCAAAATCTCAGGTGCACGCTGGCTGGCCCAAGGCACCATCTATCCTGACGTGATTGAATCCGCCGACGCCAGGACGAAGAAAGCTCAGACCATCAAGTCCCACCACAATGTCGGCGGCCTGCCCGATACCCTCCACCTCAAACTGCTGGAACCCTTGCGTGAACTGTTCAAGGACGAAGTGCGCGAACTCGGGCTGGCGCTGGGCCTGCCGCACGACATGGTCTTCCGCCACCCCTTCCCCGGACCCGGCCTGGGCGTGCGCATCCTGGGAGAAGTACGGCGCGAATACGCCGACCTGCTGCGCCGCGCGGATGCGATCTTCATCGAGGAACTGCGCCTGTCCGGCTGGTACGAGAAAACCTCGCAGGCGTTCGCCGTCTTTCTCCCCGTCCGCTCCGTCGGCGTCATGGGGGATGGCCGCACCTACGAATATGTCGTCGCCCTGCGCGCCGTCCAGACCGAAGACTTCATGACCGCCCACTGGGCCGAGCTTCCCTATACCCTGCTGGCGAAGATATCCAACCGCATCGTCAACGAAGTGCGCGGCATCAACCGCGTGGTTTACGATGTGTCGAGCAAGCCGCCCGCGACGATAGAATGGGAGTGAAACCGGGTGTAAGCGAAAAATGCCGCTGCCTGATAGTCATGTTTGACGATACTAACGCAATACGTTATTATCGTACCTGTGGCGATCAGGACATTCAAGTGCGCCGAGACGGAAGCTTTGTTCGGACTGCGGCCGGTGGCGCGCCTCGCGAACATCGAGCGTCCCGCACTCCGCAAACTCAAGCAGATCGACTTAGCGCGGCGCATTGAAGATTTGCGTGTGCCGCCCGCGAATCGACTGGAGCAGCTGGAGGGCGATCGCGCAGGACAGTGGAGCCTCCGCGTGAACGATCAGTTCCGCATCTGTTTTCACTGGACAGGCACCGACGCCGAAGATGTTGAGATCGTCGATTATCACTGACGGAGATGGACATGAGCAGGAAGCTGAAACCTGTATCGCCTGGCGAGATGTTGGCTGAGGAATTCCTGAAGCCGCTGGGCATGAGCAACTACCGGTTGGCAAAGGAGATCGGGGTACCTGCGCAGCGCATTGGTGAAATCCTCGCCGGCAAGCGTGCCATTACCGCGGATACTGATCTGCGGCTGTGCCGTTTCTTTGAGCTATCGGACGGATGGTGGCTGCGCCTGCAGGCCGACTACGACACCGAGATTGCAAAGATGACATTGGCGGAAGTTCTGGCAAAGATCAAGCCCTGGAAGGAAGTTGCGAAGGATAAGCAGCGACTCATTGAGCAGTGAACGCACAAGGTTTTTTCCATCAAGAAGAGACAAAGCAGATAGGAGATTTTGAATCATGGCAATCCTGACTGTAAGAAATGTGCCGGATGACGTGCACCGCGCTTTGCGCGTGAGGGCGGCCAAGCACGGTCGCAGCACGGAAGCGGAGGTGCGTGAGATTCTGGCCGCCGCGGTCAAGTCGGAAAAGCGTGTGCGTATGAGTGAAGCCCTGGCCGCCGTCGGCAGCAGGATCGGGCTGACCGATGAAGATTTCGCGGTCTTCGAGAGTGTGCGCGACAAAACGCCGGCCAAGCCTTTGAGCTTCGACTAATGATCCTTCTGGATACCAATGTCGTTTCGGAGGCGATGAAGCCGGAGCCAGACGCGACAGTAAGGGCGTGGCTGAACGACCAGGCTGCGGAAACTCTGTACCTGTCCAGCGTTACGCTGGCCGAGCTGCTGTTTGGCATCCGGGCGCTACCGGCAGGCAAGCGCAAGAACATGCTTGATCATGCCCTGGCTGAACTGCTGGAGCTGTTCAATGATCGCGTATTGTCGTGCGATACGGATGCGGCACGCCACTATGCCGACCTGGCCACGACGGCCAGGAATGGCGGTCGAGGTTTTCCGACACCAGATGGCTATATCGCGGCCATTGCAGCGTCGCGCGGCTTCATCGTGGTATCGCGTGACACCCCGCCCTATGAAGCGGCTGGCGTGACCGTCATCAATCCTTGGAAGGTAGCATAGACGCCGAGGTTTGGAACCGGAGCTCGTTGGGCGATGAGCACCGTAGAAACAGAGCAAGCCGTCCAGATCTTGCAGAACAGTCTTTTAACTCCGCCGAGTTTCAATCGCACCCAGATGGAGAACCTGAGCCGACGGCCAAAGGATCAGGTAGGAGAAAACATGGCCCAATTCATCAACACCAGGGAAAACATCGTCACCGAAGCCGTCGATGGCCTGGTCGCGGCCTCCGGCGGCAAGCTGGCGCGGCTAGACGGCTATCCGCACATGCGGGTCGTCGTGCGCAACGACTGGGACAAGTCCAGGGTCGCGTTGATCTCGGGCGGCGGATCGGGGCACGAACCGGCGCATGCGGGTTTCGTCGGGGAAGGGATGCTGACGGCCGCGGTGTGCGGCGATATCTTCGCCTCGCCGACAGCCGACGCGGTGCTGGCAGGCATCCTTGCCGTGACGGGACCGCCCGGCTGCCTGCTCATCGTCAAGAATTATACCGGTGATCGGTTGAATTTCGGACTGGCGGCCGAACGTGCCCGCGAGCTCGGCCTGAATGTCGAGATAGTCATCGTCGCCGATGATGTGGCGCTGCCGGGCTTGCCCCAGGCCCGCGGCATCGCGGGCACGCTTTTCCTGCACAAGATCGCCGGCGCGCTGGCCGGGAATGGCGCCGACCTGGCGCACATCGCCGCGGCCGCGCGCCAGGCCGCATCGAAGATAAAAACCATCGGCATGTCGCTCAACACCTGCACCGTCCCGGGTTCGCCAAAGGAGGATCGCATCCCGCCCGGCATGGCCGAGCTTGGGCTCGGCATCCACGGTGAAGCCGGGGTCGAGCAGGTCGAGTTCAAGGACGCGAGCGAAGCTGTCGCCACCATGGTAGAGCGCCTGTCGGCTGCAATGGAAGAAAAGCCGCATATCGCCATGGTCAACAATCTCGGCGGCACGTCGGCCATGGAAATGTCGATCATCCTCAACGAAATCCGGCGGTCGGTGATTGGCGGGCGGATAACCCACGTCATCGGGCCGGCGCCCATGATGACATCGATCGACATGCATGGCTTCTCGATTTCGGTCTATCCTGCCGACGATGCCGAGATCGCCCTGCTCAGGCAGCACACGCCGCTGGCGGCATGGCCGGGGGTCTCCCGGCTGGGGGCGGTCGCGGTTCAGGCGCTTCCGGACGGCCTGGCGCCTGTCGTTCCGATACCCTCGATGCACAAGGCGACCAGGGAATTCCTGACCCGGTGCTGCGAGGTTCTGATCGCCGCCGAGAACGACCTCAACGCGCTCGACGCGAAGTCAGGCGATGGCGACACCGGCAGCACGCTGGCCGGCGCGGCACGTGCCCTGATGAACGCCATGGACCGGTTGCCGCTTGCCGACCCTGCTCAGCTCTATCGCGCCATTGGCCTGGAGCTTTCCCAGACGATGGGAGGCTCGTTCGGCGTGCTCCTCGCGATCTTCTTCGCCGCAGCGGGTGACGCCGCCTCGAGCGGCTTGCCAATGCCCGAAGCGTTGCAGGCCGGGTTGCGGAGAATACAGGAGATCGGCGGAGCACGTCCGGGTGACCGCACCATGGTCGATGCCCTTGCGCCGGCCCTTGATGCCCTGGAAAAGAGCCTGCCCGACGCGGCGAAAGCCGCGCGTGCGGGTGCCGATCGCACTGTCCACATGAGCAAGGCCAATGCGGGCCGCGCTTCCTATGTCAGTGCCAGGCATCTGGTCGGTCACGCCGATCCAGGTGCCGAGGCGGTCGCGCGGCTGTTTGAGCACCTGGCTAAATCGTAGATTGCAGATATCTGATTATAAATAGACAATATTTCTTATTTACCGGCAAGCTATCGACGCCCTCGATAGCTTGCCGGTGTTTCCAACGGGCAGCAGATCGGGCTCAATCCATGTCAGAAACTTTACCTTCAAGATTTTTCAGGTCATTGACGGTAAAAAAGCCGGAAAGTCTGGTATTTCTACGGGCTTCGGCGCATTCTCTGGTCTTCACTTTGTTGACGGTAAAAAGGCCTGTCTGAAGGAAGATGGAGATGCTGACCGGCACCGTCCTCCAGGCCGCCGTCTGCCGTGCGCCGACACCCCCCGATACGAAAGGAGCCGATTATAAAGATCGTAACCAGCCTGAGCTTTCGTGGCCAATGCCGCGAAGCGTTCGAGTTCTATGCCAAGGTGCTGGGCGGAAAAATCACCGCAGCCATCCCATATGGCGATGCGCCTCCTGACATGCCGATCACCGACGAGAAATACAAGACCTGGCTGATGCATTGCTGGCTCGAGGTCGACGGCCAGGCGCTGATGGGCGCCGACATGGACATCGGATGGGCTCCCGGTATCGACAAGCCCAAGAACGGTTTCGACGTCACCCTGCACACCGGGGACAAGACCGAGGGCCAGCGCTGGTTCGACCAGCTGTGTGAAGGCGGCAACGCGGTCATGCCGTTCGGCGAGACCTTCTGGTCTCCCGGCTTCGGCTCATTGGTCGACAGATTCGGGGTGCCGTGGATGATCAACACCATACCTTCGGCCGGCTGGAAGCCGTCGCAGGGCTGATCCCGTGGCCATGAAATGCCCGTTCCGGCAACGTGAGCAGGCGTTTATGCCGAGTCCGGCCCGGAGAGAACAAGTGACCTGCAGCCGGCTGTAATGCCGGAACTGGCCCTCCAACCCCTCGGCGCAGGTCTGCTCAGTTTACAGTTCAACAAAAAAGCACGGCATCCGCCCTCCGAATGCCGTGCTATAGGGAATGCCGCTCCGGGCAGGAAGCCCGCCCGGCTGCGGCAGGATCGCTAAAGCGGCTTGCGCCCGCTGATGATTCTAAGCAATATCACGACAATGGCGATGACGAGCAGAAGGTGGATGAATCCGCCCATGGTGTAGGAGCTTACCAGCCCCAGCAGCCACAGAATGATCAGAACAACTGCAATTGTATAAAGCATGATGACCTCCTCTTCTCCAGTTAAATGCTATCGAAGAGTGCCTCGATCGGCGATGCTGCCATAACAGGTAAAGCGCTTCCAGCCATCTCCGCTATCAATCGCCCCGAGCCACTTCTGGTGCCGGAAATCCTTTCCGAACATTTCCCGCGCATCCTCACCCTGGAAAATTCCGCTCATCAAGGGTGGAGTATCTGCACAAGTCATTCGGAGGTTCCCGTTTCTCCCTTCTTGGCTTCAGCTTTTGCAGCTGCTTCCGCAGCTTTTGCTTCTTTCAGGCAAACATCCTTGGCATTGCCCGCGCTGTCGTCGCATTTTTCCTTCGCTACCCGGTAATCCGCTTCCGCCTTCGCGATCTGTGCCCGGTACCGGGTCTCGGGCGAAGGCGCATATTTGACTTCAAGTTCCGCTTTGGCAACTTCTTTTGCACCCTTTGCTTCGGCCTGACAGATGTCCTTGGCGTTGCCGGTATACGAATCGCAGCGTTCCTCCGCTACATCGTAGTCCCGGTCGATACGCTCCTTCTCCGCCTTGTAAGCCGGGTCCGGCCGGGCGTCCCCTGCCCCTGCGGTTGCCGCTACTGCAAAACTCAGCAGGAAGCCTGCGGTAATCTGAACAATTCCTGATCTATCCATGATTCCTCCAATTGCAGAAGAAGAAGGGCGGCGACTGTTCGCTGCACCAGCCCTTCCACCTTCCTGTCGGGCTTAGCTGGGACGATAGGGATCCTGTCTCTTTTCCCATTCCGAAATCTGCTTTTCGGCCTCCTCTTTTCCAATCCCGTAAGATTCCTGGATCTGGCCGGAAAGTTGATCCCGCTTTCCTGCAATGGTGTCGATGTGATCGTCGGTGAGCTTGCCCCACTGCTCTTTCACTTTACCCTTGAGCTGTTTCCAGTTGCCTTCGATTTGATCCCAGTTCATTTTCTGCTCCTTGTGGTGGTGATATTTCAGTTGAAGAACGAAACGCGTATGACTTTCAGTTCCTGACGGCCAGCTCATTCTTGACGTCTTTCACGCCTTCCACCTTGCGCGTCACTTCGGCCGCCATATCGATCTGAGCCTGGTCTTCCACGAATCCGCTGAGCTGGACCTCGCCTTCATTCGTCTCCACGGTGATATCCGTGCTGTTGATCCCTTCTTCGGCGAGCAGCGCGGCCTTGACCTTGGTCGTGAGGATGCCATCATCGATCTTCTCGCCCACGGTGCTTTCCCCGGCCTTTACTTCCATTTTGTTGGCCACGTTCTTCACGCCTTCCTCGCCCTTCGCAATCGTTACCGCACGGTCGATCTGATCCTGGCTGTCCACGAAGCCGCTGAGCTGAACCTCTCCCTTGCTGGTTTCCACCTGGATATCCAGCCCCTTGACGATGTCGTCCGCCAGCAGCGCCGATTTCACCTTCGCCGTAATCGCGCTGTCATCAATTTCCGTACCTGCCGTCGTCTGGGCCGCCGGCTCGGGCGCACCGGGTTCAGGTGTCGTTTCGGCCTTTTTCTCGCAGCCAGCAAGGGATAACATGCCCGCGACCATCAAAACCACAGCCATCGTCCATTTGTTTTGCATATTCATCTTGTTTTTCTCCAAAGTAGATTTGAATGAAAAGCTGCCTTCGCCCCGAGCTGTACCAAAAAAGATGTACCCCAAAGGCTGAATATTGCCGCTCCGGTACAATCATCCCGCGTCACCTGTTACGGCTCAGTGCGCTGACGCACATTAAGCGGAAAAATATGGACGAGTTCAAAAATACGTGGCTGGAGCGCTAAAAGCGGTGTGGAAAGATGACTTCCCCTTCGGAAGGAAGTGGACAGGCGGAGCTGAGAGATAATTAAGCGATTGAGGGGCAGAAACGCGGTCGCGCAAGGAACGATGGACCGTACCACAGCAGTTCCGGTCCCTCGCGATTCCCCAGAGCCTCACGCCCGAGGCTTCCCTTCCTTGGACCCGGACCATACGGCCATACGGCGCCCCCACGGAAAGAGGCGGCCGGATAGCTACCCCAGCGCACGGGACCGCCTGTTGACGGATCGCAGGTCAGGCAACGCCTGATAGCTCAGCCTGGTCCAGATGTGCTCGAACATGCCCCCGCTGGCAAAATGGATCTCCTCGGCTTCCTTCCAGCTGCCGAAGACTTCATCGACGGTGAACATTTCGATGGATGGAAATTGCCGGGCGAACTTCTCCATGACCTTCTGGTCGCGGGGACGGTAGTAATGCCGGGCGGCGATTTCCTGGGCCTTCGCGGTATAAAGATAATCGATATAGGCTTTGGCGACTTCCCGCTCGCCGGACGGGTTGTCCTGTTCCTCGATCACACTGAAAGCAGGCTCGGCGAGGATCGACATGGAAGGCACTACGATTTCGAACCTGTCCGCGCCCCCGTCCCGGACAAGCAGATGAGCTTCATTCTCCCATGCCAGCAACACATCGCCGGTCCCTCGCTCGGCAAAAGCGGCGGCCAAATCGCGTCTCCCCCGCTCCAGCGTTTTCACATTGGCAAGCAGTTTTCCAACGAAACGCTGCGCCGACGCCTCGCTGCCGCCGGGCTGTCTGAGTGCATAACCCCAGGCAGCGAGATAGCTCCAGCGCGCATCGTCGGAAGTAGCCGGATCCGATATGACGACCTTGATGCCGGGCCGTGTCAGATCGCCCCAGTCTTTGATGCTTTGCGGATTGCCCTTGTGCACCAGAAATACGATGGTGGATGTGTAAGGCGTGCTTTGCGGCACGGGCTTCTGCCATTGAGGAAGCGTGAACTTGCTGTTCCGCTGGAATGCTACGGGATCATACGACAATGCGACCGACACGATATTGAGGCCGTCCACTGTGGCGCGAATCGGGGCGCCGGAACTGGTCTGGGCCTGCCGGATCGTGACCTGGATGCCCGTTCGCGTTTTCCAGTGCCGGATGAACGCCTCGTTGAAATCTTCGAACATTCTTTGTGCCGGCTCGGAATGGCTGCTGGAAGTGCCGTTGAGCGCGGCAACGGCGACGCTCAGGCTGAGCAGAATGACGAGAACCGAAAAAACGAATCGGGAGCGATATGAATACATCATGATTTCCTCCTTGTTTCATTAGCTTCGGGGGAGGAACTTTAGCACCCGTCTGTTTCAGGAGCGTTGCATAAATATGAAGAGAGATGGGATGACTTCGGCATTTTCCGCAGAGAATGAGGCTGCCGCCATGGCTCGCCGGAACACCGGCCAGGTTACGGTTCCTGTTTCGGTGATGCGCCTCATCCTCAGCCGGTCTGGAGGCGGAAATTTGTCACATTTGGGGCGCTACCACGTATAAAATTAAGTGAAACAACCGGATCTGAACGGTTCCCGTGAATATCAAGAATTTTACAAGTTTCTCCAATATCGCCCTTGTGCTGCTGCTCACGGGCATTGGCGTGCTTGTGTTTCATTCCCTGAGCGTGCGCGAGGAAGTCAACGAAAGCGAGCGTCACCGCTTCCAGGCACTTCTGCTTGCGGACGAGCTCCTGCATACCTCGGATGACCTTACCCGCATGGCGCGCATGTATGTTCTCACCGGCGATCCCGTCTACAAGCGTTACTTCGACGAGATACTCCAGATTCGCGAAGGATTGCACCCGCGCCCGCCGAATTACTCGGCCACTTACTGGCACCTGGTCCTGGCGGGGCAAACCGTTCACACTGGCGAGGGCGAAACCATACCCATGCTGGAGAGGTTCCGGAGAGCGAGGCTGAACGAGGAAGAATATGACCTGCTCGAAATATCGCTGGAACGATCCAATGAACTGTCAAGAATGGAAAGGGAGGCATTCGCCGCTCTTGAAGGCAGGTTTGCCGATACGAAAGGCCACTTTACCATAAAGGGGAAGCCCGACCGGAATCTTGCCATCCGTTTATTGTTCAGCGAGCGCTATAACACCCGGAAAGCTGAAGTTATGCAGCCTATCCAGAAATTCATCAATCTGTTTGACGAGCGCATGCAGATGCAATCCAGCCGGGGTCTGCAGTCGCTGGAGCGCCAGCTCATCTTCGAAATGGCGCTCATATTCATCGCGTTGCTTGCCACGATGGCCATTATTTTTTATACCCGGCTCAGGATATTGCAGCCTCTGGCCGACCTGTCCCGCCAGGTCGCGGGCGTCACGCGCGGTATCCGCCCCAGCCGCTATGGAAAAGCCACGAGTCACGAAGTGGCGAAGCTCTCAGAGGCCCTAGCCCTGGCGGACGAGGAAAAGCACGAGCTGCTTGAAAAAGAACGCATGGCGAGAAGCGACGCCGAGCGGGCAAGCCGCCTCAAGGATGAATTTCTTGCAACCCTCTCGCATGAGCTGAGAACGCCGCTGAATGCGATACTGGGATGGTCGCAGCTTATCCTGAGCGGAAATATGAAAAGCGAGGATATCCATAAAGGGCTGGCAACGATCGAACGGAATGCCCGCGCCCAGAACAAGCTCATCGAGGATCTGCTCGAAATGAGTACGATCATTTCAGGAAAGGTAAGGCTGGATATGCAGCAGATGGACGTGGCCAGCCTGATCGAGGCAGCGGTCGAATCGGTCAGGCCCACCGCACAGGCAAAAGGGGTGACACTGAAAAAAAGGATTGCTTTGCATACGGGTTCTATCAGGGGGGATTCGAGCCGCCTCCAGCAGATTTTCTGGAATCTTCTGTCCAATTCTATCAAGTTCACGCCCAAGGGCGGCTGGGTGGAAGCCATCGTCGAACAATCCGATTCGCTTCTCGAAATCAGGATCAACGATTCAGGGCTGGGCATTTCCACGGAATTCATGCCCTATGTCTTTGACCGGTTCAGGCAGGGCGATGCTTCGCTGACCCGGCAGTATGGCGGCCTGGGCCTGGGCCTTGCCATCGTCAAGCAACTCGTGGAGCTTCATGGTGGAACGGTCCGGGCGGAAAGCGCGGGCACGAACCACGGGTCTTCGTTTATCGTGACTCTGCCGGTTTCGTCCGCCAATGAGATGGATACCTCCTCCGTGGTGACGCAGCTTCCATCCGGTACCGACAAACATCAGTCGCTTGCAGGACTGAAAGTGCTGGTTGTCGATGACGAACCGGATGCGCGGGAGGTCGTCACGCGCATGCTGGACCAGGCCGGATCCCGGGTCATTACCGCCGAGGACGCAGCCCAAGGGATGATGCTGCTGAAAGCGGAAAAGCCGGACCTGATCATCAGCGATATCAGCATGCCGGAGGAGGATGGGTACCGCTTCATCATCGAGGTGCGCAAGCTCCCGGCGAGCGAGGGCGGGACTACGCCTGCCATTGCCCTGACGGCATTCGCCCATGCCGAAGACCGCGCCCAGGCGATCAGGGCGGGCTATCAGGATCACCTTTCCAAGCCGGTGGATTCCACTGAACTGATCGCAAGGATCGACCATCTGATGGAAGGCAGCACAGCAAAAAGACGACTATCCCTGCACTGACAGTTCCACCATCATGCGATTACAGCTTCTCCCACATCACGTCCCGTTTCTTGCGGGCGGCCGCAGTGAGAAGTTCGATCAGCGGGATCGCCCGATAAGCGAGACTCACCGCCTGATCGTCATCAGGGTCCGCTTCGGAAAACCCCGTGTCCGCAGATGCCGCAGAATCCGTGGAAGCGGAGGCCTTCCCTCCCTCGACGGCGTGCTTGAGACGACTCAGCGCGGCGGGAACATCATCGGCCAGAATAGCGCTTGGAACCGTGCCGCTGTGGCCCATCATCTTCAGCAGTTGCTTTGCTACGTCGCCGAACATCGTTATGTCGGCATAGGCATCGGTTTTGAACTTTATCAGCATGGTTCTCCGCTCCTTCTGCTTGCCTTTCTGCTCACCCTTCCGCTGCTTCACTCTTGCGTTACGGCCGATACGATTTGCAGATCCTGCTAATTGCAGACCTCGTTTTTCAGGACGCCATTGCCTGGGTATGCGCGCGCGATAGAAGCCTCTCGGGATTTTCCATATTTCGGGTACCCCGAAAAGGTACCCCGAAAACTGCGGTCAGCCGGCCTCTGGATCCGCGGAGAACACCGAGGACGATCAGCCCCGCGACGAACATGGCGTGGCTGCCGGGCTCGGGCACGGCGCTGGCGAAGGCAGACCCCAGGATTGAATGCACGCGGGTGGTGGGATGAAACTCATCCCAGTAAAGATGACCATCCGGGTTGCCGCACTCGAAGATCAACCGGGTCACGCACGGGCTTTCGACATCCGTCAAGCCAACCGGCGGGTTCTGGATGACATCGTTCAGCAGCGAATAGGTATCGAAGCGGGTAATCTGCACCCCGGAAAAGCTCGAGCCTATCTCCCCCAATTGGCTGGACAGTTCATTATTGAACACAAGGGTGTAGTCATGCGCCTGGGACTCCTCGTTTTCCATCCTGGCGAATGGCGTATGGCCCAGATCTGCAAGATTCGGAACGAGAATGTGCCTCGCGCCAGCTTCGGCAAGCGTGCGGACATACCCGCCAATATTGCCTGCCGCGCTGACCGGAGAATCATGCGTCAGGTAATCATTCGCACCGCCCCAGACGAAATAAAGCGCACCCGGATCGGCCGTGCCTCCGGAATCGCTCATGTACCGCTCCATCTGCTGCCTCATGCCAGGCAATCCCAGCGTTCCCTGTTCGGTCGCACTCCCCCCCCTGTCGCCACCGTTGCCGATGCCGGAAGTGGCGCCCGCGAACGCGTAGCTGCGGAAATTGGTGGGTGTGACATTCGAGGAAAAAAGCGTGTCCGCCAGATACTCGGTGCCCACCTGCCCGTTCGAGATGCGCCCTTCAAAATAAGGACCGAAGGGAGCGCAGGGGTGAGTCGGATCGCAATTATTATTCAATGCCTTGTAGAGACTCATCACCGCGGATGGACTGCTTCCAACGTCGGAAAGACTGTCGCCGAACGTATAAAGGCCGCTGAAAGCGGCTGCTCCCGCACTGCCGCCCATGCAAGCCAGCGCCACCCCTGCTGCAATGCACATCCTGATTCTCATGCTTGCTCTCCCGTACCGATAGCGCCCCGCGGCGCCACCGGTATCCTTTCCTTCCCTGCCTGAGGGCAGCGAAGGCGAAGTTTGATCAATCGTGCGGCCTCAGCAGGTATCCGACCAGGATACCGATGCCTATGGCAAGCCCGACGGTTTGCCACGCATTCTCATGCACGTATTCGTCGGTCACGCGCGCCGCCGCCTTCGACCTGTCGACTACCACATCTTCCAGATTGTACAGATAATCCTTGGCACGCCTCAGGTTCTGGTCCAGCTTGTCGCGCAGGGCCTCGGCCTTGCTTCCGCTCTCGCCACTCACGAGTTTCATGAGTTCTTCGGTATCCGCGATAACCGACTGAAAATCCCTGATGAGTTTTTCTTTGGTGTCTCTGCTGCTTCTTGCCATCACATCCTCCTATGGTAGATTGGGATTATTGTGGACAGACGGATTATTGGCTTCCCAGGCTGGCGAAGATCCGTCATTGCCGAATTTCTTGTTGAATTTAACAGCAAACATGCGCATCCCTCAACTGGAACCTGTTAACAGGCCCGGAGACACGTGCCCCCCCTGGTCCCCTGATATTTTCTCTTTCGATTTTCCCGACACCGCTTCAGATATACACCGGAATGCTCCCTGCGCCTCCAGGCCAGCGGAGCGTGCATCTGCGTGCAAACCGGGGCGAAGCCTATCTTCGGGAGATAAGAACGGGCTTTGAGAGCGGGCGCTTAACCCGCTGCTCGACGAGACACTGCCGTTCCTCTATTCTTGAGGTCGATTCTTCCCTTCCTTAGCAGGAGAGTCTGTCTGGCACCGCACATACACGTCCTTGGCTGGCACGTTAATCTTCGATTGTGTCGATATTTCTTACAGTCTTGCCTACAGGATGGTTATTCCACAACGTGATTGATACCAGTGAAAGAGAGGAATCGAATGTCCCACCTTCAAACCAAGCTAACGCCCACCCCCAGGCAAAATCTCCTGCTGGCCGCTCTTCCTGAAAAGGACTATAAGCGGCTGGAATCGTGTCTTGAGCTGGTGCCTCTGCCACAGGGATGGACCGTTTATGAAAATGGCGGCCAGCTCGGCCTTGTCTATTTTCCCACCACCTCCACCATTTCCCTGCTCTCTGTCGGCGCCAAGGGCGATCCGGAGAAAATAGCACTGATCGGAAACGACGGCGTCTTCGGCATTTCCATGCTGATGGGACGAAAAATTACTCCGGCGCGTGCTATCGTGCAGACCGCAGGGTACAGCTACCGGCTCCAGGCATCCAGCCTGATGCGGGAATTCGAGCTGGGCAGCCCCCTGCGTTATCTGCTGCAACGCTACACGCAAAGCCTGGCAACCCGGATGTCTCAAGCGGCGATCCCTGCGGCCCAAGCTGTTCATTCCGCACTAAGAGCACCCGTCATGCCTCTGACTACCCCGTCGGTCATCGCTTCGTCCGGGGTCGGCTCAGCCGTCGCCTCGACCTGAGGCGTTCCCGATCACATCTATTTTGAGCTGTTCCCGGCCATAAGCAGACCCCGGACGGTGGTCTGCTGCAAGGGATCATTCCATCCGGTCATGGGTGTCATCTTTCATTCATGGACCCCCTTTTCTGCTCTTCCTGCTGCTCGTCCTGCTGCTCTTCGTGCTGCTCTTCGTGCTTCGTCTTCCAGGTCTTTCCGCCGCCCCCAGCCGCTCATGAAACATCTCCGGCCCTCATGGCAGTGCGCCAAACCGGATTTCGACTGCATGCGCGGTATGATCATCGGCAAGGTCGATCACTGAGCCCTGCTGTCTGACGCCATCTATCGTCACGCCCTCCTCATCCACGCCGCCCGCCCGCGACAGGGTGATATGGTAGATCGTTTCGCCATAACGATACTTCAGGCTGAATCCGCTCCAGTCCGCCGGCAGGCAGGGCTTGAAGTGCAACTTGTGCTGCTCCAGGCTGACGCCCAGCAGGGTTTCAAGCATCAGCCGGTACAACCATCCGGCCGACCCCGTATACCATGACCACCCGCCCCGCCCGGTGTGCGGAGAAACGCCATAAACATCCGCCGCGACGACGTAGGGTTCCGTCTTGTAGATCGCCACCTTTTCAGGCGAGCGGGTATGATTCACGGGATTGATCATGGACAGCAGCTCCCATGCGCGTTCATGATCGCCCAGCACCGCGAAAGCCATCGTGGTCCAGATGGCTGCATGCGTGTACTGGCCCCCGTTTTCGCGCACGCCAGGCACATACCCTTTGATATAGCCAGGATTCAGGGCCGACTGGTCGAAAGGCGGATTCAGCAGCTGTATCAGGCCTGCATCCCGCTGGACCAGATGCTGATTCACGGATTCCATTCCCTGTTGCTGGCGTTCGGATGAACCTGCGCCGGATAATACCGACCAGCTCTGCGAAATGGCATCGATGCGGCATTCATCGTTGGTGCTGGAACCGAGCGGCGTGCCATCGTCAAAAAACGCGCGCAGATACCACTTGCCGTCCCAGCCGTGCCGTTCGATATTCCTGCGCAGTTCCTCTGCTTCCTTCCGGCAGCGTTCCGCAAAGGCGGGATCTCCATACCGCAGGGCAACCTCCGAAAACTCGCCTAGAATGTGATACAGGAAGAAACCCAGCCACACGCTTTCTCCGCGTCCATGAAATCCGACGAGATTCATTCCGTCGTTCCAGTCTCCCGTGCCCATCAGCGGAAGTCCGTGCTCGCCGAATCTCAGCCCGTGCACGAGCGCCCGCACGCAATGGTCATACAGGCTCGATGTCTGCGCCGAAAGAACCGGAAGGTCGTAATACGACTCCTCGTCAGGGGAAACCTGGCGCCCCTCCAGGAAAGATACACTTTCGTCGAGCACCTGCATGTCCCCGGTTGTCCTGATATAACGGCAGGCCGTCAGGGGAAGCCACAAATAGTCATCCGAGCAGCGGCTGCGGATGCCCCGGCCTCCCGGCGGGTGCCACCAATGCTGCACGTCCCCTTCGATGAACTGCCGGGATGCCGACCGGAGCAGATGCTCCCGCACCAGCCGCGGCTCGACATGAACGAGCGCCATCACGTCCTGCAGCTGATCGCGGAAACCGAACGCGCCCCCCGACTGGTAATATCCGCTGCGCCCCCACAGGCGCGAGGCCATCACCTGGTAGATCAGCCAGCCGTTGACCAGCACATTCAGCGACTGATCCGGTGTATCCACCTGGATCGTATCCAGGGTACGGCGCCAGTAGCGGTGCACTTTCTGCAGCTCCTCGCCCGCCACCTCCGCTCCCCGGAGCCGCTCGGCAATCTGGAGCGCATCGTTCGCATCCATTCCCGCGCCCAGACGAAAGACGATCTCCCGCTCCTGGCCGTCGAGCAGTTCGAGCGGAACCCGTATGGCTCCGCATGGATCGAGTCCGGGCCCCACCCGGCCGGACAGATCCTGCGCGATCATGCCTGCGGGATCCCGCAGGCGTCCATTGCGGCCGATGAACTCGGTGCGGTCGCCCGTTCCGCTGCTCGCTTTGTCATCCGTATCGAAAAAAGCGACGCGGCCGGAAAATTCGTTGTTGTATGGATTGCGCGCAAGCAGGACGCCGCTTGCCGGATCGATCTCGGTAACCACATGCATTCGGCTTTTTTCCGGCAAATCGCCCAGCACCCATTCGACATATCCTGTCGCCGACAGCCTGCGCCGCCGCCCGGACTGATTGGAAACTTTCAGCACCATGAACTTCACAGGGTCGTCCAGGGCGACATAAACGGACAGCTCCGAGCGGATCCCTTCCTCGGTGTGCTCGAATACGCTGTAGCCGAACCCGTGCCGCGTCACATAAGGCGCCGCCCCACGCCGCGGCAATGGAGTGGGCGACCAGAAAATGCCGGTTTCCTCGTCGCGCAGATAATAGGCTTCGCCGCCCGAATCGCACACCGGGTCGTTGCCCCATGGCGTCAGGCGGTATTCGTGCGCATTCTCGCACCATGTGTACCCCTGGCCGCTCTCGGAAACGACTGTGCCGAAATGCGGATTCGCCAGTATATTGGACCACGGCACGGGCGTGGCGCGGTCCGGGGCAGTGGTGATGACATATTCGCGTCCATCGACGGTAAATCCGCCGAGTCCGTTATCAAACAGCAGCTCACGGGACGGCAATTCGACCGGCCTGGCGGAAACCGTCGGCTCTGGCTGGCGGACCGGCTCCAGCTTCGGCTGGGCGGGAGGCGATTCGGTAAGGACGCGCACGCTGAGCTGCTCCATCAGGTTGCCTTCGCCATCGCTGATGATCACACGGGCGACGGCCTGCATCAGGATACGGTCTTCGATGGCGATCTGTTCGGCGCGGCGGATGAAAATGCCGCCTGGGCGATCGAGCGCATGCGCTTCCGCACTGCCGGCAATCAGTCCCATGATGTGATCATGCAGCAGCTGGCGATAGGTCGAATGGTCTTCGTTCCAGATGACGAGATCGACCGCCAGTCCCTTCACGCGCCAGTAGGCATGCGCCTGCACCAATTGTCCCACGAGGCCGACATTCGCGGCATTGCTGATCTGCAGCAGCACGATTGGCAGGTCGCCGGAAATGGCATACCCCCACAGGCCGGACTGACCCCGCCGGTTCTTGGAGAGCACCGCATCGTCGGCGCGCAGATACCGGTTGGCATACAGGACGGAGCCAGCCAGCCGGCCGAAAAGCTGGGCATCGGTCTCGGTCGCGTTGAGCTGTCGCAATACGACCAGGCTGTGGGTCCAGGCAAGATCGAATACGCGGTTTTTCAGATGCTGATCCTGGTATTTCTCGATCAGCTGCATCACCGCATGGCGGGAATCTCCGGCCCCGGTCACCATGTCGATCGTGGCGGATTCGCCCGGTTCGATGGTCATGCGATGACGGATCGAGACGATCGGATCAAGCACCGAACCCTGGCTTCCGGAAAAAAGAGTCGGATCGGTCATTGCCCGCGGCGCGGACAAATCGTTTCCCCGCCCGACGAAGGCCATGCGGTCAGTCTCGTATGATACGCCTTCCGATTCGACGCCATGAACCGTCATCAGGTGAAACATCCATGGCACCGGGTCCGTATGGGAACGCGGCCGCCGGCTGCACAGGATGCCATGCTGGTCGGGCAGCAGTTCGGTCTGGACGAAAAGGTTGCCAAAAGCGGGCGCCTGCGCGTCCGCCATCTGCGGCGCGAGCACGACTTCGGCATACGAGGTGACTTCGATGGTCCGGTGTGTCCACGCCCGGTTGGTGATGCGCACGCGCCTCAGTTCGATGTCATCCTCGGGCGAGACGGTAATTTCGGTATGGGTATCGAAATCCAGGTCGCGGCGCCTGAACTCGACTCTCCCTTCGGAAAAGACAACGCTGTAGCGCTTGGGCTTCTTCAGCGTCGGCTGGAAGGTGTTCGACCAGAATTCCCTGCTCTGAACATCCTGGAGATAGCAGAAGGCGCCCCAGTAATCGCAGGTCGCGTCTTCGCGCCAGCGGGTCACGGCAAGATCCTTCCAGCGGCTGCTCCCCCCGCCGCTGTTGGTCACCATGACATGATATCGTCCGTTGGACAGCAGCTGCACTTCGGGGACAGGGCTGTCCGCCTTCACGAGCAGGCGCATGGGCATGTCCGGAAGCTCCTTGATGACACGCACATCGGGAAGCTCCGCGGCATGGGAGCGGAATGCTGTCGCCCTGGGAATGCGCTCCTGAAGCAACAGCATGGTCGCTTGAAAGGCCGGTTCGGACTGGAAGCGCCGTTGCATGGGCCGATCCAGCAGGAGGTATGCCAGGGAAAGCAGGCTCATGCCCTGGTGATGCGCCATGAACGAGCGCACGATGGCGCGCTTTTCATTGTGACGAAGGCGCGACGAAGTATAGTCCACCGCCTCATAAAAGCCGTACTTGCTCAACATGCCTTGCGCAGCCAGTTCTTCGAGATTGCGGCAGGCGGCCTCGGGCGCGATCATCAGCGCCAGCACCGTTGCATACGGCGCGATGACCAGATCTTCCCCCAGGCCGCGCTTGAGCCCCAGGCCGGGAACGCCGAATGCGCGATACTGATAGTTGAACTGCGCATCGACCGCGTTGTACCCGGATTCCGAGATGCCCCACGGCACGCCGCGCTCTTCTCCATAGGCAATCTGGCGATCGACCGCCGCTCTGCAGGTCTGATCCAGAAGCGTATTATCGAAGTTCGGCATCACCAGGAGCGGCATGAGGTACTCGAACATCGACCCGCTCCAAGACAGCAGGGTGGCCTCGCCGCCATAGGTGGTCAGCAGCCGCCCCAGCGCGAACCAGCTCTCCTGAGGCAGTTGACCCTGCGCAATCGCGACGAAATTGGAGAAACGGGCTTCGGACGCGAGCAGATCATAATAGCTGTTGTCCAGCCGGTGCTCGCCCACGTTATATCCGATCGAAAGCTGCCGCTGCGCATGGTTGAACAGAAACCCATACTCCATCTGCGCCATCTCTCCCGCCTCCCGCGCGAGACGCTCCAGGATGGCTATTCTGTCACGAGCTGCCTCGTTGCCTTCCGCCGCCAGTTGCCGCAACGAGGGAACGGCCCGCGCGGCAGGCAGTTCACGGATGGTCTCCCCCCCTTCGGCAGCGGGGTTCGACGAAGGCATCCATCCGGTCAGCTCGGCCAGTGCGCTTTCGCATTGCCGGTTCAAGGCATCCGCCCAATCACGAACATCGGAATGGGAAGCAGCCGGCCCCTGCGTGAATTCGCGCACGATCTCGCGGGAGCAGGCGGTCAACCGTTCCAGAGCGGCGAAAACGCTCGCCATGGTAATCGGCTGTTCCTCCGGAATCGCGGTCAGCTCTTTTTCAAATCGGGCTATGGAGGAATTGGTCGCGACGGAACCGAGTGTTTTTATCAGGATCTCAAGCGTATCGTTCAGTGCCGGAAACAGCTCCTCTCGGGTAACAGGCGCGTCGGGGATTTCCAGCAATGCCGCCCGCAGGGTCAGGAGGTGCCCCCCGAGGTTGCCGCTGTCCACGGTGGAGACGTAGCGGGTCAGTGGCGCTTTGGTCTGCGTGTCGTACCAGTTATAGAAATGGCCCGCATGCCGCTCCAGCGTTTCCATCGACCTCAGCGTATGGGTGGTCCGCTCGACGAGCCCCCCCGCACCGATATAGCCGAAATCGTAGGCGGCGACATTAGCCAGAAGCGCAAGGCCCATGTTGGTCGGCGAAGTGCGGTGGGCGACTGTAGCAACGGGATGTTCCTGAAAATTATCAGGCGGCAGCCAGTTGTCTTCGGGCCCCACGAACGTTTCGAAAAAATGCCAGGTCCGCCGCGCAACTTGGCGCAGAAAGCTGATTTGTCCGGCCGCCAGTTCCGCGGTTCGGGGCGGCAGCGGGCGGCTGGCCCACCATGCGATGGCCGGAGACCCCAGCCAGAGCAGAAGCAACGGAAGCGCGACAACGATACCAGCCGGCTCGGTCATCATGATGCCCGCGAAGGCGGCAATGGCCGTTGCAGGCCCGATCCACATCACGCGGTACGATGCGCGAAGGCCTTGAGGCCCGTCGGGATCGGCGGTCGCGTCGGGATTGCGCTTCACATAATGCGATGGATTCCACTCCAGCATCCGACGATGGGTGATGAAAAGCCGCACGTGGGTACGCACGATGGCATCGAGACTGAAATAGGCCTCGAACGGAAGACAGGCCAGGGAAAAAACCATCTGCCCAAAATGACGTCCGCCTGTCCGGAAAGTCACCGCCGCATGGGGGCGCCACGCGACCTCAGCCGGTTTTTTCGCCAGATCGGCGAGGGCAGTAATGACGGCTGGCGCAGCGACGACCATGAGTACGACGAGCGTCCACAGCCACGCATGTCCCAGCGCCGTCCAGCCCAGCAATAGCAGCAGAGTCAGGGCGACCGGAACGAGGCTGCGCCGCAGGTTGTCCATCAGCTTCCACTTGGACAAGGAAGACAGCGGATTGGGCTGGTGCCGCCCTTCCGGGCCGGGAACCCGCCACAAAAGCCAGCTGGCAAGCTGCCAGTCCCCCCGAATCCAGCGGTGCCGGCGGTTTACGTCAGAACTGTAGCGTGAGGGAAATTCCTCATACAACTGCACATCGCTCAGCAGGCCGGCCCGCGCATAACACCCTTCCAGCAGATCGTGGCTGAGAATCCTGTTCTCCGGAAAACGTCCGCACACCGCCTGCTCGAACGCATCCACGTCGTAGATGCCCTTGCCGATGAATGAGCCCTCATAGAACAGATCCTGGTAAATATCGGACACGACCCGGGTATAAGGGTCGACACCGGCATCGCCCCCGTACAGCCATGCGTAACGGGAGCGATTCGTGCTCGACAGCGTGACCGCCACCCGTGGCTGCAGGATTCCATAGCCTTCGGTCACCAGGGCATCGGGGTTCTCCCCGCGCCTGTCGAGCCGCGGCTGGTTCAAGGGATGGGCCATTGCCGCGACAAATTCCCGCGCGGTTTCGCGCGGCAGTTGCGTATCGGTATCGAGGGTGATGACGTACTTGATGCCGCGCAGCAGCGCGGTATTACCGACGAGCGTGGAGAACGCCTCCTGCGCGCCATCCCGCAGCAGCGCGTTCAGATCGGCCAGTTTTCCACGCTTGCGCTCGTGGCCCATCCAGGCACGCTCTGCCTGATTCCAGCGGCGCGGACGGTGAAACAGAAAGAACGGTCCGCCCTGATGTGTTCCCGCCGCATGGTGACCTTCGAACATGTCATGTGCGCTGTCCCGGTCATATTTTTCGTTCAGCTCCTCGATCAAGGTGCGCGCAAGATTGACCAGAAATTCGTCTTCCGGGAGCGTTTCCTGCTCCGCATCCATGAAATCGGTCAGGAGGCCGAAATACACGTTCCTGTCGCGATTGGCCAGGAACCGCACCTCAAGCGCTTCGACAAGTTCGACGGTATCCGCCTCGCTGGTCAGCAGGGTCGGAATCACCGCCAGGGTGGAAAACGTCTCGGGTATTCCGTCGGAGAAATCCATCCTGGGCAGCTTGTGCGGGCGCACCAGCAAGGGGCTGATCCAGTTCACCAGGGTTACGGCGAATTGACTCATCCCGAAAAGCAGGGCAAGGCCGGTCAAGCCCAGCACCCATCCCCCGGCGCCGGATACGTATGCCTCGTTCAGCAAGGTTCCTGTCAGGCCCAGCGTGATCAGCGCGATCGCACCCGTATAGCAGAGAAGGGGGTGGCGGCGGCCAAATCGCCATAGTCCTTCGATGAAGGAGAGCTTTACCTCGGCCGCCTTTTCCAGATCGGGCACGCCTTTGTCGACGAGATAGAATCCGACATGCGACCTGGCGTCTCCTTCTTCCCGCCCCGTCGCCTCACGCGCCAGACGAAGCGCCTGCCTCGCCACCCCCGCCTCGGACAGCGGGCTTGACTTGGCCAGTCGTTCAACCGCATGGCGGTAATGATCCCGGCTCGCGAAATCCATCCGGCCATACACGCCATTCGGGTCTTCCCTCAGTGTCTGCTCGACGATACTGGTCGTTTCGACAAAATCCCGCCAGTCGATGGCGCCCAGCGTGCGCAGGCTGTTGATGCTGTTCGAGATGGAAACCTGATCGGCCGCCTGCTGCTGGCTTCCCAGTTGCACGAGCTGCTCGATGGACTGGTTCGACTCGGCCAGCCTCTGCTCGATCCAGGTCAGCGGGAGCGCCAGCGCGGGACCTTGCCCCTGCAGCCGCCGGACGAATTCCGACACGAAGGGGGTCGACATCGGGGGCTCCGAGCGCGCCATATCCGCAATGACGAGCACCAGGCTTTTCGGATCCTTCCCCGCGATCTTTATGATCTCATCCGCCCAGGTATCCGCGAGGTTGCGGTCCACCCTCCCCGCGGCCACATACACTCCCACGCGACGGAGGTTCTCGATCAACGCCAGCCGCAGCATGATCGGGATCGCCCAAAGCTCTCCCAGCTGAAGATTGGCGACCGCCTGATAGGCCGCGACAAAACGCCTGAGGCTCTCGGTGTCAACCCGGCCATCACCGTGCGAAACCGCCTGCAGCGCGATGTCATAGACACGCGGAAACCTGGCCGAAGCACCCCCCGCGAGCAGGGGCAACTCCCGGCTGTAACTCTTGGGAAGGTGGCGCTTGGCGGTGCGGATCTGCTCTTCGATCAGGTAAAAGTTGTCATACAGCCACTCGCCCGCGGGGGTCAGCAGCTGATCCGCCGTCACCGCCTCGGTTAGAACGCCGCAGATATGAAACAGCTTTCTTTCGTTTTCGTCCAGCCGGGCCAGGAGCCGATCCGTACCCCGGCTGACGGATAATTCATGCGACGCGGCAAGAATGCCGCCATACAGCTCCATCTGATCGGCGCTGAACAGCTCCGATCGCAATGGGAGTTCCTCGCTGAGCGGAGGGGCAGGCTTTCCGATACCGCGCAGCCGATCCTGGATAGAGCCCAGAATCCCGGAAACGCTCCAGTTTCTACCATTCATTTCAGGTGTCCCTCGAACCGCTTTCTGCCGGAAGCACCCGCAAGCCACAAATCCTCAGGTAACGTATGACTATAAGCATGAGCAGGTGACATACCGGACGCTTGCAAAAACGACCTCCGTAACGGATAACGCTTTTCGACGCGCAACGGACTGGCCCGGCCCTGGAAGAAAGGCCAGCCCCGGAGCATCCTCAAGGATTCACTTGCACGCTCCTGCGCGTGACGCGCCGCAAAGAGCAAGCGGTCAGAAAAACAGAGAAAACCGGAAGCTGCCGGAGAAATCCGGCATATGCCTGACCGGCCTGCGTGGCTGCTGAATTAAATTGCATGATATGAGCCGACTCATCCATAGTATGTACGCTAACGCACAAATTGCAGCGGCATGAAATGGAATACTGCGAACATCGCAGCAAGGATACTCCGACATCAAGATTGCCACGCTACAGGGAAGAGTAAAGCAGCCACAATCCGTGCTATCCGCTCCCTGGAGACTTGCTGAACGTATTCCTTGAGAATAAAGTGCTATCATGAACTTCAAGGAACAGTTGCACAAATCCGCTAGCGAGAAGTTGTTCAGCGATTCCTTAACTCGCATAAACCGGGCATCAGCCAGCTTTCGACAAAAAACGGACAAGCGGGACAGATACGATCCTACCCGATTCTGATTGTGCCATCGTGCTGAATCGCGCTTGTTTTCTTCATAAAGAAAAGACTTTGTAGCCGATGCCGAGTACCCCCGCCGACCAATCCGAACAAAACCACCTTCTCGCGGCACTCCCGGCGGCCGACTTTGAACGTCTGAAGCCTCATCTTGAATTGATTCCCATGCCGCTCGGCGATGTTCTGTACGAGTCCGGCGGCCGCCTGTCCCATGTTTTTTTCCCGACGTCCACCATTATCTCCCTCCACTATATCCTGGAGAACGGCGCATCCTCGGAAATTGCAGGAGTAGGCAACGAAGGCATGCTGGGAATCTCTCTCTTCATGGGAGGCGAAAGCACACCCGACTGGGCCACCGTTCAGAATGGCGGGCATGGCTATCGGATGAAAGCCAGTACGCTGCTGCAGGAATTCAGTCAGGGAGGAGCCATCCAGCGGCTGCTGCTGCGCTATACCCAGGCTTTCATCACCCAGATCTCGCAGACCGCCGTATGCAACCGGCATCACACGATCGAACAGCAGCTGTGCCGGTGGCTGCTGCTGACACTCGACCGGCTCCATTCGAGCGAACTGATCATGACGCAGGAATTGATCGCCACCATGCTCGGCGTGCGGCGCGAAGGGATCACGGAAGCAGCCGGCAAACTCCAGCAGGCGGGATTCATCCGCTACCGACGCGGCCACATCACCGTGCTGGATCGCGTCGGCCTGCAAACGCGTGCGTGCGAATGCTATGACGTTGTCAAAAAGGAATTCGAGCGCCTGTTTCGCGATCTGCAGAAGAGCAGGTAGCGCTTATCACGAGCTTGACATCGACTGCTTCTTTCCCGAAACCGGAATGCAAGCCGGCTCCGATTCAACCTCGACTGTTTAACTTAAACCAAAAAGCCTCCAAAACCAGCGATTTAAAAGTATGAATCGTTAGCTTAGCTAATAGGGGTTATAACGAAGTTGCCGTTTTCTTGTTCAGCGCTACGCATAACCCCTCTACGCGAGCACGAATTTCTGCAAGGTCAGTTGGAGACTCGACACTGCGGTCTGCTAACCCGGCAACTCTCTTTGCCTGCTCCCTTAACGCCTCTCTCCGCAGAACGAGGGGTGTTCTTGTTCCGATCAGTTGCAAAGCGTCGAGCATGCAAACGATCACCCTGGTATTCCCGCTCGAGTTGCGCCGGATTTCGTCGAACGAGGCGCCCAGGAGAGATTCAAAGGTTGCCTGGACGCTGATAAGCCTCGGCTCTTCTTTATCGTAATGGATTTGGGGAGGAAAACTCCGCGAAACGAGAT
>CAYXQR010000075.1:0-43325 GCA_964466955.1 uncultured Nitrosospira sp.
CATCAAGGGGAAAGATACGAAGAACCTGTTCCGATGCATATTCAAGCTCGGCAAGACCCGCAAATGGAAACTCAATCACTCTTCGCTTTATCTTGATTTTCTCGCGGGAAATCAGAACTATCAGTGTACCCCCTGGGGCAATCCGACACGTAACGTCTTTGGCTGGCAAAAACCTTGCTACCTGCTTTCGGATGAAGGGTACGCGGCTACTTTCAAGGAATTGCTGGAAGACACTCCCTGGGACAAGTACGGGAACAGCAGTAATCCGAAATGCGCCCAGTGCATGGCCCATTGCGGCTATGAGGCAACCGCAGTGGAAGACATGCTGCAGCACCCGGTAAAGGCCATGATCACCTCCATCCGGGGGCCAAGAACCACGGGTCCCATGGTGGCCGAGCCTGCCCCTCAGTGGGCGGCTGAAGAACCGCAGCTGCCGAAAACACTTGCAGGAATCCCTGTCAAGGTAGAACGATAACCATGCGCACAATCATTGTATTCTGGTTTGCCGAGTCCACCGAAAAAAAGGATGAGCGACCCCGGTGCGCAATGATGCGGTTCACTGCATGAGGCTGTCACCATGAAAATTCCGTGTGCACTGAAGTTCGTGTCACTTTACACAGTGACGGTTCTGCTTCTGATCGTTTCCGCTTCGTCTGTGTGCCGGGCGCAGGCGCATGGTACTGTTTCTCCGGAACAGGTCGTGAACGAACTGCAGGAGGCGCTCATCCAGTCCATGCGGGAGGGTTCAGCGCTTGGCTACCAAGGACGCTTCGATCTCCTTGCGCCGGTGGTCGACCGGAGTCACGATCTTGACTTCATCGCACGCACGTCCCTTGGAACCAATTGGTCGGAACTTACGACTGAGCAGCAGCGAACTTTCAAGGATGTCTTCCGCAAACTCAGCATCGCGACCTATGCGGGATGGTTCAAGGAGCACAGCGGTCAGCTGTTTGAGTTTCTCGAGAAACGAGCCATGCCCCGGGATCAGGTCATGGTACGCAGCCGGCTGGTACAGTCTGGCGCCGAACCTGTGCGTTTCGACTACATCCTGCGGGAGGGGAAAGAGGGCTGGCGCATTGTCAACATACTGGCTGACGGGGTCAGCGATCTCGCTCTGAAACGCGTCGAGTATCGGGCCATTCTCCAGCGCGACGGATTTTCAAAACTCATCGACATGCTCGGAGAAAAAATCGTTCAGGCTGAGCAGGAATAAGGTAGCCAGAAAGTCTCCAAATTTGTTCAGAATCGCTGGTCCATCGATTGAACAGAACATCTCCGCACTTCTTAGAACTATCCTGAAGATCGTCAAGGCAACACGACCGATCGCCCGGAATCCCCTGACGCATGAGCAAACAAGATAACGTTTCTTCCGGCCGCATCCATGATCTTTTCGCCGGCTGGTCGAGTTTTTGCTATCGCTATGGTGCGGGTGTTCTGATTGTATCCCTGCTGACAGCGATCGGCTGTGGTTTCTATGTCTCGCGCAATCTGGGCATGAATACCGATACCACGGACATGCTCTCCGAAGACCTCCCGTTTCGGATCAACATGAAGCGCTACAAGGAGACCTTCCCGCAGGATGTGGACACGCTGCTGATCGTGCTGGACGCGCCGACGCCCGAGCAAGTGCATTCGGCCGCCAGGCGCCTCGCCAAAGAGCTGGAAAAAGACTCTGTCAATTTTCATGATGTCTATGCGCCGAACGCGGATGACTTCTTTACTCGCAACGGCCTGTTTTACGAAAGCATTCCGGAACTCGAAAAGATCACGGATCGGGTCGCTGCCGCCCAGCCGCTGATGGCCTATATCGCGGGCGATCCCACCTTGCGCGCATTTGCCGAGGTGCTTACAGGAGCCGTCGAGGAACTGCGCAAGGGCCGCAGCCTCGAGCTTCAGCCCGTCCTTAGCGGAACAAGCTCCACGCTGGATGCCCGGCTCAGTGGAGCGCCCCGCGCATTGTCCTGGCAAGTGCTGTTCAGCGGCGATCCGCAAAAGCGCCAGTACCGGGAACTCATCATCCTCAAGCCTTCTCTGGATTACACGCAACTCCAGCCGGCCGAGCAATCCATCGCTGCGGTGCACGCGGCTGCCAGACAGGCAGATATCGTCGAAGACGGTCCTGTCCAGCTTCGGATCACCGGCGAGGTCGCCCTTGCGGAAGAAGAACTCAGCAGTTCCCTGAGTGGCATGGAATTCGCCGGGATCATCACGTTCTTCATGGTATGGGGAGTGCTGTATTTCGCCATGCGCAGAGGGGCGCTGATATTCAATGTGCTGATCTGCCTCGGCATGGGGTTGTTGCTTACGGCCGCGTTTGCCACCCTCGTGGTCGGGCACCTGAACCTGATTTCCATCGCCTTTGCGGTACTCTACATTGGTCTGGGCGCCGACTTTGCCATCCATTTCCTGCTGCGTTATCGCGAAGTCCTCGAAGGCGGCGCCGCGCCGGCCGGAGCCCTGCATATATCGGGTGGAGATGCCGGAGCTGCGTTGACTGCATGTACGATCACCAATGCAATCGGCTTTTACGCGTTCATACCGACTGATTATAGTGGAGTTGCGGAGCTTGGTATCATCTCGGGTACTGGCATGATCATCAGTTTGCTGGTTACCCTTACCCTGAGCCCGGCATTGCTGCGTTATCTTCCCGGCCGAGGGCCGGTTAAAGCACTCACGACGGGCTCGGTCGGAAAAGTCCTCGAGTGGTCGCTGAAATGGCGCAAGGTGACATATGTCATTACGCTTCTGGCTGCGGCTGGCGCGCTGGCGATCCTGCCGCAAGTAAGATTCGACTATAACCTCCTGAACATGCAGGCTCAGCGCGGGGAAGCCATAAAAGCTTTCCGGGAACTGCTTGCGGAGCCCGCTCATTCGCCGTGGCACGCAATTTCCCTTGTACCGGACCGCAAGGATGCGCGACGTCTGGCCCAGCAGCTGACCGAGCTGCCCGAAGTGGACAGAGTCGTTACCCTTCTTGATTTCGTGCCCGAGAACCAGGAGGAGAAACTTCCGCTCATCGAAGACATGGCGCTTACCATGGGACCCATCGCTCCCTCGGAGCAGCCAGGCAGCAAGGGACATGATGCTGCGGTACAGCAGCGCAAGCAGTTGAATAAGCTGGCGGGGGAACTGGACCGGTTCATTGCCGAGCGCGCGGATCACCCGGCTTCCATCGACGTGCGCGCGCTCAGAACGTCGCTCGGCAGGCTTTTTGACCGCCTGGATACGGTCAGTTCCGAAGAAGGCAACAGGTTGCTGTCCGCTGTCGAGGACGATCTGCTCGCAACCTTGCCTTCAGCCTTGCAAAAACTTGCAACCGCGACCGAAGCTATCCCTTTTGAGGAACAGGAATTACCGGCTGAACTGCAGGAACGCTGGCACAGCCGCTCGGGTGAGTACCGGCTGGCGATTTATCCCTCGGAAGATCTCAACGACAACGAAGCACTGCGACGGTTCGTGAGATCGGTGCAGACAGTCGCCCCCGACGCGACCGGAGCACCCATGGTGAGCCTGGAAGCAGGCGAAGCGGTGGTTCGGGCATTTGTCCAGGCATTTCTGCTGGCCTTGGTGGGAATCATCGTAGCGTTACTGATTTTGCTGCGCAGCGTGAAGTACGCAATGCTGGTCCTTCTGCCGCTCCTGTTATCCAGCCTTTTCACCGCTTCATTCACTGTTTTGCTGAACGTACCATTCAATTTTGCCAATATCATCGCTTTACCTCTTTTGCTTGGCCTTGGTATCGACAGCAGCCTTCATATGGTGCATAGAAGTCTCAACAACGAACTCGTAAGCGAGATCCTGATCCATACTAGTACTGCTCGCGCCATTTTTTATAGCGCATTGACCGCTCTGGTCGATTTCGCAAGCCTCATGTTTTCCCCTCATCAGGGGACCGCCAGCATGGGAATCATGCTCACCGCGGGTCTGGCATTCACCCTCGTCTGCACTCTCCTGATTCTGCCAGTGCTGTTGCGAGCTCCCGGCGAGCCGGTGAAGGCATGATTGTCGGTACTGTATGGGCTGACGGGCCAATTCAGTTTATACTTCGCCCTTTGTGGGACTGTGGGGCGCCGCAAAATGCAATTTTCAATTTTCGGGAATAAAAGGACATCCGGGATGGGGTGTCATTACTGATATGAAGCGTCATGCCACCTGGGTATTATTGCTGGTATGCGTTTTTCTGTTCCCGGGGTGCGCGGCCGTTCGAAACGGTGGAACTGAAAGCCGGGATGCCAGGCTGCCAGATACCAGCATGGACGCCATCGACCCCAATGAGAAGATAAACCGCCAGTTTTACAATTTTACCGATATGGTGGACCGCACTCTCGTGGCCCCGGTCGCTGAAGCGTATATAAAGTATGTACCGGACAGGATGCAGCGTTCGATCGGGAACTTCTACGATAACCTTGCCTACCCGAACGTTATTCTGAACGGATTTCTGCAGGGCAAGGTGCGGCAGGGATTCCAGGACAGCCTGCGTTTGGCGGTCAATTCAACCATCGGTCTGGGAGGGCTTTTCGACATGGCAACTCCCATGGGTCTGCCGCAGCATGACGAGGATTTTGGACAGACGCTCGGTGTCTGGGGCGTAAACGCCGGTTCTTATCTTTTTGTGCCCCTGATCGGCCCCAGCAGCTACCGCGATGCCCCCGGTATTCCTGTGAGCGTCTTCAGCAATCTTCTGTTTTATGCGGGCTCTGTTGCGGGCGCTGCGGTCGTCGCGCCGGTGACCGTCCTGAGCATCATTGACAGACGGGCCAGGTTATCCGGACCAATGCGCATTCGTGATCAGGCGGCACTGGATCCTTACCTTTTCGTGCGGGAGGGCTTTTTGCAACAGCGCAAGCATTTGATTTATGATGGCGCCCCGCCGCCGGAAAGTTATGACGACTTTGCGGATGAGGATGAACTCCGGGACGAGCCCGTCGTGGGATTATAACTGGAGCGCGGAGGCCCGGACGAGGAAAAAGACTTCCTTGTCAGTCAAAATGCCTCTTTCACGGCAGTAAGCAGGCAGATATTCCTTTCGTAAAAGGGATCGATATTCTGAGCCGACTCAAGGAAATCCGGAAATCAGGAAAGCAAGGAACCCTTTGAGTCTTTTATCATCTTACGGAAGGGTTTCAGCTGGAACCCTGTCATAGATCAACTTAGGTAAAAAATGGAAAGATTCCGGGGTATGGTCAGGCTGTCTTCAAGAGACAGGCGCCTGAGTTCAATCAATGCGGCTGCGTCGGCAGAGAAACCATCCGTCGGCAACAGCCTGGCGGTGACGGATGGGCTGGCTGCCGCGCGCGAAGGCATGCTCGCGTTGCAGAAAGAGGACGGACACTGGTGTTTCCCGCTGGAAGCGGATTGCACTATTCCGGCGGAATACGTGCTGATGATGCACTTCATGGATGAGGTGGATGCAGACCTGGAAAACAGAATTGCAAGATTCATCCGTGAAAAGCAGGATCCCGCGCACGGAGGATGGCCCCTTTATTATGGCGGCCATTTTGATTTGAGCTGCACCATCAAAGCTTACTATGCGCTGAAAATCGTGGGTGACTCGCCGGATGCGCCGCATATGGTGCGTGCGCGCGACGCCATTCTGGCCCACGGAGGCGCGGCGCGGGCAAACGTGTTTACGCGCATACTGCTGGCCATGTATGGCCAGCTTCCGTGGCGTGGCGTCCCCTTCGTGCCGGTCGAAATCATGTTGCTGCCAAAATGGTTTCCTTTCCATATGAGCAAGGTTGCCTATTGGTCGCGTACGGTAATGATACCGCTTTCGATTCTGTGCAGCCTGAAAGCGCGCGCAATCAATCCTCGCAATGTGGGCATTGGCGAACTGTTTGTCGTGCCGCCAGAGGAAGAGCGCAATTATTTTCCGGTACGTACTCCCCTTAACCGGCTGTTTCTCGCCATCGAGCGTACGGCTTCATTCTTTGAGCCTTTCATTCCACGAGCTGTGCGCAGGATCGCCCTGCGGCGGGCCGAGCAGTGGATCGTGGAAAGGCTGAATGGCGATTCCGGCCTGGGCGCAATTTTCCCGGCCATGGTCAATGCCGGCGAAGCACTGGCGCTGCTGGGTTACCCCTACGAGCATCCTTATCGGAAGCAGTGCCGGGAGGCTCTGCGCTTGTTGCTGGTGGACGAAGGGGAGCGCGTCTGGTGTCAGCCCTGCGTATCCCCTATCTGGGATACGGTGCTGACCTGTCTTGCGATGCAGGAAGACACTGAAGCGGATCAAAAGCCGGTACGGAAGGCATTGGACTGGCTCATCCCACGACAGATTCTCGATGCGCCCGCGGACTGGCAGGAGGAGCACCCGGGATTGCCTGGAGGCGGTTGGGCTTTTCAGTACGCGAATCCACATTATCCGGACCTGGATGATACGGCCGCAGTGGTATGGGCGCTGCAGCAGGCCGATCCGGAAGTCTATCGCGAGAACATCGAACGGGCTGCCGACTGGCTCGCGGGGATGCAATCCAGCAATGGCGGCTTTGCCGCGTTCGACTCGAACAACACCTATTACTATCTTAATGAAATTCCTTTTGCCGACCATGGCGCGTTGCTTGATCCGCCTTCCAGCGACGTGTCCGCACGCTGTGTTGGTATCCTGTCCATGCTGGGCGAATCCCGGCACCAGGAAGTAGTGGAACGTGCCCTGGCCTATCTCTTTGCCGAGCAGGAACCCGGCGGTGCGTGGTTTGGCCGCTGGGGCAGCAATTATATTTACGGTACCTGGTCCGTACTGGAGGCTTTCCGTCTTGCCCGTATCGATACAGACCATATAGCCATTCGCCGTGCCGCACAGTGGTTAAAGTCCGTACAACGCACCGATGGGGGCTGGGGCGAGAGCAACGATAGCTATCTGGAACCCCGGCAGGCGGGGCAATTCCATGTGAGCACATCCTTTCAGACAGCCTGGGCCGTACTGGGCCTGATGGCAGCAGGAGAAGTACACAGTCAGGAAGTGCGCCGTGGAATCGCCTATTTGTTGAAAACTCAGGGAAGCGATGGCTTATGGGACGATCCATGGTTTACCGCGCCCGGCTTTCCGCGGGTTTTTTATCTCAGGTACTACGGCTACTCAAAGTTCTTTCCGCTATGGGCTCTGACTAGATATCATGCGCTGATCCGGAAAACCTCTGCGTGAGGCGCATAGGCATCGTTACGGCCCTGCGCGTGGAAGCGCGCTGTATCACCCGGCTCAGGCTTCCGTTCAACCGGAAGATGAGCCTGAATGAAAATGGCGCCATCTGGCTTTGCGGCATGGGCCCATCGCGGGCCCGCATAGCTGCGGAAGGGTTGAGAGCGCAGGGCGCCACGGCGCTGATGAGCTTCGGGTTCGCAGGTGGACTGGACCCGGCATTGCGCCCCGGGGATCTGCTGCTGCCGGAATCGATAAGGGCTCATCAGGCCTGGTTCATCGATTCCGACTGGCGCAATTGTATGCAGCAGCGTTTGTCCGGGTGTTTAAGCGCGAGAGGTGGAATATTGGCTTCAAGTGAAACCGTACTGACTTCGGCGGAGGAGAAAAATGAGTTGGGGGCGGCGACTGGAGCCGTGGCAGTGGATATGGAGAGTGCTTCGGTAGCGGAAGTGGCCGCCTCCGCGGGACTGCCGTTCCTTGCGGTGCGAGCAATTTCCGACCCGGTGGAATTTTCCCCGCCGGGGATTCTGCTTCAAGCGATCAGGCCTGACGGGAGCGCTGCGCTGACCCGTCTGCTGCCCCTGTTGCTTGGCGGATCGGTGTCGCTGAGCGCACTGGTGCGTCTGGCAGCCGACTCGCGCGCGGCGTGCTCCACTTTATCCGCGGTGGTGCGTCACGCTCCTGTGGAATTAGGTATCGACCCCCATCCTCCTGCAGTTCGCGGCGAATACGCTTCAGGCAATCTTCCGCGATCTCACGGGTAGACCGTTCTGGCGCGACACGCGGATGGGCTTCGGTTGAACGGGATCTGCAGCCGTGTCACGTGCGCGGAGTGCGGGAGATGAAATAAAATCATTGCATTACTTGAGAATTAACCTTATTAAAGAGTAAAATATCGCCCTTTCGCATTGGGCGTAATTGGAGATTAGGCATGGCAGTCACAACCGATCAAAAAGCGCAGGTGGTGCGCGATTTCCAACGGGCCGCCGGTGACACCGGTTCTCCCGAAGTGCAAGTCGCGTTGCTGACCGCCCGAATCAATGATCTCACCGATCATTTCAAGGCGCACGTCAAGGATCATCATTCCAGGCGCGGCCTGTTACGGATGGTAAGCCGGCGCCGCAAGCTGCTCGACTATCTGAAAGGCAGCAGTGTCGACAGGTATCGCATGCTGATCGAGCGTCTTGGCTTGCGGAAATAGCGGTATCCAATTTCGGAAAAGCGAGGCAGCCGGCAGGCCGAGTCAGACGGGAAAATACATCGCGACAGGCGCAAGCGGAATTACTCATAGTGATTTATAGGCTGACGGGAAAGCTGGGCTGGCAGGATTCCAACTAAAAGGATAGCTAATTGAAAATAAAGAAAAGTATCAGATACGGATCTCATCAGCTCACCTTCGAAACGGGAGAAATAGCCAGGCAGGCGCATGGCGCCGTCATGGTTACTCTGGATGACACGGTTGTTCTGGTTACTGTAGTCGGCGCAAAAAGCGCCAAGCAGGGGCAGGATTTTTTTCCTTTGACAGTCGATTACCAGGAAAGGAGCTATGCTGCAGGCCGGATCCCCGGCAGTTTTTTCAAGCGCGAAGGCCGCCCTTCGGAGAAGGAGATTCTTACTTCCCGGTTGATAGACCGCCCCATTCGTCCACTGTTTCCCGAGAACTTCTACAATGAAGTGCAAATCGTCGCCACGGTCATGTCTTCAGATAATGAAGTCGACGCCGATATACCGGCGATGCTGGGGGCATCCGCCGCGCTGGTTCTTTCCGGAATTCCTTTCGGCGGGCCTATTGGCGCAGCACGCGTGGGTTATATCGATGGAGAATATGTTCTCAATCCAGCCACGACCGCGCTGAAGGAAACCCAGTTGAATCTGGTGGTTGCGGGAACACAGCAAGCAGTGTTGATGGTGGAGTCCGAAGCAACGGAGTTGTCCGAGGATGTGATGCTGGGTGCCATCGTTTATGGGCATGAGCAAATGCAGGCGGCGATCGATGCCATCAATGAATTCGCGGATGAAGCTGGAGTCACCGCTTGGGACTGGACGCCTCCTCAAAGGGATGCCGCTGTGGCTGAAAAAATTGCTGCTCTGGCAGAAAACGATTTGCGCGCAGCGTTCCGGATCAAACAAAAGCAGCTTCGCTCCGAAACCATTGACGGCATATGGACGAGGGTATTCGCCGAAATGGGCGTGGGGGTCGACAGCGAGGAAGCCCAGGACGCGCAGGCGGTAAAGGAAGCCTGCTTCGCTCTGGAATCCAGGATTGTGCGGTCGCAGATACTGGATGGCGAGCCTCGAATCGACGGACGCGACACGCGTACGGTTCGCCCCATCACCATTCGTAACGGACTGCTGCCGCGTACCCATGGTTCGGCCCTGTTTACCCGTGGTGAAACACAGGCGCTTGTCATTGCGACGCTGGGCACCGGGCGCGACGAACAGAAGATCGATGCTCTGCAGGGGGATTATTCAGAGCGCTTCATGCTTCATTATAATATGCCGCCCTACGCTACCGGGGAGACCGGGCGCGTTGGAACGCCAAAGCGCCGGGAAATAGGTCATGGGCGCCTTGCCAAGCGCGCGTTGGTAGCAGTGCTTCCTTCCGCCGAAGAATTCGGCTATTCGCTCCGGGTGGTATCCGAGATCACGGAGTCAAATGGTTCCAGTTCCATGGCATCGGTTTGCGGTGGCTGCCTTGCGCTGATGGATGCAGGAGTGCCCCTCAAGGCCCACGTCGCAGGCATTGCGATGGGTCTCATCAAGGAGGGAAACAGATTCGCGGTACTCAGCGATATCCTCGGAGATGAGGATCACCTGGGTGACATGGATTTCAAGGTGGCGGGTACGGAGAAAGGCATTACCGCCCTCCAGATGGACATAAAAATTCAAGGAATCACCAGAGAAATTCTGCACGCCGCACTGATACAAGCCAGGGAAGGACGGATGCATATGCTTCAGATTATGAAGGACGCATTGCCCGTCACCCGGGAGGATATTTCCCAGCATGCCCCGCGGATCATCAAGATGAAGATCAATCCGGAAAAGATCCGCGATGTGATAGGAAAGGGTGGAGCGGTGATCCGCGCCCTGACCGAGGAGACTGGCACCACTATAGACATCGCCGATGATGGCACGGTTCTGATTGCCTGTGTCAGCGCCGAGGGTGGTGAACTGGCAAGAAAGCGCATTGAAGATATTACTGCCGAGGTGGAGGTAGGCAGGATATATGATGGTACCGTGTTGAAATTACTTGATTTTGGAGCGATTGTCAGCGTCTTGCCAGGTAAGGACGGTTTGCTGCATATCTCCCAGATAGCCAACGAGCGTGTCAATAACGTGGCGGATCATCTCAAGGAGGGGCAGGCTGTGCGCGTAAAGGTACTGGAAGCCGACGATAAAGGTCGCTTGCGCCTGAGCATGAAGGCGGTAACGGCCGATATTGCCGATAATGCAGCGACATAATTTCTCCGGTCTCTGGAGAGATTTGGGTTGAGTGGCGGGCGCACCCGAAAATTCATGTCTCGCATAAAAAAGCCCTTATCTGATGATAAGGGCTTTTTTTCGGAATCAGGTTTAGTTTAGCTTTTGAGTACCTTTGGGAAGAAGCAAGCCCTTATTTCGCCATCTGCTTTTCCCTGATCTCTTCCAGCGTTTTGCAGTCGATACAGAGGGTCGCAGTAGGACGCGCTTCCAGTCGCTTTAGACCGATTTCCACGCCACAACTCTCGCAGTAGCCATAATCTCCCGTATCAATTTTGGCGATCGTTTCATCAATTTTCTTGATCAGCTTGCGTTCCCGATCGCGATTACGTAACTCCAGTGCCATATCCGACTCCTGGCTGGCACGATCATTGGGATCCGCAAAAATCGTGGCTTCGTCCTGCATGGTATGAACGGTGCGATCGATATCCTGTCCCAACTCGAACTTGATGCCTTCCAGCACATTGCGGAAATGCATCAGCTGCTTGGAACTCATGTAGCTCTCTCCCTTCTTCGGTTTGTACGGAGCGGTTTGTTTCTGGAGTTCTTGCGGCATATCTGTTATTCCCTTTTCATTTCTGGTGACGTGTAATCTCGCTTACGCTTTATAGACAAAAAGACTATACAGTAATCCGATCAGGTTCATTTGTAGAGCCTCTTATAAACCGTAGCAGACTAAAAGTCAAAGCATGATTCCAAAGAGTATGGAAATCCCTGCCAAAAAGCTGTTATACGATTCACGGTGTCAGCATGGGGAAAAGCGGACCTGTTTCGCTATCAGACCAAATCAGCGGGACGAGTTGGAAATTTTGTAATGCTGGAGCGTGATCTCTTCCTTGGAGAGGCTGTCGCATTTTTGTGGAATTCGGAGACATCAATCTCGCCTCTGCAGAAAAATAAGATTCCTGGGCGGGGGAAATCCTGAAATGGGGAAATAGACCGTCTCCTGTCTTGATGTTACGATCTCTGCCGGGCCCCGGGCGGAATTTATTGTGATATGCTTTGCTGTTTTGGAAAGGCAGATCAGGAATATCAGGAACACATGTCACGAAGGGCATGTGTTCTGGCAAGAGCACCATCGCATTGCGCCGCTGCAGGCGCGCCCATTTCTGCTCGCTGGAACCTGTTCAATTCAGTTTTTACATACCCACAATAGATATTTCTAAGCTAACAGGAGAATGTTATGTCAAGAAGCAAAACCGCAATCTCGATTGCTGTGGGTTCGGCCCTCGCCGCTACTCTCGGCGTCAGTTCCCTGGTTTCGGCTGCGGCTAGCCCTTTCGGGCTTCAATCTCTGGATAAAGGATACAGCGCCACCGATGATCACCAGTATGGCAAGGAAAAAAGTGGTGAAGGCAAGTGCGGTGAAGGTAAATGTGGCGAAGGCAAGTGCGGTGGCGGAAAAAAGCATACCGAATAAAGTCTGAGCAAGGCTGTACCCTGACTGTGCCTGTATAAGTTTGAAGTTTTCGCAGAGTGATCTCGGGCAGACAGCTTGACGAGTTTGAGGTAGTGCTGGAAGCAGTAATGTGATCTGGGAACTGAATAAAAAGAATTGCGGATTTCGTGATCGCGATTATCCCAGACGTGGGGGCCTGGTATTGGGAAAGAGATCGATACACCTTGATGATAAGCCTTCGATCAATGAGCTTTTTATGCTCCCGCACCGCGACCACAATATTTTTTTAATCAGGAGAACCTTCTCGTGAGCACTAAAAAAAACACCCTTGCAATAGGCTCGGCCCTTGCGGCAGCGCTGGGAGTTGCGCCATTCGCTTCCGCGTCCGAAAGTCCCTTTTCAGCTCGTTCGCTCGATAACGGCGGATACATGGTGGCGTATGCGGACAGAGTCGATCCGAGTAAATACGGCAGCGGGACGAAGCCTGCTGAAGGCCGATGCGGGATGTCGAGGATCGACGCCAACAAGGACGGCAAGGTGACCAAACAGGAATTCCTCACGCATCACGAACGTATTTTCGATCAGATCGATGCGAACAAGGACGGCGCGGTGGATCAGCCGGAGGCGGATGGCTTTGCCAAGGCGCAAGCACCAGCTTCACCCGCTACATCGGGGGCGGCACCGCACGCTGGAATGAAGAAATAACTTTATTCATGTGAAATCCCTAGCGCGTATCAATGTCGGATTGGGGTTTCGGCGGGAATTGATTCCTGAACTGAAAACTTCCGTCCCTGCAGGCATCGATTTCTTCGAAATCGCGCCGGAAAACTGGATCGATGTGGGCGGTGTCCGGCGCCGGGACCTGCGGATGTTCACCGAGCGCTATCCCTTTGTCTGTCACGGCCTCTCACTTTCCATTGGCAGTCCTGCCCCGCTGGACGAATCGTTGCTGCGCAAGGTTCGGGAATTTCTAGACCAGCATCAAATTCCCCTTTACACCGAACACCTTTCGTATTGTTCGGATGACGGTCATTTGTATGATCTGCTGCCGATCCCTTTTACGGAAGAAGCGGTAAAGTATGTCGCAGCACGCATTCGCCGCGCTCAGGATATTCTGGAACGCCGGATTGCAATGGAAAACGCGTCGTTTTATTTACAGGCGCCGATCGCCGAGATGAACGAAGCCGATTTCCTTCGTGCTGTATTGGTCGAAGCCGATTGCCACCTGCACCTCGACGTCAATAACGTCTACGTCAACAGCGTCAATCACGCCTATGATCCGGTCGAGTTCATTCGTTCCATGCCTACGGACCGTATCGTTTATATGCACATGGCAGGACATCACAGGGAAGCGGAAGATCTGGTCATCGACACGCATGGGGCGGACGTGATCGATCCGGTGTGGAGACTGCTCGATCAGACGTACCATGTCCATGGCGTGGCGCCGACATTGCTGGAGCGGGATTTTAATATCCCCCCACTTTCGGATCTCATGCATGAAGTCCGCCGTATCAACTCGATTCAGGCCCGCCATGTCGATTGCAGCCGGTCTCATGTCGCTTCCTGAATTTCAACGTTTTCAGTACGCTTTCACGGCGCATATCCGCAATCCCGCTGAGAATCCTCTCCCGTACGGCGTAGAGGCGCGCCGTATGAAGATATACAGGAAGCTGGTCTACAGTAACGTTGAGAATTTTCTGCTTGCCTGCTTTCCAGTGCTCAATAAGGTACTGGGAAAGCGCAGATGGGAATGGCTGGTCTATCGCTTCCTTTCTAGACACCGCAGTCATTCTCCCTATTTTCGACGGATACCCGAAGAGTTTATCCAGTTCCTGCAGGGTGCCGAGGCCTTGCCGGCCAGATATCCCGAGTTTACCGTGGAGCTCGCGCATTACGAATGGGTAGAGCTGGCACTTTCCGTGTCCGCTGAAGCAGCAGATTGGGAAAGGATCGATCAGGAAGGCAGTCTGCTGAAGAACCGGCCTGTTTTGAATCCGGTACTTGCCAATCTACGTTACGGCTGGCCAGTCCATCGCATCGCGCCACGCACCCGCGTTACGGCAACGGAAACCTGGCTGCTCGTATTTCGCGACGCCAGCGATGAGATTCGGTTCATGGAAATAAACGCATTCACGTCGCGCCTGATTTCCCTTCTAGAGACTGGCAGACACACAGGGCAGGCAGCGCTTGAAATCATCGTCGCGGAAAGCGGTCATCCGTCGCCGGAGGTTGTTATTCAGGGAGGGGTGGAAGTTATGCACGAATTGCGTAGACGCGGCGCTCTTCTGGGGATCGCGAAGTAGCATAGCATGAGCGGGATTCGTCGGGCACGATCCGTTCCCGCCGCTTTGTTTAAAACATCTTTATTCCATTCAGCCCTGCATGAGGCAAGTTCAGCCAGATCTGGAAAATATTTCCCGCCTTACGCTCGCCCACTATGAGGAACGCGCTGAAGCATTTTGGGCAGGAACGAAGGATCATGACGTCACTGAGAATATCGCCGCAACGTTGCGGTGTATCGGCGGCAACCCGCCCTACAGGATATTGGATTTCGGCTGCGGTCCCGGTCGCGATCTACAGGCTTTTGTCCGCCTTGGTCATACTCCAATCGGACTGGATGGTGCTTCGCGCTTTGTCGAGATGGCTCGCAGCCATAGTGGCTGCGAAGTATGGCAGCAGGATTTTCTGGAACTCGATCTGCCCGGCTGCTACTTTGACGGCATATTTGCCAATGCCTCGCTGTTTCACGTTCCTGCCCGCGAATTGCCCCGGGTATTAAAGGAACTCAAGGAAACACTGAAGCCGGCTGGCGTATTGTTCAGCTCCAATCCTCGTGGAAACAACCAAGAAGAGTGGAGCCGGGGGCGTTACGGGGTATATCATGATCTGCCTGGCTGGAGGCGCTTCATGATGGGTGCGGGCTTTAACGAGATTACTCATTATTATCGTCCGCATGGCCTGCCGCGCGAACAGCAATCGTGGCTGGCGAGCGTGTGGCGTAAAGCAGATCCATAGGGATCAGGTCAGGCTTTCCAAAGATCCGGTTATGGCCTTGCAACAGGACGTCATTATAGTCGGTGCGGGGGCAGCGGGAATGATGTGTGCCATTGAAGCGGGCAAGCGCGGCCGTTCGGTCCTGCTGCTGGATCATGCGAGCAGGCTGGCCGAGAAAATTCGTATTTCGGGTGGCGGACGATGCAACTTCACCAATCGTTACGCCGCACCGGAAAACTACCTTTCCCGCAACCCCCATTTCTGCCGGTCAGCGCTTGCCCGTTTTTCTCCGCAGAAGTTTATCGAATTGGTGGAAAAGCATCGCATTTCGTATCACGAAAAGAAACTTGGTCAATTATTCTGCGACGGAAGCTCCCGGCAGATCATAGAACTGCTGCGCCAGGAATGCGATGCAGCCGGGGTCGCGTGGAAAATGCCAAGCCAGATGCACGGCGTGAGCCATGATGGGACTGGCTTCAGGCTGGATACCGATCATGGCGTATTTACCTCCAATGCACTTGTGATTGCGACCGGGGGTTTGTCCATCCCGAAAATTGGCGCGAGCCCTTTTGGTTACAATGTGGCGGAGCAATTCGGTATTGCGGTGACGCCTTTACGCCCTGCACTGGTTCCGCTGATCCTCGCGCCAGAGCAGCTCGACCGTTTCAAAGGCCTTGCCGGGATTAGCATCGACGTGGAGGTGACTTGCAATAAAAAACGCTTTCGAGAAAACCTCCTGTTCACGCATCGTGGACTCAGCGGCCCCGTCATCCTGCAAGCTTCTTCCTATTGGAAGCCAGGTCTGCCGATACAGGTCAATCTCCTGCCAGATCTTGGCGCGCTCACCTGGCTGCTGGGTCAGAGAAGAAGCCCCGTCCTTCCGTCGAATCTCCTGGCGCAACGCCTTCCGCGGCGGTTTATCGAAATCTGGATCAAGGAGATCCTGGATAGCCAGCGGGAATCCCCTATGAACCAATGCAGCGACAAGTTCCTGGCCGAACTGGCCGGTCAGTTGCATGACTGGCGTATCACTCCTTTTGCTACCGCAGGATATGACAAGGCGGAAGTTACCCTGGGGGGCATCGATACCCGCGAACTGTCATCTCGCACGATGGAAACCAGGAAAGTTCCCGGACTCTATTTCATAGGTGAAGTGGTCGACGTAACCGGGCAGTTGGGAGGATACAACTTTCAGTGGGCCTGGGCGTCCGGATACGCGGCAGGACAGTTCGCGTAGCATTACTCCGTTTTTTCTCTACCAGTCCCAAGCATCGCCTGACCCGAAATTATCCGCCCGCAGAGGTGCGGAGAAGATTCGGGAGAATATATCAGAGCACGTAGCGAGCCAGATCCTCGCTTTGAGACAGTCCGTTCAGACGCGCATCCACATAGGCGGCATCAACCAACACACTCTCGCCACGGTGCTTTTCGGCATCAAACGAAATTTCCTCCAGAAGCTTTTCCATCGCCGTGTAAAGGCGGCGTGCACCGATATTTTCGGTTCTTTCATTCACCGCGAAAGCGATCTCTGCGAGACGTCTTACTGAATCGGGGGTAAAGTTCAGCTTGACGCCTTCGGTCTCCAGCAGAGCCTCATATTGTCGCGTCAGGCAGGCATCCGTGTTCGTAAGAATTTGCACGAAATCATCCGCGCTCAGGCTGGTAAGTTCAACGCGAATAGGAAAGCGTCCTTGCAATTCCGGAATGAGATCGGATGGCCTGGCGAGATGAAACGCACCGCTGGCAATGAATAGAATGTGGTCGGTCTTGATCATGCCGTACTTCGTGGATATGGTGGTGCCTTCCACCAAAGGCAGCAAATCGCGTTGAACCCCCTGACGGGAAACATCGGCACTGGAAGTGTCCGAGCGACTGGTTATTTTATCGATCTCATCCAGGAAAACGATGCCGTTCTGTTCCACGTTCTGTACGGCATGAAGCTTCAGTTCCTCGTCATTGACCAGCTTGGAGGCTTCTTCTTCGATGAGTAGTTTCATCGCCTCACGTATTTTCAGCTTCCGGGTCCTTTTTCTCTCTCCGCCCAGATTCTGAAACATGCCCTGAATCTGCGTCGTCAGTTCTTCCATTCCTGGCGGCGCAAAGATTTCCATATGGGTGTGCGGCGTTGCCACATCAATTTCGATCTCCTTTTCGTCAAGCTCACTTTCGCGCAATCTCTTCCGGAATTTCTGTCTCGTTGCACTTTCCCCCTCGCTCGCCTCGGACTGGAAACCCAGTTCTCTCGCAGGTGGCAGAAGTGCATCCAGAATGCGCTCTTCAGCATGATCCTCCGCACGTGAACGCATCTTCTGTGTTTCCCGTTCGCGAATCTGCTTGACGGCCGCTTCAACCAGGTCACGAATAATCGAGTCCACGTCGCGGCCTACGTAACCGACTTCTGTAAACTTGGTTGCTTCCACCTTGATGAAGGGTGCATCCGCAAGCTTTGCCAGTCGCCGCGCGATTTCCGTCTTGCCGACACCCGTCGGGCCAATCATGAGAATATTCTTCGGGGTGATCTCCTGCCGCAGTGGCTCCATTACCTGCTGTCTCCGCCAGCGATTTCTCAGTGCGATCGCCACCGATCGTTTTGCAGCATCCTGACCGATGATATGTTTATCCAGTTCGTGGACAATTTCCTGCGGGGTAAGTTGAGACATGATTTCAAGTCGGAAATAAACAACGGGAAAGGGAAATTGGGCGAAATGTCCCGGTTTGCATTGCACCTGCCCGGCACTACGCTGCCGGACGATATTTGCCGGGTAATGTCAGTGGCATTCCTGCTGCATCAGTAGGCATTGTCAGCCATTCTTTTTTCCCGGTTACTCCAGAACCTCGATGACAAAGTTCTGATTCGTGTATATGCACAGGTCACCCGCGATGGAAAGGGATTTCCTGACGATTTCCAGAGGCGCGAGGCTGGTGTTTTCCAGGAGCGCGCGCGCAGCGGATTGCGCGTAACTGCCTCCGCTGCCGATGGCAGCAAGGCCAAATTCGGGCTCGATCACGTCGCCCGCGCCGGTGACGATAAGGGTCGTCGATGGATCCGCCACGACCAGCATCGCTTCCAGCCGCCGCAGGATACGATCCGTACGCCAGTCTTTCGCCAGTTCCACTGCCGAGCGCATAAGGTGTCCCTGATGTTTTTCCAGCTTTCCTTCGAAACGTTCGAACAGGGTGAAGGCATCGGCGGTTCCACCGGCAAAACCGGCTAAAATCCTGTCATGATAGAGCCTGCGGACCTTGCGCGCGGTGGATTTCGCAACGACTGCGCCCAAGGTTACCTGACCATCACCCCCGAGCGCGACCTGATTTCCACGTCGCGCAGAAAGTATGGTTGTACCGTGATATTCCTGCATAAGGTGAGTTCGAGCGATCGGAGAAAGGAATTATAACGCTGATTCGCCAATAAAATCCAAACAGATGATGATCTTCTATTCAAGGATTTCCGTCCCTGTCCTGTTTCTTCCGGGCGCGCGGATGAGCCGCATCATAGACCTTGGATAAATGCTGAAAATCAAGGTGAGTGTATGCCTGGGTGGTGCTGATGCTCGCGTGCCCCAGCATTTCCTGCACGGCCCGCAAATCACCACTGGATTGCAGCACGTGAGAGGCAAAAGAGTGCCGCAGCACATGAGGGTGGAGCCGCATGCCAAGACCCCGGCGTTTCGCCTGAATTTTCAGGCGCTGATCGATCGAGCGGTGACTGATGTTTTTTCCGTACCGGGAAAGAAATAAAGCAGTTGCGCCTGGCAGTGCCAGCGTTTCACGTTCCTTGAGCCAGTCCCTTACGGCTTCCACTGCCTTGGTTCCCACGGGAACGATCCGGGTTTTAGACCCCTTGCCCGTGACGCGCGCCGTACCATCAGGCAAATCCAGATCCTCGGGTTTCAGGCCCGCAAGCTCAGCCAGCCGCAGTCCCGAAGAATAGCAAAGCTCGAACATGGCTCTGTCGCGCAATACCATGGAATCATTTGAAGGTTCGAAATCGAGGAGTTTGGCAGCCTCATCTGGAGACAGTGTAGCTGGAAGCGTTTTTATCGATTTAGGCGCACGGACACCGACGCAGGGATTATGTGCGTAACCGTGATTTCGTGTCAGATAGTTGTAGAGGCTGCGCCAGGCGGACAGCATTCTGGCGAGGCTTCTGCCGGAATATCCTTTTCCGTGAAGAAGAGCGACGAACCGACGGATATGATGAATTTGCAGCTGATCGAAAGGAATGCTACCGCTCCGGTCCGCAAGTACTCCGATATCCCGGACGTAACTTCGGTAAGTCAGAGGCGACAGGCGTTTCTCATGCCTGAGATGATCGAGATAATCGGAGACCAGTTCAGCGTGGCAAGGACCGGGTTTCATGCGTCTGTAACGATGCCGCTTCTAATCGTTATGCAGCTGAAAATGCCTCAATGCAGCACTGACGAGTTCCCCAAGCCGGGTCAGATAAATAGTGCCCATTTCCGGATAGAACCGGTGAGGATCTTCGCTCCCCATCACCAGCAGCCCCAAGGTTCGTTCAGCTCGCAATGCCACTATTGCAACCGACCGCAGACGCATCGCATCCTCTCCGAACCAGTTTCTGATCTCTGCCAGAATATGCGGCCCGCAGTATGGATGCGAGAGGCTTTCAGCGAGAGCATGAACATCTGCGCCGACAGGAGCGAGTTCAGGTAAGGTTCCGTCTTCATCTGCAATATTCCACAATCGAAGCGCCATATGCGGGATGGAAAGATGCTCGCTCAAATTGAAGTTCAAGTCGTGGATAAGATCCCGCAAACGGGTGAAAGCAAGCAGCGCGACGGCCACACGGTGCATCTTCTCCGCAAGGGCTCCATTTTCTTCACCGAATTGGATCAATTCCGCAAGCTTGTTCTGCAAGGCCTCATTTCTTTCCCGCAGCGAGATAAGCTGGCGCTCGTTGATCGGAATGGCATCCACGCCATAAGGATGGGGAATCTGAATGTCAGCCAGCACTTCGGCACACTCATTGAAGAATTCGGGATGTTCTCGTAAATACCCGGCTATTACTTTTGCACTGAGTTCCATATCTTCTCGTTTGAGTTATAAATCAATCTCTCCCTCGAATACCGTCACCGCCGGCCCTGTCATCCATACCGGACAGCCTTCTCCTGCCCATCGTATGGTCAAATCCCCCAAGCGGAAGCTGGTTTTGACCGGTGTGTCCAGTAAGTCGCGCTGAATTCCGGATACGACCGCCGCGCAAGCGCCCGTGCCGCATGCAAGCGTTTCACCCGCCCCCCGCTCAAAAACGCGCAAGCGAACATGGTGCCGATCGACAACCTGCATATAGCCGGCATTCACCCTTCGGGGGAACCGTTCGTGACGTTCGATGAGTGCCCCCTCGGTTGCTACCGGAGCGTGATCGACATCTGAAACCACCTGGACCGCATGAGGATTTCCCATGGACAGAGCGCCGATCTCGACCTGTCTTGAACCGATATCGAGTAAATAGGTAGAGTCGCGCTGTGTCGCGATGAACGGAATGTCCACCGGTTCAAATTTTGGCGCTCCCATATTGACGGTAACCTCGCCATTGACTTCCAGCCTGGGAGCAATGATACCCCCCAGCGTTTCCACGCGGATTTCCCGCTTGTCTGTCATGCGGTGATCATGCACATAACGTACAAAACAGCGCGCGCCATTGCCACACTGTTCTACCTCGCCACCGTCCGCGTTGAAAATCCGGTAGCGGAAATCTCCTTCGCCATCCGGCGCTTCAATAAACAGGATCTGGTCACAACCTATTCCCTGGTGACGATCGGCAAGCCGGCATAATTGCTGTGTACTCAGAAAAATTCTTTGGCTTATAGCGTCAACGACGACGAAGTCATTGCCCAGCCCATGCATTTTGGTGAACTTCAGCCTCATGTGATATGCAGAGAAAGAAGACAATAAGCGGTGAATAAGAAACTGTTGGGCCAAATGCCGTTATTCGACTTCTTAATATGCGCGTTATTTGCTATTCTACAGGCCTTTTATCAATAAAGCGGGCCAGAAAATGAGCGATTACCTTTTTACTTCTGAATCTGTATCCGAAGGTCATCCCGACAAGGTGGCCGACCAGATTTCCGATTCGGTCCTCGACGCCATTCTGGAGCAGGACCCCAACGCGCGTGTTGCCTGCGAAACACTGTGCAGCACCGGGCTGATCGTCATGTCTGGTGAGATCACCACCCAGGCCAATGTGGACTATATGCAGGTAGCGCGCGCTGCTGTCAAAAGCATCGGATATGACAGCTCCGATATCGGTTTCGATTACCGGACCTGTGCAGTGCTGACTGCTTTTAACAAGCAGTCGCCGGATATCGCGCAGGGTGTCAATCGCACCAAAGAAGAGGAGATGGAGCAGGGCGCAGGAGACCAGGGGCTTATGTTCGGATATGCCTGTGATGAAACGCCGCAATTGATGCCAATGCCGATCTACTACGCTCATCGCTTGATGGAACGACAGGCCGAGTTGAGAAAGGATGGCCGCCTGCCGTGGTTGCGCCCGGACGCGAAGTCGCAGGTTTCCGTCCATTATCAGGATGGTCAGCCCCAGCGGATCGAGACTGTGGTGATTTCCACTCAGCATCATCCGGACATCTCTCACGAACAGTTGAGTGAAGCGGTTATCGAAGAAATCATCAAGCCGGTATTGCCGAAAGCAATGCTCAGCGGCCAGACCCGTTATCTCATCAATCCGACCGGGCGTTTCGTCGTGGGCGGACCGATGGGAGATTGCGGACTGACGGGCCGCAAAATCATTGTCGACAGCTACGGCGGTACTGCCCATCATGGGGGAGGCGCGTTTTCGGGCAAGGATCCGTCCAAGGTGGATCGCTCAGCAGCTTATGCCGGTCGCTATGTAGCGAAGAATATCGTTGCTGCCGGAATCGCCAGCCGATGTGAGGTACAAATGGCGTATGCCATCGGTGTGGCGCGGCCCGTGTCGTTGATGGTCGATACATTTGGAACGGGAAAAATCCCCGACGAGAAAATCGTGGAGTTGATCGAGCGCCATTTCGACCTGCGTCCACGCGGCATTATTCACGGCCTGAATCTGCTGCGGCCCATTTACCAGAAAACCGCTGCGTATGGTCATTTCGGTCGGGATGAGCCGGAATTCACCTGGGAGGCGATCGATAAGGCAGCTCAACTGCGTGCAGAAGCGGGAATCAGAACCGCGGCAGAAACAGAGCCGGTAAGTCTGCAGGCTTAAATTTTTTATCCTTTCTTCAATTCCTTTCACGTCGAGGAGCGCTGCAACGGGCATGATCCCGCGAGGCTCGACTGGGAAGGATCGTGACAACGGCGCTCGTTCATTCTTCAGGAGATATCTATGAACGCTGTGCTCAATGCGGGCGCCTCTTCCAGCAACGCCCGAGCGGAACCTCACTTCACCGACTATCGGGTTGCCGATCTTTCCCTGGCCGAATGGGGACGCAAGGAAATCGCCATTGCGGAGACCGAGATGCCTGGTCTGATGGCGGTTCGCGAGGAGTACGCGACTGCCAGACCTTTGGCCGGTGCGCGTATTGCAGGGTCGTTGCACATGACGATACAAACCGCTGTCCTGATCGAGACATTGACCAGGTTGGGCGCACAGGTGAGGTGGGCGTCATGCAACATTTTTTCGACGCAGGACCATGCCGCAGCCGCGATTGCAGCCGCGGATATCCCGGTATTTGCCTACAAGGGCGAGTCCCTGGAGGACTACTGGGAATTTACTCACCGTATTTTTGAATGGCCCGGGGGTGGAGAAAGCGGGGAGGATGGACCGAACATGATTCTGGATGATGGCGGTGATGCGACACTGCTCGTCATTCTGGGCAGCAAGGCGGAGAAAGACCCTTCCGTTGTTGCCACCCCAGCCAACGAGGAAGAAGAGGCGCTGTTCGGAGCCATTCGTAAACGGCTGAGCACGAGTCCAGGCTGGTACTCCAGGAAGCTGGCGGGTATTCGTGGCGTGACCGAAGAAACCACGACAGGTGTACATCGTTTGTACGAAATGCAGAAAAAAAGCGAACTGCCATTCCCTGCATTCAATGTCAATGATTCCGTTACCAAGTCGAAGTTCGATAACCTTTATGGCTGTCGGGAATCTCTGGTTGACGGGATCAAACGGGCGACGGACGTCATGATCGCCGGCAAGATCGCGCTGGTATGCGGTTATGGCGATGTCGGCAAGGGGTGTGCGCAATCGCTTCGTGGATTGGGCGCGACGGTGTGGATCACGGAAATCGATCCTATCTGTGCGCTGCAGGCGGCCATGGAAGGCTATCGCGTCGTGACAATGGACGAAGTCTGCGACCAGGCGGACATTTTCGTTACCGCCACCGGCAATCTGCGTGTGATCACGCATGATCATATGCTGAGGATGAAGGATCAGGCCATTGTCTGCAATATCGGCCATTTCGATTCCGAAATCGATATTGCCTCCGTACAGAAATACGAGTGGGAAAACATCAAGCCGCAGGTGGACCACGTCATTTTTCCTACGGGCCGGCGCATCATCGTGCTGGCAAAAGGACGACTCGTTAATCTGGGTTGCGCTACCGGCCATCCCTCTTTCGTCATGTCCAGTTCGTTCACGAACCAAGTGCTGGCTCAAATGGAGCTTTGGCAGAATGGCGACGGCTATGAGAAAAGTGTTTACGTATTGCCCAAGCATCTGGATGAAAAAGTGGCGCGTCTGCATCTGAAGAAGCTCGGTGCCAGACTCACTGAATTGACCGAGGAGCAGGCGAGCTATCTCAATCTGGATAAAGATGGTCCGTACAAGCCGGCGATGTACCGGTACTGATTCCTGAGTACCAGCGCGGAGAAGAGCATCCTTTCAGGCTTGCGCCACTCTTCTCCGTGTCCGCATTGTCGTGTGCCGGGCTGAGGATTGTCGACGAGTAGCGGCATATGAGTCGGCAGTTGAGTGGACTGTGCTAACTGCTGATTGTCTTGAAGTCGATTCCACCCGTTTTCGCCTGGTGGTTCGACTCATTCCCTGGCACGGCCATAATAATTGATGGGGTTTTGACGCAATCCCGGGCTATCCCGGGTCCGCAAAGATGGAATCACAGAAAAAATTTGTTCCCACTTTCAGCTTCGAGTTTTTTCCACCCCAGACTCTCGAGGGCATGGAAAAATTGCGTGCTACCCGAAGGCAATTGGCGCAGCTCAAGCCCAAGTTTTTCTCGGTCACCTTCGGCGCAGGCGGATCCACCCGCGATCGCACACTGGAAACGGTACTAGAAATCCAGGCAGAAGGCCATATCGCTGCTCCCCATCTTTCATGCATAGGAGCAACCAGCGAGAGCATCCGAAGCATGCTCCAGAAGTACCGCGACAACGGCATCCGGCATCTGGTTGCGTTAAGAGGCGACCTGCCTTCGGGTATGGCGCAAGGCGGGGAATTTCGCTACGCCTATGAACTCGTTACTTTCATCCGCCAGGAGTTCGGGAATACGTTCCATATCGATGTCGCATCCTATCCAGAATACCATCCCCAGGCGGATTCCGCTCAGGATGATTTGAGGAATTTCAAGTGCAAGGTCGATGCGGGAGCGGATTCGGTCATTACCCAGTATTTCTATAATGCCGATGCCTACTTCAGCTTTGTGGATGAATGCGAAGCGATGGGTATCAGTCTTCCTATTGTGCCCGGCATCATGCCGATCAACAAATTTTCCCAGCTCGCGCGGTTTTCAGACGCATGTGGCGCTGAAATCCCGCGCTGGATCAGGAAAAGGCTGGAAGGTTATGGTGACGACAGCGCATCGATACGTGCGTTCGGACTGGATATCGTGACGGATTTATGCGACAGGTTGCTGAGTGCAGGCGCGCCTGGGCTGCACTTTTATACGCTGAATTCGGCGGGGTTGACCACTACCATCTGGCAAAGGCTGGGCTTGTAATTCCTCTTCCCTGACAGTCCTCACTTACCTTCTTTGCTTGAGACACAACGGACGGCAATGCGATGTCATCGTTCGTCCATCGGCTTCGCTTTTTTTCAATCGGGAATGAAGCACCCAGGGCGGGTGGTTGGGGGAAGCCATGATTGGCCGCCCCGCTATTGATCCAGGATTCTCTGCCCTGACATTTTCCGATCAGGCAGCCTCGGCGGTCTTCCTGCTTTCCAGTGGCAGTGGATTAGCCGCATAGGACTGATGCGCCGCCGCCTCGGCAGTGCCGTGCTCGATTTTCATGCCCATGTCGGACAGTACTGTTTCCAGCGCGCCCAGGCAGAGCACGACATTATCAATACGACTGGAATAGCCCATCAGGCCAAAACGCCAGATCTTGCCGGCAAAATCGCCAAGGCCTGCGCCAATTTCAAGGCTATAGTCAGCGAGCAGTCGACGGCGAACCTCCTTCTCATCGATACCCTGCGCTACATGCACGGAATTGAGCTGCGGCAGACGCGCCTGTTCTTCCACAAGGTATTCCATTCCCAGCGTTTCGAATCCAGCCTTGAGCGCCTCATGATTACGACGATGGCGCGCCCAGGAGTGTTCCAGGCCTTCCTCATACAGCATCACGAGGGATTCGTGGAGCGCGTAGAGCGCATTGGTGGGAGCGGTATGATGATATGTACGCGTCGTTCCCCAATATCCGAACAGCAGATTCAGATCCATGAACCAGCTTTGAACCTTGGTTTTGCGATTCTTCACCAGATCCACTACTCGCTCGGAAAAGCTGATGGGCGACAGTCCAGGCGGACAGGATAGGCATTTTTGACTGCCAGAATAGATGGCGTCGATTTTCCATTCATCCACCTTTACGGGTGTGCCTCCCAGTGAGGTGACCGTATCCACAATGGTGAGGCAGCCATGCCGGTGAGCGATTTCGCAAAGGGTTTTCGCGTCCGATTGCGCACCGGTGGAGGTTTCGGCATGAACAAAGGCTACTATCTTCGCATCGGGGTTCTGCTTCAGTGCATCCTCCACCTTTTGGGGATCAACCGGCGCGCCCCACTTGTCTTCCACTACTACAGCGGTGCCACCGCAACGCTGCACATTTTCGATCATGCGCCCACCGAATACGCCATTACGGCATACGATCACCTTATCGCCGGGGCTGACCATATTGACGAAGCACATTTCCATTCCCACCGAGCCAGGACCCGAAACTGGAAAAGTCAGCAGGTTGGATGTCTGGAAAGCATACCGCAGCAGGGTTTTCAATTCTTCCATCATGTCGGTGAACACCGGGTCGAGATGACCGAGCGTGGGCCGTGCCATCGCGGATAGCACGCGCGGATGGGTATCGGAGGGACCCGGCCCCATCAGGGTGCGTTGCGGCGGATAAAAAGTGCTGATGTTTTTGGCTGGGCCGAAGTGTCTGGTCATGGCTGGTCCTGAGTTGATTTGTTCGAATGAAGTAAATAGAAGCCAATTTTAACAAGGGAGCATAGATTTGGCTATCGAGCGAACCGGGCAAGAACGCAAGCCCGGGCAAAGCTTTGCCTTGAACGGCTCAGGTGGAGGCGCTTTAATTGCCACTGATGCCGATACCCGACGATCTCATCGCGTCAGCAGCATCGGCTTGATCGAAAGGGTTTGCGCAATTTTTTCCGCAGCCTGTTTTGCAATTGAGGGGTTGTTATACGGACCGGCATGAACCTTGAAGAGGCCGTCTTTCGCCACGATCTCCAGACTGTCAACCCCCCCGGGAAGTTCAGCGCGCATACGGGCGAGAAAGTTATCCGCACTGTCATAGGCGCTGAAGGCGCCGAGCTGCAGGTAAACTCCCTCTTTGTTCGGGTCGGCTGTGGCAGCGCTTCGGGAAGAGGAAGTATTCTGGTCGGCCGACGTAAAAATCACATCAAAGAAATCGGGGCCCGTCTCACCCTCGGGAAAATTCCGGGTAGAAGAAGCGTACGCAGAGGCGCCCTCCGGAGCCGGGGATTTCGCGGCGGCGGTCTGCACGTTTGAAGGCGCTTCCGGCAGAAGGCTTTCCACTTCGACGAGCGCACTGCCACCTCCAAGAACATCAAGCTTGTAGGCCGCAGTATAGGAAAGATCGATAAGGCGATTGGAGAGGAAGGGCCCCCGATCATTGATGCGAACGACGACTGATTTTCCGTTCCCGATATTGGTAACGCGAACATAACTGGGGATCGGCAGAATGGGATGGGCGGCGGACATGCCATACATGTCATAAACCTCTCCGGACGCAGTTTTCTGCCCATGATAGCGGCGTCCGTACCATGAAGCGACGCCCCGTTCCTTATACCGTTTATGGCTGATTCGAGGAGTATAACGTTTCCCTAGTGCAACATAGGGTCGCATATTGCTGGTACGCAGTGGCTCATCGCGTGGAACGGCGTCAGGAATGAGGTGAAGATTCGGGGGCGGATTGTCGCCAGGACCATCGTCCAGATAATAGCCGCCTTTTTTTTGCATGGAAAATGCCACTGACGATGGCTGTGCCTTATCGCCCTGTTTCAAGACCGCGCCACAGCCAGCGGAAAAAAGCACGGCCGCCAATGCAGTGATGCGTATCGAGACCGCTATGAGTGATGACTGGCTGTGGAGCATGGTTCCGAGTCCTGTTTCCGGATCTGTTCCAGGGGAATGTTGAACAAATCCTCGTTGAGCGTTGTTGTTAAAATCGGGCTGAGCTCGGGTGATCATAAGGCGAGTGATGCAGATCGTACCTGGACTACGATGTCAGGAAGCCCAGCGCCTTTCGGACAGTCTATCCCGCAAAGTCGCCGTTTATCCCGTAAAGCCGCCGTTGCACCAGTGGAAGGCTAATTCAGCGTCCCCTTAGGTCTTCACCAGCTTCGGGTGGGTTTGTATGCTCATCAAGATACCAAATCCGAGCAGCATTGTCACCATGGAGGTGCCACCATAACTGATCAGCGGCAAGGGTACGCCCACCACGGGCAGGATGCCGATAACCATACCGATATTAACGAAAATATAGGTAAAGAACGTCAGCGTGATCGAACCCGCAATAAGGCGGGTAAAATGGGTGGAAGCATTGGCCGCAATGACGAGGCCCCGGCCTATCACCCCCAGATACAATGTTAGCAGCAATAAATTGCCAATCAACCCGAATTCTTCGGAAAACACTGCGAAGATGAAGTCTGTGCTTCTTTCAGGAAGAAAATCGAGATGGGTCTGAGTACCTTGCTGCCAGCCCTTGCCGAGAACCCCCCCGGAGCCGATTGCGATCGTTGACTGGATGGTATGATATCCTGCTCCCAGTGGATCCTGGGTTGGATCCAGGAGGGTCATGACCCGGCGCCGCTGATAATCGTGCATCAACGACCATAACAATGGCAGGCTTCCAGCCGCAGCGAGAACCAGCCCGGCGATAATCCGCCAGGACAGACCGGTTAGAAACAGAACGTAAAAGCCGCTTGACGCGATGAGCAGCGCCGTCCCAAGGTCCGGCTGGCGCAGGATCATCCAAACCGGCACCAGCAGCAGAGTTGTGGCTACGGCATAATCCCTCAACCGCAGGACTGCCTCGTGCCTGTCGAAATACCAGGCCATCATCAGGGGCACGGCCACTTTCATCAATTCGGAAGGCTGGATTCGCGTGATGCCTATATTCAACCAGCGTCGGGCACCGTTGTTGACTTCGCCGAACAGCGCCACACCCAGGAGCAGGATGAGGCCTGCAAGATATAGCGGCAACGCGATGCGCATGATTTGCTGCAATGGAATATTGGCGACCAGCCACATTACACCCAGGGCTATCAACATATTGACGGCCTGGCCGGTGACACGGTTGAGGTTTGCGTCGGTAGCGCTGTAGAGAGTGGCCAGTCCGGTCAACATCAACAGCAAAATACCGGTAAGGAGCAATCCGTCCACGTAGCGTGCAAGATAATGGCCCAGGCGCATGATCCTGAACCTAATCATGCTCGTCCTCTTCCTCCGGCACTTCGACAGTCATTGCCTTGGCTACTTTGGGCACTTTCCCGAGCAGGTAATAATCCATCACCAGTCGGGCGACGGGCGCGGCCGCGGCGCCGCCATGTCCTCCATTTTCAACCAGGACCGATAACGCGATCTTCGGGTCCGCCGCGGGCGCGTAGGCAACGAACAGAGCATGATCCCTGTGACGCTCGTGAATCTTTTCTTCGGCGTATTTTTCACCCTGTTTCACGCCGATGACCTGCGAGGTACCTGTCTTTCCAGCAAAGGCATAGGCCGCACCGGCACCGGCGCGCGCGGCGGTGCCACCGGGTCTTGTGACGCCAACAAGTGCGTTCCGCACTGCACGTAGATTGTCGGGATCGAGATTGAGTGTATAAAGCGGCTGGGCGGCAATCTCGCGCAGGACCTCGTTGTCATTGTCCAGCACTTTCTTTACCAGATGAGGGCGATAAGCTGTACCGTTAGCTGCCAGAATCGCCGTAGCGAAAGCAAGCTGCAACGGAGTGGCAAGATTGTAGCCCTGGCCTATACCGACAGAAATAGTATCGCCCGGATACCAGTTCTGCTTGTGCCGCCTCATTTTCCATTCCCTGGAGGGCAGCAGTCCCGCGGATTCCCCCGCAATGTCGATACCGGTTTTCCTTCCCAGCCCAAACTGGCTGGAAAAATTGAAGATGTTATCAATACCGAGATCGTAGGCCAATGCGTAGTAATAAGTATCGCAGGACACGACCAGGGATTTGTGCAGATCGACAGTGCCATGTCCTTCGGCCTTCCAGTCCCGGAAGCGATGCCTGCTTCCGGGCAGGCTGAAATATCCTGGATCGCTGATGGCTTGCTGGGGGATGCGTTTCTTCAGTTCCAGTCCGGCAAGCGCCATAAAAGGCTTGAATGTGGAGCCGGGAGGGTAGACCCCTCGAAGGGCGCGATTATTCAAAGGCTTGTCAATGGAATTATTCAGCAAATCCCAATTCTCCGAATCGATTCCGTCAACAAAAAGATTCAGATCGAAACCTGGCTTGCTGACAAATGCCAGTACATCCCCTGAGGCAGGGTCGATTGCGACCAGCGCACCGCGCCGGTCGCCGAATGCTTTCTCGGCAACTTCCTGAAGCTTCGCATCGAGCGACAGCATAAGGTTATTGCCGGAAACAGGCGGGGTGCGGGATATGATCCGGATGGTGCGGCCGAAGGCATCTGTTTCCATTTCCTCGAAGCCCGTTGTGCCGTGCAGCTCCTTTTCATAGCTTTGTTCGATGCCGATCTTGCCCATGTACTGCGAACCTCGGTAGTTGGCGAGATCGTTGTTTGCCTCCAGCTGCTCCAGATCCTTGTCATTGATGCGGCCGATATACCCTACTACATGAGATGCGCTTTCCCCTTTCGGATACTGGCGGAACATGCGAGCCTTGATTTCCACGCCGGGAAAGCGATAGCGGTTGGCGGCAAAACGTGCAACCTCGACATCCGACAGACGTGTGCGGATCGGCAGGCTTTCAAATCTCTTGCTCTCCTCGCGCAGTTTCTTGAAGCGCCTGCGATCCCTGGCGCCTATGTCGACGACAGTGGAGAGTTCGTTGAAAAGGGCTTCCAGGTCAGGGATCTTGCTGGGTACGACTTCGAGGGTATAACCCGCATAGTTGTGAGCCAGCACCTCACCGTTGCGATCCAGGATCAGACCACGGCTGGGAACGATTGGCGAAATGGAGATACGGTTCGCCTCCGCCAGCGTATGATAGTGCTCACGTTGCACCACCTGAAGGTAGAAGAAGCGCCCGAACAGCAGTGCGAAGAGCAGCAGCACGAAGCCGGCGCTAATGGCAAGTCGCAGGCGGAACTGATGCAAATCCCGCAGATAATTACGAAGCTCTACGCGACGATTCATAGGGCATTCGGATCAGATCTGGGTTTCTGCGGTATTTTCAGCAATAAAACGAGAAGCGGCCACAAGAGGATGCCGCTGAAGCTGGCGAGGTAAAATCCCAGGCCGGGAAAAGGTGAATTGTTCAGCACGCCCAGCAGAAGGGTGATGGATTGCCCCAGCAGTAATATCAGTCCTATTTGCGGAGCCTGCTGAAGCGGTGCGAAGTTGTTCAGGCGCCGGTGGTAGGTGAGCGCGGTAAACGCCATTACGCTATATACGAGAGCATGTTGACCGAAAGTATTGGCATTCCCGAGGTCCATGAGCAATCCCATGCCAAACGCAATACTGATGCCCACGCGCTGCGGCTGATTGATACACCAGTAAAGAACGATGAGGATCACGAAATCGGGCTTTAGGGCAAGTGCAACGCCGGTCAGGGGAATCATGTTGAACAGCAACCCCAGCATCAGGCTGAAGGCAATGAAAGAACCTTTGGCAGGCAGCAGAAGTTCCTGCCTGGGGTGATCAGCGAATGCCACCTTCTTCCCGTTTCCTGGTTTCCGGTTTGATTTCCATAGGCTTCGCCGGATTTACCGCAGACGATGCCAGTCTGGATAGGATCAGTAATTGTCGATTACGGTTGACGCCGGCGAGCGGTGTGCAGGTAGCTCGCGTAAAGATACTACCCGGGCTGCGTTCGATTTTTGATACCACCGCGACAGGAAGACCGGGTGGATAAACACCATCTATTCCGGAAGTGACCAGCACATCGCCTTCCTGGATATCCGTATTGGCCGCAACGTAGCGCAATTCCAGCACATCATCCCTGCCCGTCCCGGATATGATGGAACGCAGCCCGTTACGCACCACCTGAACCGGGACCGAGTGATCCTTATCGGTGATCAGCGTCGCTTCGGAAGCCCATAGATAATCACGCGTGATTTGACCCACCACCCCCAGGTCATCCACGACGACCTGTCCAGGCAGAACCCCGCTCTGGCTGCCTTTGCCGAGCATGACTTTGCGATTGAAAGGATCACGGGGAATGTGCAGAATCTCTGTCATGAGCGCCCTGTTTTCAACTCGCCGCGTCGCGCCCAGAAGTTTGCGCAACTGGACATTTTCCGTTTCCAGGGCACGCAGTTGCATGAGCTGGCCGCGATCCACCAGGTGCTGCTGTTTCAGTTGGGTGTTTTCTTCGATCAGGTCCTCGCGGGTGGAAAATTCGCTTAGCTGTTCATAAAGGGTCGCGGGTATATTAGCCAGTTTTTGCAACGGATAGAGCACTACCGAGAGAACTTGCCGGACTCCGGAAAAATACTGGAACCGGGTATCGATCGCCATCAACGCGAGTGAAAGCATGACAAAGAAGACCAGTCTTATCAAAAGACTAGGGCCGTGTCTAAAAAACTGCGGGGCCATTTCCATTGTATCCGCTGCTTTTCAGGATTCCTTGTCCGATACGCGCCCAGCGAAAGCGGATGATCCGGAGAAGCGATCAGTCACTGGCGAATACACCAACCAGTTGATCCATGTTTTCCAGCGCAATTCCGGATCCCCGGACGACACACGTAAGCGGATCTTCCGCGATGATTACCGATAGCCCGGTTTCTTCCATGAGCAATCGGTCGAGATCGCGCAGCAATGCGCCGCCGCCAGTCAGCACCATGCCCTTTTCCGCAATATCGGCGCCGAGTTCCGGCAAGGTGTGCTCAAGCGCCGATTTAACCGCACTAATGATGCTGTTCAGAGGTTCCATCAGCGCTTCGAGAACTTCATTGCTGGTAATCGTGAAGCTGCGCGGAATGCCCTCAGCCAGATTGCGGCCTTTGACCTCCATCTCCTGCACTTCCGCTCCAGGGAAGGCGGAACCGATCTCTTTCTTGATCAATTCAGCGGTAACCTCGCCGATCAGCATGCCATAGTTGCGACGGATATAGTTAATGATCGCCTCGTCGAACTTGTCTCCACCAACGCGAACCGAATTGGAGTAAACGACTCCGCCGAGCGAAATCACACCCACCTCCGTCGTGCCCCCGCCGATATCCACCACCATCGACCCGGTGGCATCCTCCACTGGCAGGTTGGCACCGATCGCCGCGGCCATTGGCTCTTCGATCAGTTCCACCTTGCGCGCGCCAGCTCCGTACGCTGCTTCGCGGATGGCCCGGCGTTCCACCTGGGTGGATCCGCAGGGAACACAGATGACGATGCGGGGATTGCCGGAAAAGAGCCGAGGCGGATTCACCTTCTTGATGAAGTGTTTCAGCATCTGTTCGGTAACGGTGAAGTCGGCAATTACTCCGTCCTTCATCGGGCGAATGGCAGTGATATTGCCGGGGGTGCGTCCCAGCATCTGTTTCGCTGCCAGGCCTACCTGCTGAATGATCTTCTTGCCATTGGGCCCCCCATCCTGACGGATTGCTACCACTGACGGTTCGTTCAGCACGATCCCCTGACCACGCACGTAGATCAGGGTGTTGGCCGTCCCCAGATCGATCGCCATATCGGTCGAAAAGTAACCCTTCAATACACTGTTGTTTAAAAAATTAAGCATGATTTACGGAATCCGCGCGGTAGCTGTGTAATGTGATTAAAAATGCGTGAAAGGAATCGGGCTATGATACTCTATTAGCTATTTGAATATAAGGGTTATAAAGGATTTAGCATTATATGTCACTGTCTCTGGAAGACGTGAAGCGCCTGACGAACCTGGCACGTATCGAACTAAGCGAGGAGGAGGCACGCGCGACGCTGGCACAGCTATCGGAAATCTTCGGCCTCATCCAGAAGATGCAGGCGGTGGACGCATCGGAGATCAAGCCCATGTCCCACGCCCAGGATGTGGTGCAGCGTCTGCGACCCGACCTGGTCACAGAAAAGGATCAGCGGGAATTGTATCAAAGCGTCGCGCCACAGGTGGAAGCGGGGCTTTACCTGGTGCCGAGAGTGATCGAATGAGTCCCGATGAATCCATTGAATACACTGCTACACTGCTACAGGCCGCGACTTCATCTCCTTCCGCTCATTTTGCCCCCTATTTGCCGTGCTTCTGTAAGAATTCATAGACGTCATGCTGAATGCCAGCCTTAAGCAACTTTCCACCCTGCTTGCCACAAAAAAAATTTCCAGTGCCGAACTGACCACCGAGTTTCTCGAGCGTTCTCGCATTCTTAATCCGGACTACAATGCTTTCATCACGCTGGACGAAGAGACCAGCCTTGCCCAGGCGCGTGCGGCGGATGAGATGATCGCGGCCGGACATGCTCAGCCTTTGACCGGGATTCCGATTGCGCAGAAGGATATTTTTTGCACCAAGGGATGGCTCACGACTTGCGGTTCAAAGATGCTGTCGAATTTCATTTCGCCGTACGATGCTCATGTGGTGGAACGCTTCAATGCCGCAGGGGCGGTAAATATGGGGAAGACCAACATGGATGAATTCGCCATGGGGTCCAGCAATGAAACATCCTTCTATGGACCGGTAAAGAATCCATGGGACGTCACGGCCGTGCCCGGGGGCAGTTCAGGCGGCTCGGCCTGCGCTGTTGCCGCCCGCATGGCTCCCGCCGCGACGGGTACCGATACCGGTGGCTCGATCCGCCAGCCTGCGGCACTCTGTGGTATTTCCGGCCTCAAGCCCACCTATGGCCTGGTCTCGCGCTACGGGATGATTGCGTTTGCCTCCAGCCTCGACCAGGGCGGGCCCATGGCAAAATCTTCCGAAGATCTGGCTTTGATGCTCAATGTCATGGCAGGATTCGACGCACGTGATTCGACCAGCCTGCAGCGCGAGCCCGAGGACTATACGCGCAATCTGGGAATGACGCTGGAAGGTCTGCGTATCGGTCTGCCCAGGGAATATTTCGTCCGGGAAATCAATGAAGACGTGGCACGCGCAGTGGATGCCGCCATTGGGGAATACCGTAAACTGGGTGCGAAAACGGTGGAAATATCCTTGCCCAACACGCACCTGTCTGTTCCTGTCTACTATGTGCTGGCGCCGGCGGAAGCGTCCAGTAATCTGTCGCGATTCGATGGGGTGCGTTACGGTTATCGTGCTCCGGCGTATTCGGATGTGAACGATATGTATCGGAAAAGCCGCGCCCAGGGGTTCGGCGCGGAAGTGAAGCGGCGCATTCTGATCGGTACGTACGTGCTGTCGCACGGGTATTACGATGCCTATTACATTCAGGCTCAGAAACTGCGCCGCCTGATGGCTCAGGATTTTGCCCACGCGTTTCGCCGGTGCGACGTGATCATGGGCCCGACTTCCCCTACGGTGGCGTTCGATATCGGAGAGAAAAGCAGCGATCCTGTGCAGATGTACCTGTCAGATGCCTACACGATCGCGGTCAACCTGGCGGGTCTGCCGGCCATGTCCATTCCCGTCGGGTTTGGAAAAACGAATAGGCCGGTAGGATTGCATCTCATCGGCAATTATTTTTCGGAAGCGCAAATGCTGAATGTGGCGCATCGATATCAACTGGCAACAGACTGGCATCTGCGAATGCCGGCAGGACTGGCCAGCTGAATGCCGGGCAGGAATCTGGATCGGAAGGAATTTTAAATGCAGTGGGAAATCGTCATAGGACTCGAAGTTCATGTCCAGCTTTCTACCCGATCGAAAATATTCTCCGGTGCGTCGATGGCTTTCGGCGCAGCGCCCAACGCCGATGCATGCGGGGTGGATATCGCATTGCCCGGCGTCCTGCCGGTATTGAATCGCGGCACTGTCGAGCGTGCCGTCAAGCTGGGTCTCGCGGTGGGCGCAAGAATCAATTCACCCTCCATTTTTGCCCGCAAGAATTATTTCTATCCTGACCTGCCCAAGGGCTACCAGATCAGCCAGTATGAAGTACCCGTGGTCGAAGGCGGGAGTGTAAGGATCGGAACCGGAGAGAGCGAAAAAACCATCCGTCTGGTGCGAGCGCATCTGGAAGAAGATGCGGGCAAGTCGTTGCATGAGGATTTCCACGGGATGACCGGCATCGACCTGAATCGCGCCGGCATACCGCTGCTTGAGATCGTTTCGGAGCCGGATATGCGCAGCAGCGCCGAGGCGGTTGCCTACGCAAGAAAGTTGCACTCGCTGGTGCGATGGATCGGCATTTGCGACGGGAACATGCAGGAAGGTTCCTTTCGCTGTGATGCAAATGTATCGGTGCGTCCATTTGGATCCAATAAGCTTGGTACACGATGTGAAATAAAAAATCTGAATTCTTTCCGTTTCCTGGAAAAGGCCATTGATTTTGAAGCCCGCCGGCAGATCGAGATTCTTGAAGATGGGGGGGTGATCCATCAGCAAACCCGTCTCTATGATTCCGAGAAGGGGGAGACGCGCGCCATGCGCAGCAAGGAAGACGCGCAGGATTACCGGTATTTTCCCGATCCTGATCTATTGCCGCTCGAAATTCCGGAGAGTTGGATAGAGGAGTTGAAAGCCGCCTTACCCGAGTTGCCGATGCAGATGCGAGAACGCCTGGAACGCGAGCATGGTCTTTCTGCCTATGATGCGATGGCTCTGACTGTCGATCGGGATATTGCCTCGTATTACGAGGCGGTGGCAGCGAAGCTTCCCTCCGACCCGAAACTGTGCGCGAACTGGGTGATGGGGGACGCTTCGGGTTATCTGAATGAGGACGGCATGCAGTTCGCTGACTGTCCTCTCGCACCGGCACAGCTTGCCCAGCTTCTGATACGGATAAAGGATGGGACGATCTCGGGGAAGATCGCCAAGGAAGTGCTGAGGCAGATGTGGAGCCAGGTAAGAAAGCAAGGCCCCTCCTGGAAGAGGGATGAGAACAACGATAAAAACCTTGCGGATCGGATCATCGATTCTCAGGGATTGAAGCAGATCTCCGATTCGGGGGCGCTGGAAAAACTGGTTGAGGAAGTGATGGCCGCACAAACAAAATCGGTGGAGGAATTCAAGTCCGGCAAGGAAAAAGCATTCAACTCGCTGGTCGGACAGGTGATGAAAGCCGCCAGGGGAAAAGCAAACCCTGCTCAGGTAAACGAGATATTGCAGCGGAAACTGGCGGAATGAGAGATATCTCGCCTCCAGACAAAGGCGCGTTATCTTCGGGGCTCTACAGGTTCACGCTCCTGCCGCCGTCCACCGCAATGATCTGACCGGTAATGTACGGCGCATCGGCGATCAGGAATGCGGCTGTTTTTGCGATATCGTCCGGTTCACCCATGCGTTTCAGCAGAGTTCTTCCGATAATGTGCTGGCGCGACGTTTCATCCGCCCATTCTCCTGCTTCCGGCCACAGGATGGGGCCCGGGGAAATGCCGTTCACGCGGACTTCAGGCGCAAGTTCCAGTGCCAGAGAGCGGGTAAGCGCAGCCAGGCCTCCCTTTGCAGCATTATAGATAACATAGTTTTTCAACGGCCATTCCGAGTGGATATCCACGATGTTGACAATGCAGCCGAACTGTTTTTTCAGTTGCGGGGCTGCCGCCTGGGAAAGAAACAATGGCGCCTTCAGGTTGCTGCCGATGAGATCGTCCCATAGCTGTTCCGTGATTTCTCCTATCGAGGTGGGGAAAAAACTGGATGCGTTGTTGACCAATGCGTCGAATTTGCCAAAGTGCATCATGGTTTCCGCGACCAGCTCAGGCAACCTTTCGATATCCAGCAGATCGGCTTGTGCCAGCGCCACCGAACGGGGCCGGATTTGATTGAGTTCGGCCTGTAATGATCTCGCTTCCTCGACAGAAGAACGATGATGCACAACGAGGTTTGCGCCCTGTGCGTGCAATCTGCGGCAGATGGCCGCCCCGACGCGTCTGGCCCCGCCAGTGACGAGTACGGCTTTTCCGCGCATCGAATATTCCTCTACACTTGCTCGTTGATTCGATTTCATGGGCCGGGACCGACTGCAGCTGCAAGGCAGCCAGGAAATGCTTTCCCGCGAAATGGGAACAGGAATTCCTCGGATTTTTCTGCAGGTTTCATTTCATAGATTAGCATAGAGCTCATGCAGCCACTACAGACACTTCCTGAGCCGGATCCGGCGGCCATGGATCATAGCCGTGCCGTAAAAGAGATGATCCGGGCTGAAATCATGGCTGGCGGAGGATGGATTTCATTCGCGCATTACATGCGTCTGGTCTTGTATACACCTGGCATGGGCTACTATAGCGGCGGTGCGGAAAAAATTGGACCGGAAGGCGATTTTGTCACCGCGCCGGAGATATCGGCTTTTTTCGGCGGCGCCATTGCGCGCCAAGTCGCACAAGTGTTGGAGTTCATGCAAAATTCGGGTGCCGGAGCGGATATCCTGGAATTCGGTGCTGGAACGGGAAAACTCGCACTCGACCTGCTGCTCGAACTGGAAAAACTCGATTGCCTGCCCAGGCGGTATTTCATTCTCGAAGTGAGCGCGGATCTGCGGCAGCGGCAGCGGAAGCTGCTGGACAGTGGCGCTCCGCGTTTGGCTTCCCGGGTTGCCTGGCTCGAAAACTTACCCGACAGGTTCTGCGGCGTCATGCTTGCCAACGAGGTGCTCGATGCCATGCCGGTGCATTTGGTGGTGTGGCGGGGCGACGACCTCCTCGAACGCGGGGTGACTTGCCGCCATTCCCATACCGACGAGTTCGAGTGGGAGGACCGTCCTCTCATTCAGGGGGAGCTTTTACAGGCAGCGGTAGCACTGGGTATGGTGGCCGGGCGGGATGAAGATGGAACAAGGGCTGGCGACCATTATGTCAGCGAGATCGGGCTCATCGCGCGCCATTTTCTGCCCAGCGTAGCGCAAATTCTGCAAAAGGGCGCGATTCTTCTGATCGACTATGGTTTTGGGCGGGATGAGTATTACCATCCCCAGCGCGAGCAAGGGACACTGATGTGCCATTACCGTCATCACGCTCACGATGACCCTTTTTTCCTGCCCGGTCTCCAGGATATCACCAGCCATGTCGATTTTACCGCCATCGCCGATTCTGCCGCGAATGCCGGTCTGGAGTTGCTGGGCTACACCAGCCAGGCACATTTTCTCATCAACTGTGGCATCGCTGAAATTCTGGCGCAGAGTTCGGCCGGGAATGCGAAGGATTATCTGCCGCTGTCAAGCCAGGTGCAAAAACTTGTGAGTCCTGCGGAAATGGGCGAATTATTCAAGGTCATCGCTTTCGGCAAGGACGTGCATCCACCACTCAAGGGGTTCATCAGCGGAGACAGAAGCCGGATGTTGTAAGCACCCCCGGCATCCCTGGAGTGCGGGATTCGCTTTTTATTCTTCAGCCTTCCGGTAGAGTGCCTGCAAACATGCAGTATCTTATCAAGTGCTTTCAGCATGCTATGATTGGATGAGCCTGACGGGGTTTCATAGCAGCGCATTCTAATATAGAGGAGGCCGGAGGAAGCATGGCGACTGTTAGACAATTACTGGAAAACAAGGGATTCGAAGTTTCGAGCATCGAACCGGACAAATCCGTATACGAGGCCATGAAACTGATGGCTGACAGAAACATCGGCGCGTTGCTGGTAAAGAAGGACGGGAAACTGGCCGGTATCATCACGGAACGCGATTATTCCCGCAAGGCCTATCTTCTGAACCGGCCAGCTCCGGATATTCCGGTGACTGAACTCATGAGCTCCCAGGTTGCGTATGTCAGTCCTGACTACACAAGCGACGAATGCATGGCGCTGGTTACGGAAATGCGGGTACGCCACTTGCCCGTGCTAGATAACGGCGAAGTGATCGGTATCGTTTCCATAGGCGATCTGGTCAAGGATGCCATCGCCGGGCGTGAATTCATTATCGGTGAACTCGAACGTTATATATACGGGGTGCGGTGATCGGGATGGATGGACAGCGGTTATGATTTTGCGAATGACACGCGTGGAGACATAAGGAGGATTGCCCGTCCCTGAAAAACACGGAAAATCGGGCATCGGTCGGATAACCCATTCTTCAGCCACTAAATTAGGAGGGGATGCCCTACCGTTTTGTCGTGCGCCTCGGCGTTGCTGCTGGCAGGATAATCTTGCTGATTGTGAACGCTGTCGCCAGAAGCTGGTCTACAGGGCACATGAAACCGTCTGACCTTCCACCTGATCTTGCGCCTGATTCATTGCGCGCCCGCATAAGCGAAGAAGCGGGTTACTGTGTCGCGTGCGGACTGTGCCTCCCGCATTGTCCAACCTATCGCATTACGCTGTCGGAGGCCGATTCGCCGCGGGGCCGCATTGCGCTGATCAACGGTGCGGCTACCGGGCGCATACCCATGAATGAGCGTTTTGCGCTGCACATGGATCGCTGCCTCACTTGCCGGCGGTGCGAAGTGGTCTGTCCTAATCATGTCCGCTTCGGTGAATTGATGGATGGCGCGCGCACCATGATGAAATCATTGCCGCTCGACCAGCCGAAAGAAATGCGTATAAAGCGGCCGTCCCGCTTGCGAAAATGGCTGGAAAAAGAGTTGATCGGCAAGCCGACTCGTATCGATGCCCTGCGCCCCCTTCTGCGACTCTATCAACGCAGCGGCCTGCAGAATTGGGTGCGCGTATCCCGCATATTGGGAGCCGGTAAATTTTCCCTGCTGGAGGCACAGCTGTCATTTATCGGCCAACCGCGCGCTTTGTCCAGTGAAACGCGTTCTGAGGGGTGGGCATCAGTTTACCCTTCCACCGGCAGATACCGCGGTGAAGTTGGTCTTTTTCTCGGTTGTGTGGCGCGACTGACGGATGTGCCCACGCTGAACGCGGCTATATTTGTCCTCAATCGACTGGGTTATACGGTCCACGTGCCGCCCGCGCAGACCTGTTGCGGGGCGTTGCATCAGCACGGGGGGAATTCGTCTGCAGCGGCGGAACTGGCGCTCAGGAATATCAGAGCCTTCCAGACATTGAACCTGAAAGCGATCATCAGCACGGCGTCGGGTTGTGGCGCGCAGCTGGCCGAACATGTTTTCGTTGCCTCACGCGCCCCCGGTGCAATTTCTTCACCATTATCGGGAGAAAATGCGCTCAATTTGGCAAAAGGAAGCCTTCCTCCCGTGAAGGATATCAGTGCGTTCCTGGCAATGGCCGAGGGATGGGACGAAGTGAGGCTTGCGCCTCTCTCGCGCAAAGTGGCAATGCACGACCCCTGCACCTTGCGAAATGTGCTGGGCGGATCAGCCTATGCGTATGCATTACTGGCGCGCATTCCCGGCCTTGAAGTTGTCGCGCTGAACGGGAATGATCAATGCTGCGGTGCCGCAGGTACCTATTTTATTGATCAGCCAGAGATGTCCGGAACGTTGCTGCATGGAAAGGTTGCCGCATCGGGCGAAAGCGGGGCCCATTATCTTGCCACATCCAATGTGGGTTGCGCCATGCACATCGCTAGCGGGCTGCGCGAAGCAGGCGCAGAGATGGAAGTCGTCCATCCTGTGACGCTGATTGCGCGCCAAATGGGTATACAATGATTGTCTGATCTGTTTTTTACCCCGAAAATTCACATGCCTAACATTGACAAGTTCATCATCGGATTCGATCATGCCTTGCGGACCTTGCGTACGCCGGCGCAAACATTACGACCGGTGCCAGGCAGAAATTTGCCTGATGCCGAGCTGAGCGATTGGGAAAAACGCGAGTCGTCCGCTCTGATGCGTATCAATCATGTGGGTGAGATCTGCGCACAGGCGCTATACCAGGGACAGGCGTTTACCGCCCGCAATGCCGAGGTGCAGCTCACCTTGGGCCAGGCAGCTCGCGAGGAAACCGAACACCTTGCGTGGACTGAACGGCGCATTGCGGAACTGGGGGGGCGAAAGAGTATCATGAACCCCTTATGGTACGGAGCATCATTTGCCATCGGCGCCTTGGCGGGCATGCTGGGCGACAAGTGGAATCTGGGTTTCCTTGCAGAAACCGAACGTCAGGTAACTGCGCACCTGACTGGACATCTGAAGCGCTTGCCGCAAAGCGATGGGAAAAGCCGAGCCATTCTGACCCAGATGCAGATCGACGAAGCGGGTCACGCCACTACGGCCATCGCTCACGGAGGAGCGGATATGCCACTACCGGTAAAGCTGATCATGAAGCTGGGATCAAAAGTCATGACGAGAACCGCATACTGGGTATAACTGCCCTGCTGCGGAAAAAAGGAAGCGTCATCTATTCTTCCACGATTTCATAATCGTGCGTCAGTACCGCTGTTTTCCCAAGCATGATAGAGGCGGAACAGTATTTCTCTGCCGACAGCCTGATCGCCCGCTCCACCTGTGAGGGATTCAGATTCTTTCCCGTAAGAATGAAGTGGAGGTGCAGGCGGGTAAACACCTTGGGTTCCTGCGGGGCCCTCTCCGCTTCGATCGCTACTTCACAGTTGCTGACATTCTGCCGGCTCTTCCTGAGAATGAGCATTACGTCAAAAGCCGCGCAACCGCCTGTTCCCATCAAGAGCATTTCCATCGGCCTTGGCCCACGATTCTCGCCACCCCCTTCCGGCGGTCCGTCCATCAGCACGGCATGGCCGCTGCCGGATGTGGCAAGAAAACTTGCTCCGTCCTTCCATTCGATACGCGCCTTCATGTCATTCCTTTCTATAGCATCCGAACCGGTATTCTAATCCTCGTTCAGGCGGAAAGCACACGCCTGACGGGATGCAGCCTGCATCGGCTCGCGAGGGAGAATCAAGCGGGAACGGGCACGAGCCGATACCAGAGCATGCCGATGACTTCATGAAAGAACAAACTGCTTTTTTGCAAGGCGGCGGCAGAGGGAAGGAATGCGAATAGATCAGTCCGGTAGCGGGTGGTGTAAGCGGTGGCAGCAGGGATAACGCTGAATCCGGCCTGCTCGAATTCTCGAGCTGCCCTGGGCATATGCCAGGCATGCGTGACGAGCCCGATATGGCTGATTCCGTGCCTTTCAAGTATTTCAACGCTTTTAGAAGCATTTTCCCGTGTAGTACTGGAAGTTTCCTCCATCCATTCGACCGGAACTCTGAACTCTTCCTCCAATACCGCTTTCATTTGTGCTGCTTCGGAAGAACCCGGTCCCAAAGGCGCGCCGCCGGTGACAAGTATCGGCTTTCCTGTGCGATGGTGCAGCCAGGCAGCATAGCGAATACGTGCAAGCGTAAATCGTCCTACTGTATCGCCTCCATATTCCGGGGCGCGATAATAAGTGCCGCCGCCCAGTACCACAATGGCTTGCGCGTCTTCAAGGAGGCTGAATTCGGACGGCGCTTCCAGTTTCTGCAGGAGCGCGTCAGCGATCAAGGGGGTGGATAGCAGATAAAATAGAACCAGCGTGATTGTCAGTACCATCCGGCCCAGCCAAGGTCGGTAATTCAGGAGTAAGACGCCTACAACCCCCGACAGAATCAGGTTGAAAGGCGGAAGCAGAAATGCGCTAATCAGGTTGGTCGTGAACCAGTTCATCCTGCAACGCGGTGCCGGTGCCGGTGGCGCCGCGGAGAAAAATGAGCCGAAGGGCTCGTTCTGCATGGCCTTTGTCCAGCGGATATTGCCGCTCGGGCTCCGCGGCCGGATTTTACACGTAAAAAAGCCGGCTTGAATGCGCCGGCTTTTCACTTCAGCTCTGGTTTATTT
>CAYXQR010000076.1:0-5427 GCA_964466955.1 uncultured Nitrosospira sp.
GCGGGTGCGCAAGGATGGCAGCCGATTCTGGGCGAGCGTCGTCATCGATCCGATTCGGGATGCCCGGGGCAAGCTGATCGGTTTTGCCAAAATCACCCGTGACATCACTGAACGCAAGGAAGCAGCGGAGGCCCTGCACGCCAGTGAAGAGCAGTTCCGGTTGCTGGTCGAGAGCGTGACGGATTACGCAATTTATATGCTGTCGCCCGAGGGCACGATCACCAACTGGAATACAGGGGCTCTGCGCATTACGGGATTGAGTCAACGCGATGCCGTGGGGAGCAATTTCTCCCGTTTTTATACAGAGGGAGACAGGACCAGGGGCTTGCCAATGGCGGCATTGGAGACTGCCCGGACAAAAGGGCATTATGACGGGGAAGGCTGGCGACTTCGAAAAGATGGCTCCCGCTTCTGGGCAAGCGTAGCCATTGATCCAATCAGGAATGGCCTTGGAGGATTGATCGGTTATGTAAAAATCACGCGGGACATTACAGAAAGGCGCGAGGCAGAGCTGGCCCTGGAGCGTGCCAAGGAAGCGCTTTTCCAGTCTCAGAAGCTGGATGCGATCGGCAACCTGACAGGTGGCGTGGCTCATGACTTCAACAATGTTCTGAATGTCATTGTCAACGGCATGGAAATCCTTGCCAGGGAAGCGCAAACGCCCTCTTCCATCCGAATGCTGGAAAGCATGAAGCGTGCCGCCGCACAGGGAACCGCCTTGACGCAGCAATTGCTGGCGTTCGCCCGCAAGCAGCCTTTGCAGCAGGATACGTGCGACCTGAATCAGGTCATACGTTCTTTTGAACCGATGCTGGAAAAAGCCAGTAAAGGCTGCGTGGACTTCAGCCTGGAGCTCGACCCGCTTTTGCCGGCGGTGATCATCGATGTCTCAAAGCTGGAAGCCGCGTTATTGAACCTGATCATCAATGCCCGTGACGCTACGCCTGATGGAGGCGCCATTAAGCTCAGTACCGCGCAGGTCGATCTGAGGGAAAATGAAGCGGGTGAACTTCCGGCAGGAAGATATGTGAAAGTCACCGTCCGGGACACGGGCCACGGCATGCCGCCCGAGGTAGCTGCTCAGGCAGTGGAGCCTTTCTTTACGACGAAAGAGGTAGGCAAAGGAACAGGGCTCGGCTTGAGTCAGGTGTACGGGACGATCAAGCAGTTCGGCGGGGAGATAATAATTGAAACAGCAGTGGGCGAGGGCACAACGATTTCCCTGATCCTGCCTGTGCTGGAAGGAATTGCCGGTAAAAACTCGACGGATCGGCCGCAGGTAATGGAAAGGGATTGAGAGCAGATGGTCAATCGGATGTTCTGGATATCGCCTAAAGTCGTTCCTCAACATGGTAGTGCTTACTGCCAACAGCAATGGCGAGAGCGCACTCGAAATCCTCGGGACGGCATTTTATATGGATGTGCTGATACGTGATTTGGTCATGCAAGGGTGAAGGGTATCGGGCGCGCCCGAAAGGCGCTCGGCCTCATTTCCGCTCTCCATTTTCCACAGAAAATCCGCACGCTTCGCGGGAGTGTCTGGCCCGCCTGTCTTTAATCCTGCCCCCCGGCCAGAGCCTGGAAGTGCATTCTCCAGGATGAGTCTTGATGAGAGTGCGGAAAACGCCAGCATTTCCGCGCCTCGATTTAGCCCAGGCGCCCCGAAGGCCGCCTGAAAGAGTGGCTCAGCCCGGGAGTTTGGCTCCCAGGACGTCGACATGCTCGATCTGCGGGGGCTCGGCCAGCAGGTCTGCGGCGTTGGCCATCAACGCGGCCGCGATGGGTCCGGACAAGTGGGCGGTCCTGCCTGACTCATCGGCAAACGCATCGAAAATACCGAAAGTGGACGGGCCGAGACGGAGCCCGAACCAGACCGGTGTAGTCGTTTCTTCATTTGCCATCGTCAGTCCCTGCTTCAGGAAATTCTCCACGTCAGCTTCTCTCCCGGGTTTGGCCTGCAACTTTACAAACAGCGCTAAGGTTACCATTGTCGTACCTCTCATGTAGTGGATGAATCGGAGAGGCCTACTCTAGGCATCCGGCTCCCTTCTGGCTAGTGGCAGGATCGACAATTTTGATATAATTCCTGCCATGCGCATCCACATCCTCGCGCTCGACGGGGTTTTCGACACCGGGTTGGCGACGCTCCTCGATACGCTGAATATCGCGAACGATCTCGCAGGCTCCATCGATGCGCTTTCGGCACGCTTCGACGTGGCGGTGACCGGTATGCGCAGGAGCGTCCGCACCAGCAATGGATTTACCGTGCCTGTAGCGGCGCCGTCACGAAACGAATCTCCGGATATAGTATTGGTCCCGGCACTGGGGGCGAAAACGCCGGAAGCGCTGGAGCTTGCGCTCAGGCGGCGGGATGTGGGCGACGCAGGCTCCCTGCTGCGCGAATCGGCTGGTGGCGGCGTCCTGGTAGGGGCCGCGTGCACGGGAACGTTCGTTCTCGCCGAGGCTGCGCTTCTCGAAGGCCATAGCGCCACCACGTCCTGGTGGCTCGCCCCGTTCTTCCGGCAGCGTTATCCCCGCGTGCGGCTTGAGGAATCGCGCATGGTGGTAAGCTCATCCGGATTCGTCACCGCCGGCGCCGCGCTGGCGCACATCGACCTGGCGTTGTGGCTCATCCGGCGCAGCAGTCCGGCGCTCGCGGAACTGACCGCCCGGTTTCTGCTGATTGAACCGCGCGCGTCGCAGGCGGTTTTCGCAATACCCGACCATCTCGCACACACGGATCCGCTGGTTGAGAAGTTCGAGCGCTGGGCGCGATGCCAGTTGGGAAAACCGTTCTCGCTGGGCGAAGCGGCGGTTGCAACAGGCTCGAGCGAAAGAACGCTTTCACGTCGCTTGCAGGCAGTGATCGGCAAATCCCCGCTTGCCTATTTCCAGGACCTGCGCGTGGAGCGTGCCGTACATCTTCTGAGGACGAGCAGCGACAGCATCGATTCGATCGCCGCCCAGGTCGGTTATGCGGATGGCACGACATTGCGTTCGCTCCTCCGGCGCAAGACCGGACGCCCTGTAAGCGCGCTGCGGGTACCCTTCAGGCAGCCGGAAAGCTGATCACTCCGCGCCTGCAAACAGGCCTGGAGGGGTCGACGTACTTCCCGGCACGATGCCGCAATAATAATCCAGCGCTTCGCGCCTTGCCCCGACGCTTTTCCGCGCGGCAACGCGAGCGCGAAACGCGCGGAACAATATCAATAGGCCCTAACCTGCAATCTCCAGCCTTGCACTCATTTCCGGCGGAATCGTCAGGCTGACCGAACCGAGGAGTTCGTCGAGCTGTTCCCGGCTTGTCGCGCTGACGATGGGCGCGGTAATGCCGGGGCGGGACAGCAGCCAGGCCAGGGCGACCTGCGAAGGCTTGGCGGAAAGTTCTTCGGACACTGCCATCAATCCTTCCAGTACCCGCTGGCCGCGCTCGTCGAAGTAGCCTTTCAGGAAATCGGCGCGCGCGCTGCCCTCCGTATCTTCCACCCGCCCGTACTTGCCGGCCAGGAAGCCGCTGGCCAGTGCCAAGTAACAGACTACGCCGAGCCCGTGCTCGGCAGCGACATGCGCCAGCTCCGTCTCGAATTCATGACGGTCGTAGAGGTTATAGAGCGGCTGCATCACTTCGTAGCGAGGCAGCCCTTTTTCCTTCGATATCGCCAGCGCCTGGCGCAAACGCCCCGCCGAGTAGTTCGATGCCCCGATGACGCGCGCCTTGCCACTTGCAACGATCCGTGCGAAGGCCGCCAGGGTCTCCTCCAGCGGAATTTCCTGGTCGTCGATATGCGCGAAATAGACATCCAGGTAGTCGGTACGCAGGCGCCGGAGCGAGTCCTCGATTGCCGCCTCGATATTGGCGGCCGAAAGTCCCGGGCGGCCTTCCAGCATGCCCACTTTGCTCATCAGTACGATGTCGTCACGCCGGCCGCGTTGCGCCAGCCACTGTCCCAGCACCTCTTCCGATTCACCCCCGGCATGGCCCGGCGCCCAGGCGGAATAGACGTCCGCGGTATCGATCGTGTTGAAGCCACGCGCGACAAAATGATCCAGCAGTTCAAAGGATCGTTGCTTGTCGGCAGTCCATCCCAGCACGTTGCCGCCGAAAACGAGCGGAGCAATCCCGATGCCGGAATGGCCCAGTGTTCGCTTCTGCTTATTCATTTTACCTTGATCTGTCATGACGCCTCCTCATGGGTTTATTTTTCCAGCCGGAATGATGGTTTCATGTGCAGGGTGAATGCGCGTAGGGCGAATGCGTTGCGCCTGCTATGGTTGACGAGTTGCCTGATGTTCTGCTGCGGTCTGCAAACAGCAAAATCCGTAAGTTAACTATAGCATCGGGATCGCTACTGGCTGGTGCGGGCAAACCAGGCAAGCGGATACCATAATAATAGCGATGAACGACAGGAAAATGGAGAAAACGGGAAATGGGGAAGGAGATTCCAGGGGTTGGAGGAACAAAAAAAAGCCCGGTATTAACCGGGCCAGGGGGCTTACGTCGTTTCTCGCGATTTGGGAGGAGAGAAACGAGGAACCAGTCTAACCGCATGGCAGAAATATTACCGTTAAACAGTTAACATAACTTCAGCTTTTCCTGGTTTTTGTCGCTTGCCGCCTTGCTCCTGTTCAACCGGAGTGTGGCCTGCCTCACGAATTCCGCCTGACGCTGCAAGAAATCCGCCCGATCGAGCAGCTCTTCCCGGGGGATTCGGAAACATGTCGTGCTGTGTGCAGCGCAAGATGGCGGAGAGGGAGCGCCTTTTCTTCGATCACGCGCACGTTTTCCAATGAGCGAGCAAGAAGCGGACACGGCCCTGAGCGGCGAGGAGGCGATCGAGAAGGCGCGCAAGACGTCGTATCGCATCATATTCCTCGACATTGGCATGCCGGAAATGGACGGGTTCGAAACTGCGCTAATCTGCGCGCCCTTCCTTCCTGTGGGAAGACGATCCTGGTGGCATTGACGGATGGGAACGGGAATCGGACCGGCAGCGCACGAAGGAAGCCGGGTTCGACTTTCACCTGGCCAAGCCGGTGGACCGGAAGGCCGTGGTGGAACTGCTGGAAAAATATGGAGCGGGAGGAGAAGGGTAGCTTCGCAGTTTTCCGGTTTCGCCTGTGTTTTGCCAGGAGTCTGCTGACGGTGCGAAAATTCGTGATGGTGGCGCCAATATTTCCGGAAAGGAAGGTCTTTCAAGGTTTCAACGTATCAAAGGTTTTAAAAGGCATAAAGCAGGGGGGCGAGGCTGCTTGCCCGCCCCTGCAATTTTTGTTATGGCAGAAGAAAAAACCCGGAAGGGGATTCCGGGTGAGCACCCTGGGACAGGTGCAATCAATGAGAGTAGGAACCCGTATGGTCTCATGCCCGTGTTACAGATTGATGGCAGGAATGAATGCGCGAGGCAGGAGAAAATCTGCGGGGCAGGA
>CAYXQR010000077.1:0-16580 GCA_964466955.1 uncultured Nitrosospira sp.
GGCGTCAATATTTTGGCCGATGCGGTCAAGGTGACTCTCGGTCCCAAGGGACGCAACGTGGTCCTGGAGCGTTCCTACGGATCCCCCACGATCACCAAGGACGGCGTTTCGGTGGCGAAGGAAATCGAACTGAAAGACAAGTTCGAGAATATGGGTGCGCAAATGGTGAAGGAAGTTGCCAGCAAGACTTCCGATGTGGCGGGTGATGGAACCACGACCGCGACCGTGCTTGCGCAGTCCATCGTGAAGGAAGGCATGAAATATGTCGCTGCGGGGATGAACCCGATGGATCTCAAGCGCGGCATAGACAAGGCGGTTGCCGCGACCGTGGACGAGCTCCGGAGATTGTCCAAACCCTGTACCACCAGCAAGGAGATTGCGCAGGTCGGAAGTATTTCCGCAAACTCGGATCCGGAAATCGGCAAGATCATCGCGGATGCGATGGAGAAAGTGGGCAAGGAAGGGGTCATCACCGTGGAAGACGGTTCCGGACTTGAAAACGAACTGGAAGTGGTCGAGGGCATGCAGTTCGACCGCGGTTACCTGTCGCCGTACTTCATCAACAATGCAGACAGGCAGATTGCCCTGCTGGAGAGCCCGTATATCCTTCTGCATGACAAGAAAATTTCCAATATCCGCGATCTGCTGCCGGTCCTGGAACTGGTGGCCAAGGCAGGCAAGCCTCTCCTGATCATTGCCGAAGATGTGGACGGCGAAGCGCTGGCGACACTGGTGGTAAACAATATTCGCGGCATCCTCAAGACCTGTGCAGTCAAGGCGCCTGGTTTCGGCGACCGCCGCAAGGCCATGCTGGAAGATATCGCGATCCTGACAGGCGGCACCGTCATTGCAGAGGAAGTGGGTCTGTCTTTGGAAAAGGCCACCCTGAAAGAACTGGGCCAAGCCAAGCGTATCGAGGTGGGCAAGGAAGAGACCACTGTGATCGATGGCGCCGGAGACACGCAGAATATCGAAGGTCGCGTCAAGCAGGTTCGTGCCCAGATTGAAGAAGCCACCAGCGATTACGACAAGGAGAAATTGCAGGAGCGGGTGGCGAAGCTGGCCGGAGGGGTCGCGCTGATCAAGGTGGGCGCGGCTACGGAAGTGGAAATGAAAGAGAAAAAGGCGCGCGTGGAAGATGCGCTTCATGCCACCCGCGCAGCGGTGGAAGAAGGTATCGTCCCGGGCGGCGGCGTTGCCCTGTTGCGCACGCGCACAGCGGTAAGCGGCACCAAGGGTGACAACCATGACCAGGACGCAGGCATCAAGATCGTTCTGCGGGCGCTGGAAGAGCCGTTGCGCCAGATCGTCGCCAACTGCGGGGACGAGCCTTCCGTGGTGATCAACAAGGTGCTGGAAGGCGAAGGCAACCTCGGCTACAACGCTGCAAGCAGCGAATATGGCGACATGGTGCAGATGGGTGTGCTCGATCCTACCAAGGTCACGCGCTACGCATTGCAGCACGCCGCTTCGGTCGCAGGCCTGATGCTGACCACGGACGCGCTGGTTGCGGAGATTCCCAAGGAAGAGCCGGCCGGAGGCGGCATGGGCGGCATGGGCGGCATGGGCGGCATGGGCGGCATGGGCGGCATGGATATGTAAGGATCACGTCGCCCGGTCGGGTGCCTCGCATCGGTTTCGCTACGGGGTGCCCGCCTGCCTTTGTCCGGCTGTCTCGCGACAAGAAAACCCCGCCTCGGTGGGGTTTTTTGTTGGAGCGGCGTGATACCGCGCCTGCCATTCGAACCCGTCGGAATGACGGGAAGGAATATTTCACCTGAAGCATGCCATGAGTGCGGCAATCGGATGAGATAATGAAGAAGAGCTGTTTCCCGGCGGATCACCAGGCCATCTCCCTATAAATGAATGTTAAGCAGTCTATGACTCCACATCAGTATTGCCAGGAAAAGGCCGTTCAAAGCGGCTCCAGTTTCTATTACAGCTTTCTCTACCTTCCCCAGGAAAAACGCCGGGCTATTACTGCCCTGTACGCTTTCTGCCGGGAAGTGGACGATGTGGTGGACGAATGTACGGATGCATCAGTGGCACGCGCAAAGCTGGCATGGTGGCGTCAGGAGGTTGCCGCGATCTTCGATCAGAGCGGCAGCAAAGCCAGCCATCCGGTGGCAAAGGCGCTGGCAGAAGTGGCAGGAACATTCAACCTGACCGAGGCATGGCTGAATGCGATCATCGACGGCATGGAGATGGATCTTGATTATAATCGCTACGCGGATTTTGCCACCCTTCGCCACTACTGCTACCACGTCGCAAGCGTGGTGGGCTTGTGCTCCGCGGAAATATTCGGTTATCGCAATTCTCAAACCCTGGAATATGCGGAAAATCTGGGACTGGCGTTTCAGCTTACCAATATCATCCGGGATGTGGGAGAGGACGGACGCCGCGACCGTATTTACCTGCCCCAGGACGAACTTCAGCGCTTTGGCGTCACAAGCGAGGACATCCTGCAGTCTCGTGAAACGGATGCCTTCAGGGAGTTGATGAAGTTTCAGATCGAGCGGGCGGAAGACTATTACAATCGCGCCTTCGCGGCATTGCCTGTCGAGGACCGTAAAAACCAGAAGCCGGGCCTTGTCATGGCAGCGATATACCGGACCCTGCTCAGGGAGATCAAGGCGGACGGCTGCCATGTCCTGCGGCAGCGGATGAGCCTTACGCCTGTGCGCAAATTATGGATAGCATGGAAGACATGGATGAAGGGGTAGGTCATGCCTTCCGGTTTCTGTTGCAGGATTGTCGCTGATAGGCGGAAAACGCGAGTCGCGCTGGTTCGCCAGTTCCGGTTTCCCTGGTAGATCCCTTTTCGAGTCTTCTCCATGAATGATTCCAAGAATTTCAAGAACTACAAACCCCCGAAAGACCTCCTCAAGGAACGCGTCATTCTGGTAACCGGTGCGGGGCAGGGGCTGGGCCGCACGGCTGCGCTGACATTTGCCGGGCATGGCGCTACGGTCATCCTCCATGGGCGCAATGTCAAAAGGCTGGAAAACGTGTATGACGAAATCGAGGCACGCGGCGGCAGCCAGCCGGCAATTTTCCCGCTCGATCTGGAAAAGGCGGAAGACAAGGATTTTACAGCTCTCGCCCAAGCCATCCAGTTGCAGTTGGGCAGGCTGGATGGCATCCTGCACAATGCCGCCTTGCTGGTAGGGCTCACCCCGCTGGAGTTGCAGACCCTAGAGCAGTGGCAGTCCTTGCTGCGCGTGAATCTGATTGCTCCGTTTGCATTGACACGGGCATGTCTTCCATTGCTGAAAGCCTCACCGGACGCCAGCGTCATTCTGACTTCAGAAACTCATGGACATGCGCCCGCGGCTTACTGGGGGGGCTTTGCTGTTGCCAAGGCAGGCGTGGAAGCGCTGGTCAAAATCGGCGCGCAGGAATGGGAATCCTTGCCGAATTTGCGTATCAATACGCTGATCCCGGGGCCCGTGCATACGCCTCAGCGAACGCGGACCCACCCCGGTGAAATCAAGCAGGCATTGCGTCAGCCGGAAGAACTGATGTCCTGCTATCTGTATCTGATCGGCCCCGACAGCAGGGGATGCACCGGTGAAACCATCACCTGCTGAGCAGTTGAATCCTGTTTTTCATTTGAGAAGCCCCTTGTCTGCGAAGGTGCTGGCCTCGTCTTTGCCTTTGCCTGAACGATGATTGAAAAAGCCGTGGCTGCGTGAGCGGACGGGGCGTATCCCCCGGCTTTGACGGGTTTGAAGGATATATCACGGAAAACAGGTATAATTTCCCGTCATGAATGTTGAGAATCGGCATGCGAAAGTGGCGGAATTGGTAGACGCACCAGATTTAGGTTCTGGCGCCGAAAGGTGTGGGGGTTCGAGTCCCCCCTTTCGCACCAGGATCGCGGGCAGCCTGAACGGAGAAAATCAATGACAGCTGCAAGTGTTCCTGGTCGCGACGCTGAAGAAAATTATCAACCAGTCAGGGAAGGCAATGCAAACGAATGTTGAAGAGCTGGGTGCGCTGGAGCGGCGCCTGAACGTATCCGTTGCGCGGGATGCCGTCGAGACGGAAGTCGAAAACCGCCTGCGGCATCTGGCGCGCACGGCAAAATTACACGGATTCCGGCCGGGCAAAGTGCCCTTGAAGGTCGTCGCGCAGCAATATGGACTGCAGGTGCGTCAGCAGGTACTGGAGGACACGCTGAAAAAGAGCTTCAGCGAAACCGTGCGCGAACAGAACCTGCGCGTCGCGGGCTATCCGCATTTCGAAGCCAGGCCGGCCCCGGAGGAAGCAGACGGCTTTGAATTTAGTGCGACATTCGAGGTCTACCCCGATATCGTTGTAGGCGATTTGAGCGGGGCGCGCATAGACCGGCCTGTCGTTGATGTTACCAGCTCGGACGTGGACAACACACTGGAGGTTCTTCGCAAGCAGCGCGTCGAATTCAGTCCGGCGGAGCGGCCGGCACAAAAGGGAGACCGGGTCTCGATCGATTACAGCGGTTTGATCGACGGAGTGGAGTTTGCGGGCGGAAAAGCAGAAAATTTTACGCTGGTATTAGGCGAAGGCCGGCTGCTCAAGGATTTCGAGGAGCCTTTGGCAGGCATGGAGTCCGGACAGAGCAAAACAATTGAAGTTACCTTTCCGGCGGATTATCATGGCAAGGAGGTTGCCGGAAAGACTGCGGTGTTTACCGTGAAGGTCAACGGAGTGGAGGCGGCGAAACTGCCTGAAGTCGACAGCGAATTTGCCAGGTCGCTTGGCGTCGCGGACGGCGATATTGAAAAGATGCGCGATGAGATCCATGCGAATCTTGAGCGGGAAGCTTCCACGCGAGTGAAGAAGAGACTGAAGGATCAGGTAATGCAGGCCTTGCTGGAGGCGACCGATATTTCTTCACCGAAGGCTCTGGTGGAAAGTGAACTTGAGCGCCTGAGCCATGAAACCCGCCAGGATCTTGCCGCGCGCGGCTTGGGCGCGAACGTTTCGTTGCCACAGGATTTGCTCCGGGAGCGGGCGCAGCACCGGGTGAAACTGGGGTTGATTCTGGGGGAAATGGTGAAGGCGCACGAGTTGCATCCCGCGGCGGAACAGGTACGGGCGATCGTGGAGGACTTCGCGCAGAGCTACGAAAATCCGGCGGAAGTGATCAAATGGCATTATTCGGCGCCCGAGCGGCTGAAGGATGCGGAATCGGTTGCGCTGGAAGACAATGTGGTTAACTGGGTGTTGGAGAAGGTTACCGTAGAGGATAAGGCAATGACGCTGGATGAGTTGATGGGAAGATCATGATATGACGCAGCGACTGGAGTGGAGGCAGCACGGTTTGGAACCGCAGGGTCTTGGCCTGGTTCCCATGGTCATCGAAACGAGCGGGCGCGGAGAGCGCGCGTACGATATCTATTCCCGGCTGCTCAGGGAGCGGGTCGTGTTTCTGGTGGGTCCGGTGACCGAAATATCGGCTAATCTCATTGTCGCCCAACTCCTGTTCCTGGAATCGGAAAACGCGGACAAGGATATACACTTCTACATCAATTCACCCGGAGGCCTGGTTTCCGCAGGAATGGCGATTTACGACACCATGCAGTATATCAAGCCTGATGTCAGCACTTTATGCATCGGACAGGCGGCGAGCATGGGATCGCTTCTGCTGGCGGCCGGCACGAAGGGCAAGCGTTTCTGCCTGACCAATTCCAGGGTCATGATTCATCAGCCGCTGGGCGGCTTTCAGGGTCAGGCCTCCGATATCGAGATACATGCCAAGGAAATTCTGTTTCTGAAGAATCGCTTGAACGAGTTGCTGGCCAGGCACACGGGTCAAAGCAAGGAAACGATCGAGCGCGATACGGACCGCGACAATTTTCTCGGCGCGGAGGAAGCCGTGAAATACGGCCTCGTGGATGCTATGCTAACTTCAAGGAGTGACAGTCCGGCATGATCGGAACGAGAAATGGATTTTTGATGAGGAGGTTGGTCGTTAGTTACGAGCGTGGCTCGGAGAATGCGGGATAAGACTATGTCAGAGAAAACTGGCGGGGAAAAACTGCTTTATTGTTCTTTCTGCGGCAAGAGCCAGCACGAGGTAAAGAAGCTCATCGCCGGTCCTTCGGTGTTTATCTGCGACGAATGCATCGAGCTTTGCAACGATATCATTCGTGAGGAAATACAGGGAGCGGAAGCTGCCAAGCTTACCAAGTCCGATCTGCCTGTTCCACATGAGATCCGGCAGATTCTCGATCAATACGTCATCGGCCAGGAGCAGGCAAAAAAAATCCTGTCCGTGGCGGTATACAATCATTACAAGCGTCTTAGAAATCTTTCCAAGTCGGCAGATCCCGATGATATCGAGCTCGCCAAGAGCAATATCCTGCTGATCGGACCCACCGGGTCCGGCAAGACCCTGCTCGCCCAGACGCTGGCCCGGCTGCTCGATGTGCCTTTCGTCATGGCGGATGCTACCACGCTCACCGAAGCAGGATACGTTGGCGAGGATGTGGAAAACATCATCCAGAAGCTCCTTCAGAAATGCAATTATGATGCGGAGAAGGCGCAGCAGGGCATAGTCTATATCGATGAAATCGACAAGATTTCGAGGAAGTCGGATAACCCCTCGATCACGCGCGATGTTTCCGGGGAGGGCGTGCAACAGGCTCTGCTGAAGCTGATCGAAGGCACGGTCGCGTCGGTGCCGCCGCAGGGGGGGAGAAAGCACCCAAACCAGGAATTCGTCCAGGTCGATACCACCAACATCCTTTTCATTTGCGGCGGTGCGTTTGACGGGCTCGAAAAGGTGATACGCGCGCGGTCGGAGAAAGGAGGAATCGGTTTCGGCGCCACCGTGAAAAGCCAGGAAAACCGCAAGGACTTTGGCGCCGTTCTACGCGGTGTGGAGCCTGAGGACCTGGTGAAGTATGGTCTTATTCCGGAATTTGTCGGACGCCTGCCGGTCGTGGCCACACTGGAGGAACTGGATGAATCCGCGCTGATTCAAATTCTGACAGAACCGAAAAACGCGCTCATCAAACAGTACCAGAAAATGTTCCACATGGAAGGCGGGGTGGATCTCGAGTTTCGGGAGCAGGCACTCAAAGCGGTGGCCAGAAAGGCGCTTGCACGCAGGACAGGCGCGCGGGGCCTGCGTTCGATTCTTGAAAGCGCTCTGCTGGACACGATGTTCGATCTGCCGTCGCTCGAGAACGTTGCGAAGGTGGTGATCGATCATAGCTCCGTCCATGGCGACATCAAACCGATTCTGATCTATTCGGATAAAACGAAGGTAGCCAAGAGCTGTTAATCGGCTCCGTACCTGTCTGGTCCGTTGCCTTGAATTTTTGTAGCGGCGTCCCCATAACCATAGCTTGTTCCCTTATAGGTGAGCCGACATGTCTTCTTACGTGAACGATCCAAACCAGATTTCATTGCCGCTATTGCCGTTGCGCGATGTCGTGGTTTTTCCGCACATGGTCATCCCTCTTTTCGTCGGCCGGCCAAAATCCATCAAGGCGCTCGAGATCGCGATGGAGTCGGGCAAGAGCATCCTGCTGGTGGCTCAGAAATTTGCGGCCAAGGACGAGCCTGCGCCTGACGATCTTTACACTGTGTGCAGCGTGGCCAATTTGCTGCAGATGCTGAAGTTGCCCGATGGCACCGTCAAGGTACTGGTGGAGGGCGGCCGGCGCGCGCGCATTATCAATGTGACGGATGATGGCACCTATTTTTCCGGTCAGGCGGCGCTGCTGCCTCCGGATGAAGTGGATAACCATGAAATAGAAGCCATGCGCCGGGCGATGCTGGCCCAGTTCGATCAGTACGTGAAACTCAACAAGAAAATTCCCCCTGAAATCCTGACTTCTCTTGGCGGAATAGATGAGGCAGGGCGTCTTGCGGACACGATCGCGGCTCATTTGCCACTGAAGCTTGAGCAAAAGCAGGAGGTGCTCGAAATTTTCGACGTGCCCAAGCGGTTGGAGCATCTGCTGGGATTGCTGGAAACGGAACTCGACATCCTCCAGGTCGAAAAGCGCATTCGTGGCCGCGTCAAGCGGCAGATGGAAAAAAGCCAGCGCGACTATTACCTCAACGAGCAGGTAAAGGCCATCCAGAAGGAGCTTGGAGAAGGAGAGGACGGCGCTGATCTGGAGGAGATCGACAAGAAGATAAAGTCGGCGCAGATGCCGAAGGAAGCACGTGCCAAAGCGGAAGCGGAATTGAAGAAGCTGCGCCTCATGTCTCCCATGTCGGCGGAAGCAACCGTGGTGCGTAATTACATCGACGCCCTGGTTGCACTGCCGTGGCGCAAAAAAAGCAAGATCAGCAAGGATCTCAGCGCTGCGGAATCCGTGCTCGAGCAGGACCATTACGGGCTTGAAAAGGTCAAGGAGCGGATCGTCGAGTACCTTGCGGTGCAGCAGCGGGTCGACAAGCTGAAAGCGCCCATCCTTTGTCTGGTCGGTCCGCCGGGGGTAGGCAAGACGTCGCTGGGACAATCCATTGCGCGCGCCACGAATCGCAAGTTTGTGCGCATGTCGCTTGGCGGAGTGCGGGATGAAGCCGAGATACGCGGGCACCGCCGCACCTACATCGGTTCGATGCCGGGCAAGATTTTGCAGAACATGGCGAAGGTGGGCGTCAAGAATCCACTGTTTCTCCTCGATGAAGTCGACAAGATGGGCATGGACTTCCGCGGCGATCCCTCGTCAGCCCTGCTGGAAGTGCTGGATCCTGAACAGAATAATTCGTTTGTGGATCACTATGTCGAGGTGGAGTACGATCTTTCGGACGTTATGTTCGTTGCCACGGCCAATACACTGAACATACCCGCTCCCCTGCTGGATCGCATGGAGGTGATCAGGCTGTCGGGATACACCGAAGACGAGAAGCTCAATATTGCAACGCGCTATCTTCTGCCCAAGCAGATGAAAAATCACGGGCTGGAGGAGAATGAACTGGCTGTGTCGGAATCGGCGTTGCGCGATATCACCCGCTATTACACGCGGGAAGCCGGCGTACGGGCCATGGAACGCGAGATTTCCAAAATATGCCGCAAGGTGGTGAAGGTGCTGCTCCTGAAAGACGGTCAGAAACGGATCACCGTTACTGGCCGCAACCTCGATAAATACCTGGGTGTAAGACGGTATACCTATGGCGTCGCAGAAGAGAAAAACCAGGTCGGCCAGGTGACTGGCCTGGCATGGACCGAAGTCGGAGGAGAGCTTCTGACTATCGAGGCTGTAGTATTGCCGGGCAAGGGGAAATCCATCACAACGGGCAAGTTGGGGGAAGTAATGCAGGAGTCGGTCCAGGCCGCGTTGTCCGTGGTGCGCAGTCGCTCACGAGCGCTGGGTATCGCGGATGATTTCTATCAGAAGAACGATATCCATATTCATTTGCCGGAAGGCGCGACGCCCAAGGATGGCCCGAGCGCAGGGATCGGCATTTGCATGGCAATGGTATCGGCGCTGACGGGCATTCCCGCGCGGGCCAACGTGGCCATGACCGGAGAGATCACGCTGCGTGGCGAAGTGCTGCCTATAGGCGGCCTCAAGGAAAAACTCCTCGCAGCTCACCGCGGTGGCATAAAGATCGTGCTGATTCCGGAGGACAATGTCAAGGACCTGTCGGAGATTCCGGAAAACATCAAAAACCGGCTGGATATTCATCCAGTCAAATGGATAGACCAGGTACTGGAACTGGCTCTGGAACGAAAGCCGGACTCGCTTCCCGAAGCACCTTCTTCCCTGCCGAAACCTGTGGCGGTCGAAGGTGAGGTTACCTCTACCGTGATCAAGCATTGAGGGGGATTCCACATCGGGGACGGGTGGAACAACGGTCGCAGCCATCCCGCATTGGTCACCCGTTTTGTTCTGGAAAAACGTGAGTTTGAATTTCAGGTTTGGAAATTCTGAACTATTATTGCATCTGCTCGACCTGTCATCGTAAAGGGTTGTTATAAGCCGATTGCAGGATTCTATTACTCTTAACAATAATGAAAGGGGATCACGTGAATAAAGCCGAACTGATCGATGCCATTGCCAAATCATCCGATATTTCCAAAGCTGCGGCGGGAAATGCGCTGGATGGAGCGCTCGCTGCGATTAAAGACGCGCTCAAAGGGGGCGAGAGCGTTACCCTGGTTGGATTCGGGACATTCAGCGTCGGAACGCGTGCTGCGCGCACGGGCCGCAATCCGCGTACTGGCGAGTCAATTACCATCAATGCAACCAAGGTTCCAAAATTCACCGCTGGCAAGTCACTCAGAGATGCAGTAAACTAGCCGTTTTTTCGGACAGGGTGCTTAGCTCAGTTGGTAGAGCGTCGCCCTTACAAGGCGAATGTCGGCGGTTCGACCCCGTCAGCACCCACCAGACGGCTTTCGATATTGGAGTGGTAGTTCAGTTGGTTAGAATACCGGCCTGTCACGCCGGGGGTCGCGGGTTCGAGTCCCGTCCACTCCGCCATATTTGCCAGAGAGGGCGAACGCAAGTTCGCCTTTTTTATTCGTTCTTATCTTTCGCTTACTGAATGTTCGATTTCGTTAACAAGAAGAAACGCATCGTCCAGATCGTCCTGGCTGTTGCCACACTGCCTTTTCTGTTCTGGGGCATCGAGTCTTATCGCACTGGAGAAGGCGAGGATACGGTCGCGCAAGTGGCAGGAGAAAAAATCTTTCGCCAGGAATTCGAGCAGGCGCTGCGTGAGCAGCAGGATAGCATGCGTGCCGCGATGGGCGAGAATTTCAATGCTGACTTGCTGAACAGGCCTGAAATGCGATCCGCAGTACTGGATGGACTGATTCAGCAGAAATTATTGAGACATGAATCCGCACGAGTGGGATTGGCTGTCCCGGATGAGCAACTGGTGGAAATGATCCGGAATATCTCCGCGTTCCAGGAGAATGGAGATTTTTCCAAGCAGCGCTATGAAGAATTGCTGCGTGGTCAGGGAATGAACCCGCGCGCGTTCGAAGCCCGTGTACGGCAGGAACTGATGCGTCAACAACTGGTTACGCCTTTCAACGAAATCGGCTTCATCTCGAATACCGTTGCTGAAAAACTAATGCGCCTGAGCGAGGAGAAGCGGGAAGTCCATCTGGGGCAAATCCTGCCGGCCCAGTTCGCGTCGGAGATCAAACCCGACGACGCTGTCATTCAGGCCTATTACGATCGTCACCAGGCAGAATTCCGCCTGCCGGAACAGGTACGGGTCGAGTATGTGGTGCTGTCCATGGATGACCTTGCGAGTCACTCTCATGTGAGCGAGGAAGAGGCAATGAATTATTTCCAGGAACACAAGGGAGAGTTCGGGCAGCCTGAAGAACGCCGGGCCAGCCATATTCTCATAAGCCTCTCTGCTGACGCCTCGGACGCGGAGAAGGCCGATGCGCGCGCCAAGGCCGAGCAGCTGCTGCAGCAGATAAAGCAGAATCCCCAGGGCTTCGCTGACCTTGCGCGGCGGCACTCGCAGGATCCAGGTTCTGCGGCCAACGGGGGAGACTTGGGTTTCTTTGCTCGCAACACCATGGTCAAGGCATTCGAAGATGCCATTTTTGCGATGAACCCTGGGGATATCAGCGATGTGGTCGAGACAGATTTCGGTTTTCATATCATCAGGCTTGATGCCATAAAAGAAGGCAAGCCTGTCGAGTTCAACGATGTACGGAAGCAGGTCGAGCAGGACATGAAAAGAGAAAAGGCCGCGCAAAGTTTCAGTGAAATGGCGGACAGCTTCAGTAATACCGTTTACGAACAGAGCGACAGTCTGCAACCCGCTGCGGAGAAATACGGTGTTACTGTCAAGCGGAGCGGGTGGATTGGAAGGGACGGCGGCGAGTCTCCTTATTTTGACAATGAAAGACTGCTGCAAGCCGTGTTTTCGGAAGACGCGATCACCGATAAACGCAATACCGAGGCGATCGAAGTTTCTCCAAACACTCTGGTTTCGGCGAGAGTGGTCGATTACCAGCCGGCGAGAACGCCGCCGGCGGAAGAAGTGAAGGATACGATCAAGAAGCGTATCGTCCTTGAAGAAGCATCCCGGATGGCGGTAAAGGAAGGAAAGGAAAAGCTGGCCGAACTCCAGAAGGGGAAAGGCGGCATAGTGAAGTGGAATCCTGGCTTGCAGGTTTCGAGGCGGGAAACACAAGGTCTGGATGGCGAAATCGTGCAAGCGATCTTCAGAGCCGATGTGCGTAATTTGCCCGCCTATGCCGGAGTGGCCAATGCACAGGGGGGGTATACTCTGATACGCATTGACAACGTCATCAAATTTGTCATGCCCAACGCCACTCAAAGGAAAGCCTTTACCAGGCAATTGCAGGAGAGAGTGGCCCAGGAGGAATTCTCGGCCTATCTGGCCAGTATCAGGAAGCGGTACGATGTGTCGGTAAAGGACCTGAACCCGGATAAATAGGCGCTGTGGTTCTCTTGATCGGTCCAGCGGTCAGGGCTCGATGAGATCAAATGCAATCGTGTTGAATCCTGCGTCCACATGCGTGATTTCCCCGGTGATGCCCTTCGCCAGATCGCTGCATAAAAAGGCCGCCACATTGCCCACATCCATGATGTTGACATTGCGCCTCAAGGGAGATACTTTCTCCGTATAGTTCAGCAGTTTTCCGAAGTTGCCGATTCCCGCCGCTGCCAGAGTTTTGATGGGGCCTGCGGAGATGGCATTGACGCGAATTCCTTTAGGGCCGAGACTGGATGCCATGAAACGCACGTTTGCTTCCAGGCTGGCCTTGGCCAATCCCATGACATTATAATTGGGCATCACCCTTTCCGCTCCGAGATAGGAAAGGGTCAGCAACGAGCCCTCCCTTCCTTGCATCAGCGGGACTCCGGCTTTGGCCAGGGCGGAGAAACTGTAGGAACTGATATCGTGGGCGACGCGGAAAGCTTCCCGATTCAGGCTGTCCAGGTAATCTCCGCTCAAGGATTCACGCGGAGCGAAAGCGATGGAGTGAACAATGCCGTCGAGACCATCCCAGCGTCTTCCCAGATCCTCGAAACAGCGGGCTATTTCGTCGTCATTCGAGACATCGCAGGGAAACAGCAGGTCGCTGCCGAACTCGGCGATAACTTTTGCCACGCGATCCCGGACCCCTTCTCCCTGATAGGTAAAAGCAAGTTGAGCGCCTTCCCTATGCATGGCCCTGGCAATGCCATATGCAATGGAGCGGTTGGTAAGCAACCCGGCGATAAGAATGCATTTATTTGCGAGAAAAGTCATGTCATGTCCTTGCGATCATGGGAGAAGCGAGCGTTAAACGACACATTATCCGAAGTGTTGAACTCGTAGAAAAAATGACGGTCAACGAACGTTTGCGTGGCCAAACCGAAAAAATCAGGATGCGGGAACAGGATTATAGCTTCAAGTCCTCTCTGCTTGTAAAATCACCTTTAATGCCGATACTCAGCCCCGCCTGTCCCGCATATTGCCGTACCCGGTTGTCCCATTGATGAAGGCAGCGTTTACGAGGCATCCGGACTGTTTTTTCCTGCGTGGAATCCTGCTGGAACGCTTATTATCCGGTCTCGACATGGCCTTGCGAAAGCATCCTGTTGTGGCGTCGCTTTTTGAATATCTCCTGATGCTGTCGCTTATTGTCCTGGTTACTGCCTGCACGAATCCATGGAACAATCCGTACCCTGCAGCGGATGCGAAGAAAAATATTCTCTACGGCGCATTTGCCGAGCGGCCCAAGCATCTGGATCCCGTGCAATCCTACAGTTCTAACGAAATTCTGCTGACGGCGCAGATCTATCAGACACCGCTGCAATATCATTACCTTAAGCGTCCGTATGAGCTGATTCCGTTTGCTGCGGCGAAGATGCCGGAAATCCAGTATTTTGATCATACGGGAGCGCGGTTGCGCGAGAACGCGGATCCCGCCCAAATCGCCTACACGATCTATGAAATCACTATCCGTCCGGGCATTCGATATCAGCCTCATCCTGCGTTCGCCACGGATGCGAAAGGGGCATTTCTTTATCATCAGTTGAGCGAGAAAGATGCGGCAGCTTTTCATAAACTGGGAGATTTCCCCCATACGGGTACCAGAGAACTCACCGCGGAGGACTATGTCTTCCAGATCAAACGTCTGGCTCACCCGCGACTGCATTCTCCCATCTTCGGCCTGATGGCGGATTACATCGTGGGCCTGCGGGAATATGCATCCAGCCTGCAGGCCGTCGCTAAAGCCCAGTTCAATGTGGACGGCGATGCATACCTCGATCTGAATCGTTATCCGCTGGAAGGCGTGCATGCGGTCGGCCGATATACATACCGCATAAAAATCAACGGAAAGTATCCGCAGTTCAAATACTGGCTGGCAATGCCTTTTTTCGCGCCCATACCCTGGGAGGCTGAACGCTTCTACAGTCAGAAGGGCCTTGCCAACAAGAATATCAGTCTCGACTGGTATCCGGTGGGCAGCGGTCCCTACATGCTCACCCAAAACGATCCCAATCGCGTGATGATTCTGGAACGGAACCCGTATTTTCAGGGCGAGGCGTATCCGTCGGAGGGCATGCCGGAAGATGAGCAGGCGGGCTTGCTCAAGGATGCAGGAAAACCGCTGCCCTTCATCGATCAGATCGTGTACAGCCGAGAAAAAGAAAGCATTCCACGCTGGAACAAGTTTCTGCAAGGCTACTATGATGCCGCGAGTATCAGTTCCGACAGCTTCGATCAGGCGGTGCAATTGACCGGGCAGGGCGAGGCAGCGGTGACTGAAGCCATGAAACGACAGGGCATTCGTCTGGAGACTGCGATCGCGCCTTCCACCAATTATATGGGCTTCAACATGCTGGACCCCGTGGTAGGAGGTGTGGGCAAGCAGGGGCGTGAGTCGGCCAGAAAGCTGCGCCAGGCAATTTCCATCGCAGTGGATTACGAAGAATACGTGTCGATATTCGCCAACGGACGCGGCATCCCAGCGCAGGGACCCATTGCCCCGGGAATACCAGGGCATCGGGAAGGCAGGGAGGGGGTCAATCCCGTCGTATATGACTGGGTGGACGGGAAGCCGCGGCGAAAGCCGATCGAGGCGGCCAGGGCATTATTGGCCGAGGCAGGATACCCGGGGGGGGTCAATACCAGCACAGGGGCTCCGCTGGTGCTCTACTTCGACGTCACTTCCCGCAGTGTCGACGATAAATCGGCTCTCGACTGGATGCGCAAGCAGTTCCAGAAACTCAATATCCAGCTGGTAGTCCGCAGTACCGATTACAACCGCTTTCAGGACAAAATACGCAAAGGCAACGCGCAGATTTTCGAGTGGGGCTGGAACGCGGATTATCCCGACGCCGAGAATTTTCTGTTTCTGCTGTACGGTCCTCAGCAAAAGGTGGGCAATGAGGGCGAGAATGCTGCGAATTACTCCAATGACGAGTACAACCGGTTGTTCGAGCAAATGAAAAATATGGAGGACAGTCCTCGCCGGCGGAAGATCATCGATCGCATGATTGGTATTCTGCGTCATGATGCTCCCTGGCTATGGGGTTATCATCCCATGGAATACGGGTTGTACCACGCGTGGTACGGCAATGTGAAACCCAACCGGCTGTCGAACAATAACATCAAATACCTGCGAATCGATACCCGCTTGCGCGAACAGAAGCGGCTCGAATGGAACGTCCCTGTACGCTGGCCGCTTGCTGCGCTGCTGATCCTGTTGCTGATCGCCATGACTCCCGCCGTGATCGTTTATCGCCGCAAAGAGCGAAGGCGGGGGATAGCCGGCATGGAAGTCACGAATGCTTGATTACATCATCCGGCGCGTCCTTTATGCGATTCCCATTCTCATTGGAGTGAATCTGATCACCTTTGTCTTGTTTTTTGTCGTAAATACCCCTGATGATATGGCCCGGATGCAACTCGGCGTCAAGCGTGTCACGCCGGAGGCCATTGCCAGATGGAAACAGGATCATGGCTATGACAAGCCACTGATGTTCAATAAAGAGGCGGAAGGAATCGATACGCTCACCCGCACCGTTTTCTTTGAAAAATCGGTATCCATGTTCGCTTTCCGTTTTGGCCGCGCAGACGACGGACGGGATATCGCTCACGAAATCAAGGCAAGGATGATGCCGAGTCTTGCCATCGCGTTGCCGGTATTCCTGCTGGGGCTGATCGCATATATCGTATTTGCCCTGATGATGGTATTTTTTCGAGCGACTTATGTGGACTTCTGGGGTGTCGTGCTATGCGTCGCGCTGATGTCTGTCTCCAGTCTGTTCTACATCATCGGCGGCCAGTTTCTGATCAGCAAGATGTGGCATCTCGTCCCGATCTCGGGTTACGGTCAAGGGATGGATGCCGTCAAGTTTCTGATATTGCCGGTCATTGTCGGAGTGATCAGTGGCTTCGGAGCGAACACGCGCTGGTACCGAACCCTTTTTCTGGAAGAGATGGGCAAAGACTACGTGCGCACCGCTCGCGCGAAGGGACTGCCCGAAAGCATCGTGCTGTTCCGGCATGTGCTTCGTAACGCCCTGATTCCGATTCTGACAGGCGCCATTGTAGTCATCCCCCTGCTGTTTCTGGGGAGTCTCATCGCCGAATCCTTTTTCGGCATTCCGGGTTTGGGAAGCTATACCATC
>CAYXQR010000078.1:0-6149 GCA_964466955.1 uncultured Nitrosospira sp.
GTGATCGTGGGGGAGCCGTAGGAACGCTCCAGGACCACGTTGCGTCCCTTGGGACCGAGAGTCACCTTGACCGCATCGGCCAAAATATTGACGCCGTTTACCATTTTCTGGCGGGCTGAATCCCCGAATTTTACCTCTTTCGCTGCCATGATCTTTTTCTCCTGATTTCCTGAAAAGGTTGTGTAAAGCGCGCTGCTCGCAGGTTAGCCTTCGATAACGCCCATGATGTCTTCTTCACGCATTACCAGAAGCTCTTCCCCGGACACCTTGACGGTCTGGCCTGAGTATTTGCCGAACAACACTTTATCGCCGACTTTCACTTCCAGCTCGCGCAGCTTGCCATCGTCGCCAACCTTGCCCTTGCCTACGGCGATGATCTCGCCCTGGTCGGGCTTCTCCGCGGCACTGTCGGGAATGACGATACCTGAAGCGGTCTTACGCTCTTCTTCCAGCCGCTTGACAATAACGCGGTCGTGCAAAGGACGAATCTGCATGTCTTCTTCTCCTGTTTAAATGAAACGAATGAAATTCTTCGGGACTGCCGCTTAATTGCTGCTGCAACGCGGTTTCCGAGCTGTCGATCTGTACTACGAGATTATTAGCACTCGCCGCCAACGAGTGCTAATAATAGGGATTGTTGCCGGAAATTTCAAGTGGCAAGGCAAAACAGCGGCAAATATTCCTGACCTATGCCGGATTCCTTGACGGGCCTTGTACTTCAGTACGATGGATAGGCAACGAAAGGATTTCTAGAATAAGCGCTGGTAAAAATAAGCCGGCCCTGGCGCTGGTCCATCTGGTTTTCCAGGCAATGGAAGCCAGCAACGACTTGCCACGGGCCCATCCATAAAGCGCATCACACGTCACATAAGGGGTTTTCCATGTCAGTTGTAATTGCCGCTTCTCCGAGGTCGAGGCAGAGATGAATTCATTACCTGAAGTACTGCAATCCCAGCGGTTCCATGTATACAGCGGCCTGTTGCTGGCAGGGGTATTCGGATTCTTTGCCTCCGCCCACTTCAGCAAATTCATGGAAACGGGTGAATGGAGCCTGTTGCTGATCATTCTGTCCGAAACCCTGACGACCGGGTTCTTTCTCTTCCGCAGCGTCCCGAAGACGGTGTCCGCAATTCCGTCCGACTGGCTGGTCGCTGTTGCGGGTTCCTTCGCGCCGCTGCTTCTGCGTCCCGCGACGTGGGGCCTGTTTCCCTCGGCCAGCATCCTGATCGCGCTCGGCACCATGCTTCAGATCGTCAGCCTGCTCTCCCTGAACCGCAGTTTCGCGCTGGTTGCGGCCCGGCGGGAAATCAAGACAACCTGGATGTACGGGATCGTGTGCCATCCGCTCTATGCCTGCTACTTCCTGGTGTTTGGCGGCTACGTGCTGGTGCACACGACACTCGCGAATCTGCTGGTCTTTGCGGCAACGATGGGGTTTCTCTGGATACGGATCCGCCGCGAGGAAAGACATCTTGCGCTGGATCCGGCGTATCGGGCCTATATGCTCCAGGTGCGCTATCGGCTCGTGCCGTTCGTGCTCTAGCCGGTAGAAGCCAGCAAATGGAAACGATCGTCCCATATTCCGCCAGCCGGCATTTCCAATCGGACACCCGTCCGTCCATCCCCGCGCCATGCGATTGCGCCCGGCTTTTCTGCCTTCCATCCAAGGCTGGATACAAGACCTGAACGGGAAAATTTCAAACCAGGATTCCAGACTACACCAAGAGGATATATCAAATGTCAAACCCGGTCGGTGAACTGCTGGTTCGCGAAGGCCTGATCTCGCCCGCCCAACTGGCGCAGGCGCTCGTCCAGCAGAGGCGGAACAATGACCGTCTTGGGGACATTCTCGTCTCCCTCGACTTCATCACGGAAAGCGAGTTCCGCCGATTCTTCGATCCTGTTCCGAAAGTTCCGCTGAAAGTGGCCGACACCGGCCTGAGCGAAGCTTTTCTCACCGATTTGCTGCTCAAGGCCGCCTATCTCGAGGCCGGCACATTTTCTTTGCAGCGGATTTCCGAAACGCTCTCGCTTCCGTTCAGTGTCGTCGATGAACTGGCGGAACGGATCAAGGCGGATCATCTGGCTGCCCTTCGCTCCGCCAGCGGCTACAGCCGCGCCTCCCATGTCTTCGAGCTGACCCACCGGGGGCGGGAAAGAGCGGAAGGCGCCCTTGCCACCAGTTGCTATGTGGGAGCGGCCCCCGTTCCCCTGCAGGACTACTGCCACGCCCTTGTGAAGCAATGCGTGCGACAGGTGGAATTGGACGATGAGTGGATACGCCTCTCCCTCCAGCACATGGTCATCGGGGAGAAAATGCTCAGCCAGCTGGGACCGGCATTTGGTTCCGGGCGTTCCATCTTTTTTTACGGCCCCCCCGGAACCGGAAAAACGAGCATCGCCGAAATATTGGGACGCGCCCTGCCGGGGCATATTTATATGCCGCAGGCAATAGAGGTCAGCGGCCAGGTGATCCGCCTGTTCGATCCGGCCATTCATGTCAGCCTGGATGACGAACCCGCGGAAGAACCCGGGCTTGACCTGAGCAGGAGCATGAAGCATGACCCGCGCTGGAAGAAATGCCGCCGTCCGGTCGTAATGGTGGGCGGCGAGTTGACTCTGGACATGCTCGACCTGCGTTACGACGCAAGCAGCAAATTCTACGAGGCGCCCATTCACATGAAAGCCGGAAACGGCGTATTCATCCTCGACGACTTCGGCCGACAGCAGGTGGAACCGCGCCAGCTGCTCAACCGCTGGATCATTCCCCTTGAGCGCGGCACCGATTTTCCGACGCTCCATACCGGCCTGAAGTTCGAAATCCCCTTCGACCAGATCACGATTTTCTGTACCAATCTGCGCCCTGGGGATCTGGTGGATGAGGCATTTCTGCGCCGTATCCGCCACAAGATACAGGTGCAGTATCAGACTGAGGACGAATTCAGGGAAATCCTGCGGCGCGTGTGTGACGGCCAAGGGCTGGCTTACAATATGGAGACCGCCGAATACCTGCTCGACAATTATTACCGCAAGGCGGGGCGCCCGCTGACGGGCAGTCATCCGCGCGATCTGGTGGAACACATCGTTGATCGCGCGCGCTTCCTGCGACGGCGCCCCGAACTCACGCGCGAGACAGTGGACTTGGCGGCGGCCAGCTATTTCGTGGAGATGTGACGAGGCAGTGCGTCAGGCGCGGATCATCCCTGGACCTGCTTTCTGTCCGGATGTGTGTTCCGTGTCATCAGGAAAGCGCTGCCAAGGCCAGGGCCTGTTAACCCCGTTTCGCGGTCGCGATGCCGATGGAATCACCGAAACGGATCGAGCATGCATCGGAGAAGCTTTGAAAGCCGCGAGCAACAATGGAACGGATGACATTCCATCCTGTCCCTCCGGGCTGCCCACCCAGGCGGGTACGGCATTTCGAAGCCCGGTCCGACGCGAATGCGCAACCAGTCAGAGCGAGTCAGAGCGAAACTGCGTCTTCCGAAAGAGAGGTGAGATGTGATCCGCGCAGCGGGATTCCGACACCCCAGGCCGTATTCTGGCGCAGTCCTGGACCCCGCCGCTGCCCGACCCCTGCTTCAGCGGCCTTCCTGCCACGCCTTCGCCGATTCCACAGCAACACGCCCGGCGCCCGGCGAAAGTCCGTTCAACGCTTCCTTGGCGCGCTCGTGCTGTCCGCAACCTGGACTCCGCCGGGCGTCCCGAAGTAAGTCACCTCGCGCGCGACATCCCTGCCCAGCAGCACCCGCACATGAATATCCTTGCGAAGATTGTAACTCTCCACCGCGGGAACCGGCGCCGGCATCATCCGGGCGATTTCGCCTGCCTGCCTGGAATAGCCGGGCCGGTAATGTATTTCGGTCGGGACCTGCCGATACGGCTCCCGGTCGGTGAGCCGCGCCCTGGCATACCCGTTCCGCACCAGGAAATCGGACACCTGTTTCGCCATGCCGGCCACACCATTGCCGTTGGAAATCTCGATGCGAATGCCCGTGCCCTCGCTATGGCGGTCGAGCTTGCCGGAATGCTGAGGCGCACCGATCCTGCCGGTGATTTTGCCCGGGAATATGCCTGTCGCCGTCCCCGCTTCCGCCATCCGGAACTCGAACACACCGGGCGTGATCTGCACCAGCCGAGCAACGGCGCTGGCCGATTGCTTCTGTTTCTCCGTAGCTGCGACTGCCGCAGGGACCGATGCAGCGTTAAATGCGGGGACAGGAGCAGGAACTTTCACGGATGCCGCAGCCGCTGTCGCGGCAGGCTCAGGCCGTGCCGTTTTCAACGCGGCAGCTTTATCATGCAGCCCCGCTCTTTCATGAATGGCCGCGAGCGCGCGGCGCGCCCGATGGTTGGCGGGATCGAGCCGCAGCGCATGCTCGAACGCCACGGTGGCTTCAGCCTCCTCTCCGCGCGCCAGATGCGCATAGCCGAGGTTGCTGCGCAGATGTCCCGCCAGCGGCGCCAGTTCGATTGCCCGGCGGAGGTACTGCAGCGCCAGCTCATGCCGGCCCTGCAGGCAATGGGCAACCCCCAGGCCATTATGGGCCTCGACATGGCGCGGATCTGTTTCCAGCGCATTTTCGTAGGCCGCGATGGCTTTCGGGTAATAAACCCTTCCCTGGTGATATCGGCCAAGCTGGTACATTGCATCCGCGCTGCGAAGGGCATGGTTGACTTCCATTACGGGCCTGATGTCGACAGTCTGCCTGTCCTTGTTCTGGTACCACGCGCATCCGTCCATCAGTAATGCGCAACTCACCGCCCACGCAAGCTGTTTGATTCTGAACATGACCCGTTCTCCGCCGGTTACTGTCCCCCGAGAGTGGGGAGCAGCACCCGATAAATGTTGATGAAGGCTGGCCCCATCAGCACCAGCAAAAGCGATGGAAAAATAAAGAAAATCAAGGGAAAAAGCAGCTTGAGCGCGATTTTTGCCGCGGCTTCTTCCGCCCGCAATCGGCGGGTGGTGCGTAGCGTGTCGGAATGCACACGCAGGGAGGCGGCGACGCTGGTGCCGAACCGGTCCGCCTGGACCAGCATGGAAACCAGCGCTTCAACTTCTTCAACCCCGGTGCGCAGGGCGAGATTGCGCAGCGCATGCTCGCGGCTCCTGCCGGCGCGCAGTTCCAGGCTCACCAGGTGAAGTTCGCCCGCCAAGGCCTTGCTCCTCAGGCGCATTTCCTCCGCCACCCGCACCATTGCCGCATCCAGTCCCAGTCCGGCTTCGACGCATACCGTCATGAGGTCGATCGCATCCGGAAAACTTTCGAACAGCTCCCGCTTGCGCTGGGAAACCAGACGCGCCAGCACCACGTTGGGCAGATAATAGCCGAGTGCCGCCAGGCTCAGCAGGACGAACAGGGCGGCATTGCCATCCAGTTCCAGGCGGCCGATCCCGACGTAGAGCAGGAAAACCGCCGGCAAAACCAGCGCCAGCGCCGCCTTGGCTGCGAAATACACCATCGGCACCGAGCGGGCATGGTAGCCGGCATGCATGAAGCGCACGCGCAAGGCAGAGTTTTCCCAGCCTTCGCTTGGCAAAGCCAGCTTGGCCAGCGGGCCTGCCAGATTGACCATTGTCCGTTCCCACGCCTCGCCGGCCTTCTGCCGCGGCGCGGAATCACCCGCGGCAACCTGGTCCAGGCGGGTTTTGGTGGGACGCGGGGCCAGTGCTCGCATCACCCCGAAGGCGGCGCCGGCCACGGCGATGAAAATCACCGCCAGGTAGGCGATTTGCATGGATGTCATCTGTCGGCTACCCCCATTGATTGAAACTGCTTCATACCCGGATCCTGATGATGCGCGACATCACGAAGATGCCGGTCATCATCATTCCCAGCGCCGTTCCCACCATCATCAATCCCATCGGATCGGTCCATAATATGGTCAGAAACCCGGGGTTGACGATATTGATCATCAGCGCCGTGGCAAAAGGCAGGCAGGAAAGTATCCAGGCCGACAGCCGCCCTTCGGCCGAAAGCACCCGAATTCTTCCCAGCAGCGTCAGCCGCGCGCGGATCAGTCCGCTGATCTTTTCGAGCAGTTCCGCCAGGTTGCCGCCGCTCTCTCGCTGGATCAGCACGGCGATGACAAAATATCGCAGGTCGGTGATGGGGACGCGCGTGGCAAGGCTCATGAGCGCATCC
>CAYXQR010000079.1:0-5978 GCA_964466955.1 uncultured Nitrosospira sp.
GTGCCCGAGACGATGATGGGCCGGGGTGGCCAGCCCTGATTGTCGATATGGCCGACCCAGTCGAGGAATGCGATCACTTCGCTGATCTCGTCTTCGCTCAGATTGGGGTTGGGCATCAGCCGCCGGTGCTTCTCTTCCGAATAGAATTGGGACGGATCCTTGAGGAAAGCCGTGAGATAGGGAACTCCGCGTTGCTGGGTGATCTTGGTCAGATCCGGCGCATAATAGGCGCCTTCACCCAGCAGGGTATGACAGTTGATGCAATTGTTTCTATGCCAGACATCTTTTCCCCTGATGATCTCCGGCGTCAGTTGTTCTTCATTGGTGAGGGCGGGAAAACGCATGTGGCTGTCGAAAGTCAGCCCGATGAATACCGCGGCGGAGATGAAAGTGCAGATAATGAAAAAAAGTCGTCCCTGTCGTTTTGTCATCCTGGCGCCTCTTGAAAAAGTTGAGCTGTCGGCATCGTGGCGATGCTACACGCTGATACCGCCCCAGTTTCTGAATGAAATGATGAGTGCATATACGATCGCGAGGACCATCAGGACGAGAACCGCGATACCCAATAGCTTGAAAGGAACGAAATAACGAGAGGGGGGATTCTGCATGGAATACTCCGTGTGTTATCGGCGCCGAGCGAATCTCCTGCCTGGCTGACTGACTGGAAATGTCGGCTCAAGGAGCGCACAATGAACGAAAGGGGCCTTCAGGCTGACGACAAAAGGCTTCTGGTTTCATGGATACAGGAGAAACATGATGATGATTCGTGGATGGGCCGCATCCGGCCCGGCGAGGAAGCTTGAAGCATTCAGCTACGACGCAGGTCCGCTCGACGCGGAAGAAGTGGAAATCGCGGTGGAATACTGCGGTCTCTGTCATTCCGATCTCTCCATACTTAATGATGATTGGGGCATGACCCGATTCCCGGTTGTGCCGGGTCACGAAGCGATTGGCCGGGTGGTCGCTCGGGGCGACCATGTGAAGGGACTGCCAATCGGACAGCGGGTCGGCGTCGGCTGGAACGCGAAGAGTTGCATGCGCTGCCACGAATGCATCACCGGTGACAACAATCTGTGCGCGGAAGCTACACCCACCATTATAGGACATCATGGAGGATTTGCGGAAAGAGTGCGGGCGCACTGGGCATGGGCGGTTCCTCTGCCGGACGCGATCGATGGCGCGTCCGCAGGACCTCTGCTGTGCGGCGGCATCACCGTGTTCGCGCCGCTGGCGGATTTCGTGAAACCGACCGATCACGTGGGAATCGTGGGAATCGGAGGGCTCGGTCATATGGCGGTTCGTTTTGCCAATGCCTGGGGTTGCGAGGTAACCGCTTTTTCCTCCACTCCCTCCAAGGCAGAAGAAGCGCGCAAACTGGGCGCCCACCGGATAGTATCCAGCCGGGATCGCGAGCATATTCTCAAGGCGGCCAATACGCTGGATTTCCTGCTTGTCACCGTCAATGTTCCCCTCGACTGGCCGTCTCTCCTCAAGACCTTGAGGCCAAATGGGCGCATGCATGTCGTGGGAGCAGTGCTGGAACCATTGCCGATCCCGGCTTTCGAGCTGATCAACTGGCAGAAAAGCATCTCCGGCTCGCCTACGGGAGGACCTGCGGCGATAGCGTCCATGCTGGAGTTTGCCGCCCGGCACCGTATCGCGCCCCAGGTGGAGCATTTCCCCATGAGCAGGATAAACGATGCGGTTGATCATCTGGCCGCCGGCAAGGCCCGCTATCGGGTCGTGCTGGACGCGGACTTTGCATGAGGAATGTACCTGAGGACTGATTCTTCGCCCCGCAAAACAAGGATAAACTTCAGCGGCGCCGGTCTCGTCCATTATTCCCTTTTATTTCCTTTTTTGAATTCGAAAGCAAGACGCGGAGTGCGACGATACCGGGAGCATTGATATATTGATCTATTCGATACGCACAGGGATGCCTCATGAACTCGAATTTATCAAGGAAAAAAGCATCGCTCGCCGACGCCACGCTCAGCGACCCGCGCTGGACTGCTGTCCAGACGCGCTGCGTCGAAGCGGACGGCATGTTTTATTACGCTGTGAAGACCACAGGTGTTTATTGCCGCCCTTCCTGCGCGGCCCGACCGGCGCGACCGGCGAATGTGCGCTTTTTTGAAACGCGCGAAGAAGCCGAGAGGGCAGGCTTCAGGCCCTGTAAACGCTGCCAGCCGGACCGGCCATCGCTGGCGGAGCAGTATGTGGGAAAAATCACCTGGGCCTGCCGCATCATTGAGAAAGCGGAGATTGTCCCCGGCCTGGAAATGCTGGCGAGGCGGGTGGGCATGAGCGCCTCCCACTTTCACCGTGTGTTCAGGCAGCTGACCGGATTGACTCCGAGGCAGTATGCGGCGGCCCGACGCGGAAAAAGGATGCGCGACGAACTGGAGCGTGGCAGCACGGTGACGGATGCGATTTTCAACGCAGGTTACGGAGCCAGCAGCCGTTTTTATGAAAAGTCGGTCGAGGTGCTGGGCATGACACCGGCCTGCTATCGCGGTGGCGGAGCCGATACCGAGATACGCTTTGCAGTAGGGGAATGCTCGCTGGGATCGATTCTTGTTGCGCAGAATCAAGGCAACCTGGGTATCTGCGCGATTCTGCTGGGAGACGACCCGGAAAAACTGGTACGCGACCTGCAGGACAGCTTCCCGCGCGCCGACCTGATCGGCGCCGATGCTGATTTTGAGCATCTGGTCGCAAAGGTGGTCGGTTTCGTGGAGGCGCCGGGCATCGGACTCGACCTGCCGCTGGATGTGCGCGGCACCGCCTTTCAGCAGCGGGTGTGGGAGGCATTGCGCGGGATACCGGCCGGACAGACGGTCAGCTATACCGATATCGCCCGGCGCATCGGCGCTCCGGCGGCCGTGCGGGCGGTAGCGCGGGCTTGCGCGACCAACAGGCTGGCCGTCGCCATTCCATGCCACCGGGTGGTGCGCAACGATGGCGCACTGGCCGGCTACCGCTGGGGCGTGGAGCGCAAGCGTTCCCTTCTCGAAAAGGAAGTAGGCGGGGAGCCGGATGAAGGGGCCCGGACATGATCAGCCCGGTGCGGAAAGCCCGGGATCTGCCGGGCGGAAAGCTTGCCGACCGGGTAGATGCGCTCGATTGGGAACGGGTAGAGAAGGAATTGGATGCGCAGGGTTCCGCGGTGATCGAAAACCTCATTACCCCGGTTGAGTGCGATGCGCTGGTTGCCCTGTATCCGGAAGAAAACATTTTTTGCAGCCGTGTCGTGATGGCCCGGCACGGTTTCGGCCAGGGAGAGTACAAATATTTTCGCTATCCGCTTCCCGGGATCATTTCGGATTTGCGCACTGCGGTTTATTCGCGTCTGGTTCCGATTGCCAATCGCTGGAATGAGGCGATGGGCATCGATGCGCGCTACCCGGCGAACCATGCCGGGTTCATCGAGCGTTGTCACGAGGCTGGTCAGCTTCGTCCGACCCCGCTGCTGCTGCGCTATGAGCCGGGGGACTATAACTGCCTGCATCAGGATCTGTATGGAGAGCATGTGTTCCCGATTCAATTCACCCTGCTGTTATCCCAGCCGGACAGCGAGTTTACCGGCGGCGAGTTTGTGCTGACCGAACAGCGCCCGCGCATGCAGTCACGGGTAGAGGTGGTTCCGCTCACGCAGGGAGATGCCGTGGTATTTGCCGTGCATCGCCGGCCGGTACGGGGCGCGCGCGGGATTTACCGGGTCAGCCTTCGCCATGGCGTCAGCCGCCTGCGTTCCGGGCAGCGCTACACGGCGGGGATCATTTTTCATGACGCGACCTGATGATGAACAGGTGATCCAGGCTGTGACATTGCCTCTGTTTCGGATTGGGGGGATGGATCAGGGCATCGCGGAAAGAGAGGAACTGTGTCCCGGCGCGGTTCTGTTGCGCGGTTTCGCTCTATCGCGCCAGAACGGGATTCTTGACGCGCTGCATGTTGTTACAGCCGAGACCCCGTTCCGTCACATGATCACCCCCGGCGGCTTCCGCACGTCGGTTGCGCTGACCAACTGCGTTCCTGCTGCTGGGTATCGGCCCATACGGGATATCGCTACGATGCCCTGGACCCTGAAAGCGGCAAGCCCTGGTGCCCATGCCGGTGGTTTTGCTCAAGCCTGACGGGAGCACATATGGAGCAGGCCCCGGATGATCGAGCGGTACCGTCCGTATATGCCGCGTGACTGTCGTTGCTACGGGGCATTCCCGACTCCTCTTTTACATGAGCAGGATGAGTTCGGTCCCGCACAGACCCGGATTGCGGCAGGACGCTATTTTTGGGGCTCAAAGAGATGAAAGAGATAGCCCATTGACAATGAGAAGGAGTAATAGGAATGAAAACAGGACTCATCACATCCGTCGTTATCTCCGCTGCGATGCTGCTTGCGGTACCAGTATTTGCCGACGAAAAGGTTGAATGGGCAGATGTTCCGCCGGCGGTTCAGAAAACGATCACCGATCACGCGGGAGGCGGAAAGATCGACGAAATCGAGAAGGAAACGAAAACCCGTGATGGCAAATCGATAACGCTTTACGAAGCGGAAGTGAAGAAGCCTGATGGAAAGAAGATCGAAATCGAAGTGGCGGAAGACGGCAAGCTCATCAAAATCAAGGACGATTGAGGGACGACTGGGCGTTTGTTCCAGGCAGGGCCGCTGGTTTGGCAAGCGTCAACTGTGACTGAAGCTGCGCTCCATCTTGGAAACCGCCTGTATCCGGTTATAGACATCCAGTTTCTGGAAGATATGGTGCAGGTGGTTTTTCACCGTGAAAGCGCTGATGGAAAGAATGTGACCGATTTCCGCGTTGGTTTTCCCTCTCCTGACCCAGTTCATGATTTCAGCCTCCCGCTCGCTCAATCCGTGGTCTGTCTCTCCGCTTTGAGGCGGGTCCACATGACCGGCAGGGTGATGCGGGAAAGGCGTGACCTTCCGCAAGGCCGTATCCAGATAGGGCAGCAGGATTTCCATTGTGTCACGGGCCGCATCATCGAATTTCGCCTGTGAACTGAAAATGACATAAATACAGTCATCGCGCCCCCGGCGGTCCCTGATGCCATGCAGAAGGAAAGACCGCATTTCTCCCAAGGTCTTGCCAAGAAGGTACTGCAGGCTGGTGTCGATTTCCAGTGCGTCAATGCTGGAAGAGCAGGGCATTCTTCCCTGCGCGACCCAGTGCTGGTAGAGGGCCTGCAGCCATGGCGAAAGATCGCCCGGCTCGAAGTACGCGGTTCTGACGCCGGGCATCGGTGAGACGATATCGTGCCGTATGGAACCGGAACCGAAGTCTCCCCATGCCGCGAGCATGATCTCATGGGGCAGATACTGCTGCACTTCGCCTTGCAGCCACTTTAGCAGGTCGATGTGACGCCGTACTTCCACGCCTTCCTGAATGATGCGGAAGCAGGAGCGCAGGTGATCCGCAGAATAAGAAGAGAAAAATCCCATGTCCGGCAATCCCATCAAGGGTGAACGACTGATCAGGTTGCCATTCAAGCTATCGCGCCCGACCATCTTCGTATTGATCCATTCTTCATATTGAAGTCACTGGATCAGGCTTGCATAGGCAATGGAGAGAATCCACCATCCACATTCGATGCTCGGATCAAGTATAGACGAGCCAAATGTCAGCGTGATTACGTCCCCCTGAGGCGAAAGTACCATGGTGTCTTTGAGCGGGATACTGCCATGAAATAATTATTGGCTACGAAGGGTGGCGTTTGATGAGTCTCGAAATTTGCTACCAGTGCAGCCGGCGCAGCCGGGCGCTTTTCTTGCGCTGGTGCGCTTGCATGCGCTGCAAGACATCGTTCAGCATCTGGATGCCCTGGAGGATGTGAGGCCCCTTGTTCAGCATGACGCACTCTGCACGTTCGCCCATGGCCGCGTCGGTCACTTCAGCGCGCGTTGGCTTGCCTGTCTTGACCAGGCCTTCCAGCACCTGGGTTGCCCATATGACGGG